>CAVALB010000004.1:0-69850 GCA_963589345.1 uncultured Selenomonadales bacterium | reverse complement strand
AATTTTGTCCGTTTTGTGAGTATAGCGACAGGTCGGGAGCCTGTCTGAGCGAACGCAGTGAGCGAGTTTGCGGTAGACCTGTCTAATAGGCGACAGAGCAAAACGGACAGAAAATTGCCGTGAATGCGTTTATGTGTGGTGGAGCGGGCGCTTTCGGAACTTTATCGATAACGTTGACGTTGCATATAAATTTTTTAGTCGAGCTCGTCCTCTCCTACGATCTCGTCGAACTCCTGGTCGTCAAGCAGCTCGTCGAAGGCATCTGCCACGATCTCGTACTCGTCGTCATCCTCGATGTTATCTAAGCTCGGGTTGCCGTCGGCATCTTCCTCATAGCGATATAAGTATACCTCTCCCTCTTCTTCCTCTGCACCCTCGGTCGGGAGCAGTGCGATATAGTCACGGCCGCCTGCCTCGAAGATGGTGAGTACCACGCACTCTACCTCGCTGCCGTCATCCAAAGTCAGGGTGACAGTCATCTCTTCCTGTTCTAAATCCATCTCTTCGTTCTGGTTCTTTGCCATAATCATGTACCTCACTTTTTTGGTTTCGTCTGTCGAATAACATTACAACTCCACTTTATCAGATAGCTGTCATAAAAGCAATAACTAAAACTCAATTCCTTTGCGAGCCGGGATCCCCTTCTCGTAGGGATGCTTTTTCATGCAGATTTCTGAGACATAATCTGCAAGCTCAAGAAGCTTTTCGGACGGATCCCGCCCGGTTAAAACAACCTCCAGGTTTTCGGATCTGTTCTGCAAAAACTGCCTTACCGACTCCTCGTTTATCATGCCGTAATTGCAGGAAGCCAGTATCTCATCCAGGATCAGAAGGTCATACTGCCCCAAAGCCGCTTCCTGCACAGCCATGTCAAACCGGTTCTGGTAGTAGAGTGCTGCTTCTTTTTTCTGCTCGTACGTCATGCGAAATACAAAGCCGAAGGTGCGGTCACAGGGTGTTACGGTAATCCCCTGGATGCTTCGCAGTACTTCGACCTCCCCGGAATTTTCGGTTTTCAGAAAGCGGACGATCAAAACCTTCATGCCGCGGCCTGCCGCGCGGACTGCCAGACCTACCGCTGCGGATGTTTTTCCTTTTCCGTTTCCGCAGTAAATATGCACCAGCCCCTGCTGCTTGTTCAGCTCGCGTTCCGAGCTATTCTTTTGTTTCTCAGATCCTTCGTCTATCCGTTTTTCCATCACCGCGCCGCCTTTCCATTCCATGTCTGTTCTGTTCGACTGTTCTGATCTTCTCTAAGTCGTCATTCTCTGCAGGCTCTGATTTTCTGGCTTCCTTTAACCGGTCGGCTTCCGGCCTTTTACGGCTGCATTCTGCCGCGGCTTCGGGCGAAATTCACCGGGCGGTGCGCCGTCAGGATACAGGTATTCGTCAATAAACCGTGACCGTTCCTGGGGCTTTCCGTAGCGCTCCTGGGCATAGTATACATGAAGACGATCCTTTGCCCGGGTCATGGCTACATAGAACATGCGGCGTTCTTCCTCTAAATCGGCCTCCAGCACTGCCTTGTGATGAGGCGTGATCCGTTCGTTTGCATCCATGATATAGACGATCGGAAATTCCAATCCCTTGGAGCTGTGCATGGTCATAAGCGCCACGCAGTCCAAATTTCGCTCCCCACGGTTTTGCGCCTGTTCCTTCAGCTGCTTTCCGTATTCATCCATATGAAGAAGCCAGGCCTCCATGGTTTTGTAGCCGGACGCACTCTCCTGGATCTGATCGGCCAGTTCAAACAGCTCCTCCGGCTTCATACGGCGATATTCTGCATAGTCCTTCAGATATTCGTCATATCCGATCGCCTTGCGTATGTAATTTACCGCCGCCACCGGTGCAAGCCTATTTAAGATTTTCAGATCATATTCCAGATCTTCGATCCGCTCCACCATCCAGCCTTTTGTCTGATACCAGGATTTGACATGATTCCAGTCAATGATCTGACCATCCAGCGCTTCTCTGCTGATGTAACGCTTCGGGCGATTGATGATGCGCAGGGCATCCGCCCGCTTTGCCTGGTGTTTTTCTGCCAACGGATCTGCTGCCATACGGATGTAGGTAAGAAAATCCTGCGTGATCCAGTGTTCATAAATATTAGGCAGGGCATCCCGCATCTGGAAGGGGATGTTAAACTCCATCAGGCGTTCCATCAGAAGGCGCGGCTCCATACTGGTACGATAAAGCACCGCGATATCCGAAAAATGATATCCCATCCGCACATAATCCTGAATTTCCCGGACAATGGTTCTGGTTTCTGCCTGTGCATCGGAAAAACCGGAGGTTACAACCGGTTTTCCGGCTCCTCTTGCAGCCCGGATCTCCTTATCAAACCTGGTCTTATTATGGCGGATCAGTTTTCCTGCCTCATCCACAATATTGCATGTAGAGCGGTAGTTTATCCCCAAAAGCGTCCGCCTTGCCTGGGGATAGTCCTTCTCAAATCCCAGCATGATCTCCGGCTTTGCCCCGCGAAATCGATAAATGGACTGGTCATCATCTCCCACGATAAACAGATTGTTCTGAGGTGCTGCCAGCATCCGAACGATCTCATACTGCACCCGATTGATATCCTGAAACTCATCAATTAAGATATACCGATACTTATTCTGCCAAGCCGCCAGGATATCCTTGCGCTGGGTAAACAGTTCATAGCAGAGCACCAGCATATCATCAAAATCCAGAAGGCCCTTATTCTTCATAGCCGTCTCGTAGCCCTGATAAAGCTTTTTGAACATTTCTTCGGAACAGTTCTTGGAATAATAGTAGTCCAGGTTCATCATTTCGCCCTTTACCAGGCTGATCTCCGAAAGGATCTGAGCGGTAAATTCCGCCTCGTCCTCCACCTCCATCCGGAATTTGTCGACCAGTTCCCGTATGATCCGGGTTCGCTGCTCTTCCCTGGCAATGTTGGACGCATCATAGCGGTAGGCATGCTTTAAGATCGCAAAAAACACCGCATGAAAGGTACCAAAGCTGACGGGGAGCCTTCGCCCATCCGTCAGCTTTTCAAATCGCTGCCGCATCTCCTGCGCAGCGGCTTTTGTAAATGTGATAACCAGGATACTGCCCGGCTCCACCCCGCACTCCTCCACCAGGTATTTCACCCGGTGGGTGATCACGGTGGTTTTGCCGGAGCCGGGACCTGCAAGCACCATCATGGATCCTTCTTTATGATGGATTGCCTGCAGCTGTGCTTCGTGAAACGCCATAAATGCGGTTCCTTTCCTCATTCCGTCCGCAGCGGAAGGTTTTTATCGCGAAAATCCGTGTAACCATAGGTTCAGGTGTTTTGACACTCGAATCAAGCTTACGCTGCAGACGCCCTAACTGTAACATTCTTACGCGTTTGCTGCGCTCAGCATCTCGATTCCCTTGCGGATACGTGCCAGGGACTCTTCCTTTCCCAGCACCTCCATGATCTCGGTTGCACCGGCCGGTGTCATCTGTTTTCCAGATACCGCAGTGCGGATCGGCCACATAACAAAGCCGGTCTTATAGCCTTTTTCCGATACATATGCAGATAATGCTGCAAAGAGGGCATCATTGCTGAAATCCTCCTGCGCTTCCAGAATCGGCAGAACCTCTTTTAAGACCTCCAGGGAATTCTCGGAGTTGGTCTTCATCTTCTTATGGGTGTACATTGCCACATCATACTCCGGCAGCTCCTCAAAGAAATCTACCTGGGCAGCGATATCCGGGAAGATCTCGATACGAGTCTTTACCATGCCTGCGATTTTCTTCAGGTCCAGATCTTTGGTGATGGCAGCCTTTAAGTACGGCTCTGCCAGCTCGTAGAAACAATCTGCGTCCATGGCCTTTAAGTATTCGCCGTTCATCCATTTTAACTTGGTGATATCAAATACAGCCGGAGACTTGCTGATGTTATGATAATCAAAGGCCTTCACAAGCTCCTCTAAAGAAAAGATCTCCTGGTTGTCAGTCGGAGACCATCCGAGCAGTGCCACATAGTTCACAACAGCCTCGGATACAAAGCCCTGATCGATCAGATCCTCAAAGGAGGAATGGCCGCTTCTCTTGGAAAGCTTCTTGTGGAACTCATCCGTGATCAGAGGACAGTGTACATAAACCGGGATCTCCCAGCCAAAAGCATCATACAAACGGTTGTACTTCGGTGAGGAGGACAGATACTCGTTGCCGCGCACCACATGCGTGATACCCATCAGATGATCATCCACAACATTTGCAAAGTTGTAGGTCGGATAACCGTCAGATTTGATGAGGACCATATCATCAAGCTCGGAATTATCTACGGTAATATCTCCGTAAATATCATCGTGGAAGGTCGTGGTGCCCTCGGTCGGATTGTTCTGACGGATGACATACGGCATTCCTGCTGCAAGATTTGCCTCTACCTCTTCCTTGCTTAAGTGGAGACAGTGCTTGTCATAGGTCATGATTTCTTCACCGTTGACCGTCTTCTTTAAGGAGTTTAAACGCTCCTGGTTGCAGAAGCAGTAATAAGCCTCACCTTTTTCAATCAGCTTCTTTGCGTACTCCAGATAAATACCGGCCTTCTGGCGCTCACTCTGGACATACGGGCCGCAGCCGCCGTCCTTGTCCGGTCCCTCATCATGGATCAGGCCGGTTTTTTCCAGAGTGCGGTAGATGATCTCGGTTGCACCTTCCACGAAACGCTCCTGGTCCGTATCTTCAATACGAAGCAGGAAATCGCCGTCCTCATGCTTTGCGATGAGGTATGCGTAAAGTGCGGTTCTTAAGTTGCCTACATGCATACGTCCGGTCGGGCTCGGTGCATATCTTGTTCTGATCTTTGTCATAATAAAACTCCTTTTCTATGTAAATTTACCTTATACGATTTTATAGCTGCCATCGCCTTTTCCGGCAAAGCTTCCGGAATAAAGTACCCTTGCTGCCTCGATGAGGTATGCGGTATCACGGCTTCCTGCTGTCTCATAGCTGGAATGCATTGCTAACTGCGGCAGGCCGATGTCGACCGTGTTGAGGGCAGCCTGGGTTCCGGAGATATTGCCCAAAGTGGAACCGCCAAGAATATCGGAACGGTTTAAAAATACCTGATACGGAACCTCTGCCTTCTCACAGATGGTCTTAAAGACTGCTGCGGATACGGCATCGGTACAATATTTCTGGTTTGCACTGTATTTGATCACGATGCCCTGATTTAAATACGGACGGCTGGTCGGATCTGCCACATCCGTATGATTTGGATGAATGGCATGTGCATTGTCGGCAGAAACCATAAAGCTGGAAGCTAAGGCCGTCAGATATTCTTCCTCCGTGCGTCCCATCCCGGCATTGATGCGGTGCAGGATATCCTTTAAGAAGGTAGAAGCCGCGCCCTGCTTGGTTCCGCTTCCCACTTCCTCGTTGTCATATACACAGTGTACTGCCACACTTTCCTTCGGTTCTGCCGCAAGAAAGCCCTTCAGAGAAGCAAAGGCACACTGCAGATCATCCAGATGCGGGCTGGCTAAAAACTCTCCGTCTGCGCCGAATCTGGTACCGGTCATGCGATTGTATACAAAAAGATCCGCATCCAGGATATCTTCCGGCTTTACGCCTGCCTCCTTTGCCACCAGCTCGGTAAAGCAGCCCTTCACCTGCTTCTCGGCAACCTCACAAAACAGCGGCAGCATATCCTTTTGCACATTAAAGGCATAGCCGTCATTCACCTGGCGGTTCATATGGATCGCCAGATTCGGGATGATCATCAAATCACGGTCGATGTTTACTAACTTCGATGCAATGCCGTCTGCGGTACGCACGATCACGCGGCCTGCTGCGGAAAGCGGACGGTCTAACCAGGTAGAACAGATCATGCCGCCGTATTTTTCCACATTCAGCTTCACGTACTGTTTTTCCACCTCGATCTCCGCGTTGGCTTTGATCTTAAATACCGGGGAGTCACTGTGACTTGCCATGATCTGAAATCCCTTAAATTCCTGCTTCGGGATTGAAAATGCGATCAGGGCAGAATCATTTCTGGTCACATAGTAGCCACAGCCTGCCTCGAGATTCCATTTTTCCCCCTCGTACAGGCGTTTAAAACCTGCCTCATCTAACATCCCGCACATATTTGCCGTTGCATGAAATGCGCTCGGACTGTGATCAAGGAATGCAAGTAATTCCTCGTTGGTTTTGTCAAAATCAAATGTTTTCTTGCTCATAATAATATCTTCTCCAAATCTTTTTTTAAATTTTCTATGCTGCCGTCTGCAAAGCAATGGCCATCCATGCCGCAGGCCCTTGCCCCCTCAATATTCATCGGCAGGTCATCAATAAAATAGCACTCTTCCGGTTTTAAGTCAAAACGCAAAAAAAGCTGCTCATACATTTCCTTCTGAGGCTTCATGTACTTAATCTCTGCGGAAAATAACATCCCGTCAAAGCATTCTGCTGCCGGGATCACTTCCATACAGCAGGAGGTCAGGCGAATGGAAGCATTGGAGCAAATGTAAAGTCCATACCCCTTCGCCTTTAGCTCCCTTACCAGATTTTCCATAGGAGCGATTTTCCACATGCAATACTCCGGCCAGTGATCAAAGCACTGCTTTGCCGCCGATCTCAGACGTTTTGGCAAATGGGCGCACATGCGGGCAAGCCCCTCTTCTTCCGAGATGAAGCCCAGGTCCAAAAGTGTCCATTCCTGGGAATCAAACACGGCACTGCAGATCAGCTTCTGATCTTCTTCTCCTTCCGCAAAATGGCGGCACGCCCGCATGGAGTCGTAATCCAGTAAAACCTTCCCCATATCAAAAACTATATTTTTAATCATTCCGTGTCTTCCTTTATATTCACTGTAATTCTCGTCGCTGTCTGTGCTTTGCAGGACCAAAAAACGGATTTTTTGATGCTTATCCTGCATCATGCTCATCGTCCGCCGGTCAAAAGTTTCCACAGATCCGGCAGGAAACGCCTCATAAAGCCTCCTGCCGCGGTACTGATCAAAAGCACAGGGATCGGCATGATCAAAAAGAGGCCAAACGGTACATACCACACCTGTACCGCTTCCGGCAAAAACGTGGCAGCGCCTTTATTAATCAGCCGTACTATAGCAAAATGAATTGCATACAGGAAAAAACTATGTTTCATAAAATTTCTTGCAGCCGGAAGTTTTTTCCCCGGAAGCATCAGCCAAAGCCCCGTCACCGCGCTAAGCCTGCAAAGGACAAAAAACGGAATGTAGGCCTTCCACAAGCCGACTGCATAAATCACGGCCGCTGCCACAAGACAGAAGCCTCCGGCAAAAAAACGTTTCCTGCTTTCTCTTTCCTCTGTTGTCTCACGAAAGTGCAGTGCCAGCATCGCACCGCTCCCATAGTAGATCAGCGCATCCGGATTTACCAAGAATCCTCTTTTGTTCAGCCTGACCAGGATCCAGCAAAGAGCCAAAAGCAGAAGGCCGCTCCAGAATCGGCGAAACAAAAGATAGAGAAGCGGAGCTAATGCCACCAGCCATAAAAGCTGGTACAGATACCAGAATACATTGTTGTAGGTATGTCCCACTACGGCATTCACTACAGCAGTCAGAGAAAACTCCACTTTTTCTTTTCCGATCACAGCTGCCGCCGCAGGAATGCGGCTTGCGAGTACATAACAGATATAGTAAAGAAAGTTCCAGACAATGTAGGGCACCAAAAGGCTTTTAATCCGACGTTTCCATTTGCCCTTCAATTTTCCCAGGTCAAAATCCCGGTAAAACTGATAACCGGAGATCATGAAAAATCCCGGCACCGCAACCTGGCCAAACCAGTCACCCACACGGTGCTCCAGGATGTAAACCGTACCGGTGGCTGCCTGGTATCCCAAAAACAGCTCTGCATTATAAGCATGGATCCAGATCACCAGAATACTAAGCACAAAAGAGAACCATGTGACTTTGTTGCGAAATTCTAACTCGGTCATATGATCCTCCTTGTCTGCATGCTATGGTGCTAAGGTCAAAAATCCTCTCGCAAGCGAGCTTGCATAGGATTTCCGACACTGGTACATGGTTCGGGTGTCAAAACACCCGAACCTTCGGTTACACGGATTGTTCCGTGCTTTGCACTCCCACAATCCTGCTTCAATTCGGATTCCCGTGGTGCTTTTGCCCCACTTCATCCTCATTGAAGGGCGTGTCATAAACTCCATCTCCCACCGACATGCGAGCATGTCGTGGAAGATGAGTTTTGACACTGTAACCATACATATCCTATAATACATCGGAAAAATGCGGACGCAGCCGCTTAAACACCCGAAGCCCCACCAGGCCGATCACAATCGTTACTGCCCAGAAATAGATGCCAAGCTTAGGCCGCTCCCAGAACCAATTTCCGGTCAGCATACTGTCACGGTATCCGGCTACCACATAATAAAACGGATTCAATTTTAACGCTGTCACAAACCAGGGTGCCTTATCTGCAAACATGGTTTCCTGGTACATGATCGGAGTCAGCCACATGCCAAACTGCAGGCAGATGCTCACGATCTGTGCCATATCCTTAAAGAAGACGTTGATCGCAGAGGTCAGATACCCGAAAGCCAGCGCAAGCATGGCTGCTGCAAAGCTGTAATACAGGATCTGGATCCAGGTTGCCATCGGAAAACGTCCGTAGCATAAAAACACGACCAGCATGATCCCCACAAAAAATGCATGCACCAGCATACAGGAGATCAGCTTGATGATTGGCAGAACCTCTACCTGAAAGACAACCTTTTTAACCAGATAGCTGTACTCCTGGAGACATCCTGTCACACAGTTTAAGGCCTCACTGTAGAAAAACCAGGGTACAATGCCCGGGATCAGCCACAGTACATAAGGAACTCCCGGAACCGGCGGCACACTCTTAAATCCCACCTGAAAGATAAAGAAATAGATGAGCACCGTGACGATCGGCTGAACCAGCATCCAGACAACGCCGAAATATGAGCCTACAAAGCGTTTCCTGAAATCCGCCTTTGCCAGATCCCAGATCAGCTTCCTTTTCCTGACGATTTCCTTCATCAGGGAAATCACATAATTCATACGCTATTATTCCTCATTAAATTTGAAGGTATCTCTCAGACCGCTCCATTTCTGGTCTTTTTCTGAGATGATCAGTTCCACGCCCTCCTCAAACGGCCAGTCAATGCCGATCTCCGGATCATTATAGGCAAGACCGCCCTCATCGCCCGGATGATAGAAATCTGTGCACTTATAAGCAAACTCTGCCTCATCGGACAGAACTAAGAAGCCATGGGCAAAGCCCTCCGGAATGTAAAACTGCTTTTTGTTTTCTGCAGTAAGTTCCACGCCAAACCACTTGCCGTAGGTCTTGGAATTTGCACGCAGGTCAACGGCTACATCAAATACGGCACCGCGGATGGCACGCACCAGCTTACCCTGCGGATACTGCTTCTGGAAATGCAGACCGCGCAGTACGCCTTTTACGGACATGGACTGGTTGTCCTGCACAAATACCATGTTAAGACCGGCTTCCTTGAAGTCATTCTGATTGTAAGTCTCTACAAAATAACCGCGCTCATCCTTGAATACGGTCGGTTCGATCACATAAAGTCCCTCTATGTCGCAGGATGTTACTTTGATTTTTCCCATGATGGATTCCTCACTTTTCTAAGTTTTAAAGACGGATGCATACAATGCTGAACAGACGTACCAAAGCGTACCCGTTCAGACAGCACATCAGATACAATATACTACGGTTTTTATCCTTTGTCAAAACCACTGTTCGATTTTTCAGAATCAAAAGAAAAATCGGAAGAAACGGCAGAAAATACCGTCCCTGAACCCCCTGGATCACCTGGGAGCTTCGCGGCGTACAGGCGATTAACATCGACAGCATAGCCAGGGCGATGCAGCCTGCGCAGATCAGTCCGATCCAGAACTTATGACGCCCGTTTGTGCGAATTTCCTCTCCCGGGATTTTAAGTGCAAGACCGATCAGGCACAGGGTAAGGATACAGACAACTGGATACGGCACGTTTAAAACCTTATCCAGATTTCCAAGAGAACCGCCGATCATGGTGATATGCAGCTCCTGGGTATTCCATATCAGCGTCTCGTAAAACATCCGCACCAGAAGGATGGGATTATGGAGAAGAAAGCTTAAGCTAAAGCCTGACTCCTCCGCCCAGGAAACGTAGCTGTCTGCCTCTGTTGCAGCTGCATAGGAGGCGATCACCTGACTGTTTACCAGATACATGGCTGCTGCATAGGAAAATCCGACAAGCCAGGCTGCTGCAAACCAGTTTCGAAGCTTGCCGAACTTACGCTGTGGGATCAGAAGGCAAAGTCCGAGCATCGGCGCATAAACCATCTTGCAGGGGCCTGCCACGGCTGCTAAAACTGCCAACAGCACAATATCCCTCACCCGGACATGCTCTTTTTCATAAGCCAGATCCAGACAGACCGCCGTCAAAAGAAACATGCAGCCAAGGATCATCACATCATAAGAAAAGGATGCAGCCAGATGAAGCGTCATGGGAAGCAGCGCCACGCCAAGGAGGATTTCCTTCCCAAAGGGGATCCGTTTCAGAGACAGATACAGCATGGTCACAAAAAAGGCCAGATTGCAAAAACGCCCGAAATATAACAGGCAGACGGTATTCAGTCCCATAAGTCTTGCCAGGCTGATGCCGATGGCCTGAGGCAGATAGGCAAGAGGAGTCGTGGTGACCGGCGGATAAACAGAGCTGACATATGCTCCCTGCTCTCGAATCTTAGCGGTTTTCTCGGGTGCATACTGTCCGTTGATCCCTAAGCTGTGAAACAGCTCATACGTGGATTCATCCAGAACCTCTCCGAGCTTTTCAGCCCCCTTTCGGCTGTCTTCTGTCACCTGGAGGTTTCCGTCCTCATCCGGTTCATATACAAAGTCACCGTTTATGTCCTCCACCCAGGCATCCTTTGCCCGAAGCAGGACACGGCCGTAACGGTCGCGCTGGGGCTGTCCGGTAAGTTTTGAAGAAAGCCGATAAGCACTGACATAATGGCTGATCTCATCCGGTGCCGTAAGAGGAGGCAGCACAAAGAGATACAAAAGTCCAAATCCGCCGACCAGAAATACTGCTATTTTTGCAAGAGAACAGGGAATATTTTTTTCCACCAGATAATAGCCGCCTGCGGTGGTCAGCGCCATCACAAGCACTGAAAGAATCAGGTACTGAAAAAACTGCCAGGAGGCTCCGGTCTCGTGGATCCCCGCCTGGACATCCAGGCCGTGCCAGGCTGCAGCCACTGCCAGAGCAAACATCCCTGCGATCTGACTACTTTTTATCTTCTTCATATTGTTTCTCCTTCAAAGCCATGGCCTGCGCCAGCTCCTTGATCCTGGATTCCAGCTGAGAAATATGGATGCTCATAAAAAACACCTTCAGGATCAGCACAAAGATCGCAAACAAAAACAGAAAGTTGGTGGTCGCATAGATTCCAAGAAGACTCGCACAGGCATCCGCCACCTTCGGAAATACACTGTATACCACAAGCACCAGCGCCAGGACGATCCAGAAGATCGCACTCTCGATCTGCATCCGAGACTGGCGGATCTTGCGCATGATCATGGTAAAGGTTGCGACAGATACCAGGATCAGTGCGATTCGTAAGGTAATGGTCATCATGATGTTCTTCTCCATTTCTTTTCCCAGTAAAGCGGACTCATGCTGCACCGAAGGATCAGCTTTCTGGGAAGCTTCTCATACTGTTTTCCGAGTCTGTAACCAAGATACTTGCAGCCGCTGCTGATCACAAGCTCCGGGATCAGAAATCCACGAAAATGCAAAAGCAGGTATTTTGCGGTCTGCTTGACCAGCCGGATCCCCTCTCCTTCGGATTTCAGTCCGCCGAAAACCTCCGGATGCTCTGCCTGAGAGACTGCCAGATCAAAGTTTCGATGAAACTGCTGCAGGGGAGTCAGATTGTGGGAATGGATCACCTTTGCTTCCGGTACATAAGCTACCGCATAGCCGGCCTCCATTGCCGTGGCCGCATAGATCATGTCTTCATTGAAGATCGTGCTGTTCACAAAGCCCTCCAGCTTTCGAAAAATGTCCTTGCGGTACGCACAGCAGACATTGGAAGCAAAGTAAGTCTTAATTCCCATAGTCTCAAGATCTTTTTTGGTCTTTACCATGGGAGTATCCGGATAATTAAAAGATCTGGTGTAGCGTTCGATATAGCGGCAGTCCTTTGCCGGAAGCTGTTTTGCATAGGCCACGGCCACCGTCTCACCTGCAGGACCGTTCTGATCCAAGCCCTTTAACAGGTTTTCGATCAGGAATTCATCCTGAGGAACCGCATCATCCGTCATGAAGATCATGATATCGGCCTCCGAATACCAGGCCGCCAGATTGCGGGTGCCGCCGTGATCAAATTCCTCCTTTGTCAGGTGATGAACCTCCATCCCGGTAATATCCCGGTAGCCATCTGCATTCCAATAAGCCTTTTCTGTATTCATAATGATGATCCGGTTCGGTTTTACCGTCTGTTTTTTTAACATCGAAAGCAGCCTGGAAAACCGCCTGTCCGGCTTATATACCGGAATCAAAACATCAACCGTCATGACGCATCTCCCCCATTTCTTTTTCAATCTCAAACCATGCACCGCCCACAAAGCCTGCCGCCATTATGATCATCAGGAGAAGGTAGGCTAAGGCTGCGCCAAAGATTCCAAATGTCACCGTAAGTCTTGGTGCCAGGATGACTGCAAGCACCGTCAATAAGGCATAAATACCAAAGATCAGCTTCTGCCTGCGCAAAATGACCAGCGCGTAATAATAAAGATTCAGCACTGCATAAAATCCGCCGCCAAGCACGATCATAATAAACGGGATCCAAAGTGCTGTCAGCGTTCCACGGTAGCTTTCGCCAAGCAGCAACTCCAAAAGTGCAAGCACCGGTCTGCCAAGCACCACAGTTCCGCAAACAGCAAGCACCGTCAGCCCTCCGATGATCGCCATGATCGACAAAAGCTTCTTTTTAAAATCCAAGTAACGGTGCTCGTTCCAGCAATCTGTCAGATATGTCAGAAACGGACGGATCACAAAACCTGCTGCCAGATTTATGACGGAGGTTGGCATAAAGATCACGTTGAAATAACCGCTGGCCGCGTCGCCCAGATGGGCATCGATGGCGTATTTCGCCGCGGAAAAAATATAAAAGTCCAAAAATACCGACACAAACAAAAGAATTGCCGATGCCGTCAGGGATATACCACGGCTAATGCTCCAGCCGTAGTCCACCGCCTTCAGCTCCCTTAAGATCACAACATCAAACAAAACCACACCGAAAAGCTGACCCAGGACTGCTGCCACGCAGGCTCTCAAAAGTCCTGCATGGGAAATCAATGTGACCAAAAACACACCCACAGAAAAGATGGTACGAAAGGTATTGGAGCGCCCGGTCAGATACAGGCATCCCTGACGCTGAAATTCCGACTCATATACATCTGCAAAGCCATCGATCACCTTATAAGCGATCAGAAGGAAGATGATCTGTGCCTTTTGCCAGGAATAACCGATGAAGATTAAATACCCCACACCCAAGGCCAGTGCCAGAAGGCAGGTCACATACCGGTGATGCAGGTAGTCACCAAACCGGTACTGGTTTGCGCCGTCTGTGATGTGGAAGGGGCGGATGCCAAAGTACGCCATCAAAAACATCTGCTGCCCCACAGTACTAAAGCCGAAGGAAAAAATGCCGCCCTGCTCCTCCCCTGCAATGCGCAGGACCAGAAAGGAAAGCACCATGCTGGCAAAAGCATAGAAGAAGCTTCCGGTCATGTTCCAGATCATATTCTCTTTTTCCAGGCTCAGCCTTGTCCTCATGAGAAGGCGCGTCCAGTGCTTCATAATTTTCGTACTCCATTCCCGTTTTTTCTTTTTCGTTCCGCCGCCTTACGACACCTTTTTTTGACTGCCACGGTGCACGGCTGAAGGATTTCTGAAGTTTTGTATCAAGAGGATCGACAACAGCATCCTTGCCATATACCGCACGGCCACCATGGGCTTTAAGTAGCTCTCACCGCCTGCCCTTTCTGCAATGTGCACCGGCACTTCTGCGACTCTGGCTCCCTGCTTTAGGAGATAAGATACCGTATCCGGCTCCGGTCCGTAGTTTAAGTTCAGGGCAAATTCCCGGATCATTTCCCGGTTGAACATCCGCATGCCGGAGGTCGGATCATTCACCGTTACCCCGGTAGTCAGGCGGATCGAGGCTTCGATCAGACGGCTTCCGATCATGCGCATGGACCAGTCCTTCTTCTGGTTTACAAAACGGCTTCCGATGATGATCTCATATCCCTCTTCCATCTTCTTTCTCATGGATTCAATGAATTCCGGCCGATGCTGCCCGTCCCCGTCAAACTGGATGGCGTACTCATATCCCTTATAATATGCATATTTCATGCCCGCCTGAAAACAGCCTGCAAGCCCTAAGTTTACCGGAAGATCCAACAGGTTAAAGCCCTGTTCTTTGCAGATTTCTGCTGTCCGGTCTCTCGAGCCGTCATTGACCACAACATAATCAAACTGCGGATAATATTCCTCCAACTCCCGCACTACGTTCTCAATATTTGCTTCCTCATTGTAGGCCGGGATTATGATCAGCACCTTGTTCATTTTGTCTTTTCTCCACATTTCAGTATGATCTCACAGATTTCATCCACAATTTCCGGTGCAAGATCCGGGTATAACGGCAGAGTAAGCACCTCCGATGCAATCCGCTTGGCCACCGGCGTATCATCCGAAGAAAACCGGTCACGATAGCAGGCATAATCATTGATGCAGGGATAGAAATACTTGCGCGCAAAAATGTTATACTCCTTTAAAGCTGCAAAGACCTCATCCCGGTCGGCTCCATAGCCCTCAAACACCACCGGCATATAGGCATAGTTGTAACGCACGCCCTTCTTTTCCCTGCAAAGGCGGATGCCTTTTACCCCCTCAAGATGCTTTCGGTAACGCTCCGTCAAGGCTTTGCGTTTTACAATATCCGCATCCACGCGGTGCAGGTTGCAAAGCCCCATGGCCGCCTGAAACTCATTCATCTTGCCGTTGGCACCCACATACTCCACCTGTTCATAGCCGGTAATGCCAAAGTTTTTCAGCTGATATAAAAGATCCTTTAAGGCCGGATCGCGAAAGGCAGCGGCACCGCCCTCGATGCTGTGAAATACCTTGGTGGCATGAAAGCTGAACATGGAGGCATCCCCGAACTCACCGATCCCGACTCCGTCGATTTCCTCGCCAAAGGTATGCGCTGCATCATAGATGACCTTTAAGCCGTGGCGGTCTGCAATCTCCTGAATGCGTTTTACATCGCAGGGATTTCCATATACATGAACCGGGACAATGGCAGAGGTCTTCTCCGTGATCAGGCTCTCCAGCTTCTCCACATCCAGGGTATAGTCCTCTTCGTTGATATCACAAAATACCGGTGTCAATCCGTTTCGCACGATGGCGTGGGTGGTAGAGGCGAAGCTAAATGGGGTTGTGATCACCTCACCGGTCAGCTTCATGGCCTGCAGTGTCAGCTCCAAAGCCGTATGACCGTTCACAAATAATTCCAGATTCGGCGTTTTTAAGTAGGTTTTCAGTTTTTCCTTTAAGGCTTCGTGATATTCTCCCATGTTGGTCAGCCAGGCGCTTTCCCAGATGGGCTTTAACATTTCCACATATTCTTCCAGAGGCGGCAGGGATGAACGTGTCACCATAACCGGCTCTTCGTGTCGTTTTATCATTCTTTTCTCGCTTTCTGCTGTCGATTCCATGCCTGCTGTTTTAGCATAGCTCCTGCAACATTCTGTTTATTGCTCCGGCTTCCTGCGCATCCGGTTTACATCCGGTATTCCGTATAGCGTCTCGCAATGTACTGTTCTTTTGTCACAGACATTTCTTTTAACGCTTCACCGGTAAAGCAGCGGATATGTGCCTTAGCCATATCGTAGCCTGCCGCCGCGGAAAAGGCCACGCCCCCGGCAAACCGCGGATTGCATTCCAGAAAATAGTATTCCCCCGCAGCCGGATCGGCCTCAATGAATTCCATATTCACACAGCCACAAATCCCGGCAGCCTCGGCAATGTCCCGGCACTGTTTTTCCAACAGCTCATTTCGAAATACGCAGACTGAGGTGCCGGCACCGTTTAAGGTGCGAAGAAGCTCCCGCCTCGGCAGGCAATATACCTGCCCGCTGTCCGGATTTCGCACCACATCCACGGTAATAACGAAGCCGTTGATTTTCGGCTGCACCAGGTACTGCTGTTTTTGCTCCTCGCTGCAGGTATGAAGCAAGAAATCCAGATCCTCCTTTGAGTTTAAAATCCGAAGCCCCTGGCTGCTCCGGCCGTCAAGAGGTTTTGCCACAAGTGGATAGCAAACTTCTGTTTTTCCTTTGTCCGAAAGGAAAAAGGCCGCGGGAAGTGATCCTTGTTCCCATTGTTTTTCCAGTTCTGACAGCCGGATCCCGGGAATCGTCCGGCAGAGGCCTCTCTTTCGTAAAAAGTCCTCCATCTTTTCTTTATTTCTGCAAAGCGCGATGGTGGAGGAATCCGAAATCCATACCTTGGCGCAAAGCTCCTGAAAGTCCTCTGTAAGCTCGGTTCTCCACTGTTCGATCACATCAATCTCGACATCGGTCAGCGGCATCAGCACAGAGGCCTCTTCTTTTTTGCAAATCTCCTTTAAAAAGCTTCGGTAGTTTTTTCGGTCTGTGGCGTAGGGTGCTTTGTAAAACACATCCACATCCTTCGAATTGACTACCCACTCTGCCGGATAAATATCACAGCCCACAACACGCATGCCTGCCGCACGACAGGCGGCGATTACGTTCTGGGCAGCAAACGACCCAATGGCCGTAATGATCACGGTTTTTTTCATCTTTTTTCATTCTCCCCTATGCCGGATGCGTTCAGCTTCTCCTTTAGGATCCCTGCCAAAAAGCAGAAGCTCTCTAAGCGAAAGGCCGCTGCCAGCACAATATATACAAAGGCACCGCAGACAATCTGCAGTCCCAGCTTCATCCATACAGACATGTCCGGCAGCCATGCACCCAAGACCATCACGGCCCCGCACATCACCACCGACAGTGCCGCCGGAGGTGCCACATCCATCCACTGATGGGCAATGTCATACCCAAGCAGTTTTTTATTCGGTGCTGCATTGACAAAGGTGCATACAAAATCCTGAAATGCTTTGATGCACACCATGATAAACACATCAAACTGCATGCCGATTACAAGTGCCAGAATACTGAGAGCCTTCTTCACCAGCTCCAGCTTTAAAAAGATATCACTGCGCCCCACTGCGTTGATGGCCTGAAGATTTGTGATATGGATCGGCCAGAAGCAGTAGGACACGCACATGATCCGAAGAAAGGGCACACAGATCAGCCACTTTTCCCCAAGAAGGGCAAGCACCAGCGTATCAGCCACCGCAAAGAGCCCCATGAGCATCGGTATCACCGCAAAGGAGCTTAGGCGGATGGCGCGGCGCACCATGTCCCGCACCTTATCTGTATCATCCTGACAGGCAGAAAAGGCCGGAAGCAGCACGGCCTGAATAGCAGCACCCAAGTTAGTGGCGATCAGCTTCGGAAACTGCTCTCCCCGGTTGTAGCTGCCTAACAATTCTTCATTATATATCTTTCCGATCAAAAGTCCATACAGATTGTTAAATACCGTATCCAGCAGGGAGGCGCAAAGAATCTTCCATCCAAAGGCAAACATACTCCGGATCCGTTCCCCTGCAAAGTACGGTCCCGGCTTCCAGGAAACCGTTAAAAACAGCACGATCATCAAACTGATGTAGTAGCTGATCTGCTGTCCCACCATAGCCCACACACCGGCTCCGCGATATGCCATAAAAATGCTGATGACACCGGAGACGGCGGAAGCTGCAAGCGTTGAGAAAAACAGCCCGCGAAACTCCATATTCCGTGACACATAGGAGGTCTGCACTGAGATCACGGCTCCCGGAAACAGGACGATCCCCAGCACACGGACAATGGGGCTTAAGACCGGGATCGCATAAAAGTTCGCGATCGCAGGAGCTGCCAGATATAAAAGTATGTAAAATACCACCGATGCCGCAAGTTCAAAATAGCAGACCGACGAGAAATCCACCTCGTCAGCCTGCTTTTTCTGTACCAATGCCGTGGAAAAGCCGCTCTGGACAAAAACATTGGCAATGGTAATGAAGATCATGATGATCCCCACCACGCCGTATTCTGCCGGTGTCAAAAGACGTGCCAAAAGGATCGCGATCACAAACTGGATTCCCTGGGCACCTCCGTTTTCCAAAAGCTTCCAGAATAATCCGCTCGCTACTTTCTGTTTCATCTCTGTTTTATTGCTCATAATCTTATCGTTCCCTTATGGTAATGCCTGATCTCACACGATCAAGCCTGATGAAATCGTTTCTGAAGCCATCCGTACAGCCCCGGTGCCAGAACCTCAAACCGGATAAAAAAGCGGGTTCTTGCATTCAGCTCCCGGTAAAACTCCCGGCTTTCCTGATTTAAAACAGTCTCATAATGCCTCGTATTGACCTTTGTCAGAAACAGAAGCCTTTTTATTGCATGCTCTACCGTGTTATGAAATCTGCCGCCGCTAAACTCATCAAAGCCGCGGTACATCGCTGTCATCGCGGCCGCATAGTCCTGCTGCTTCTTTTCGTAATCTCCCTGCTTCATAAGCGAGGTCCAGGAGGCCGCTCCTCCGAGCCTGTAAACACACATGGGTTCATCGATATACCAGCCCCATCCCCGATTTGCCGAAAGCAGCTGCAGAGGGATATCTGCGATCGGGGCATTCACATAAAAGTTCGGCAGCGCATCCACCATCTCCCGGTAAAACATCAGCGACGCCGTAGGATAACCGGAGGTTTTATCAATGATCTCCTCCGGAGAGATCATGCGGCTTCCCTTATACGGGCGCATGGCATGCTCCGTCAATGCCTTTCCCTGTACCTCCACCTTGGCACTGTGAAAGCAAAGGGAACAGCCGGGATTGGCTTCCAGATAATCCACCTGCTTTTGAAGCTTATGCTCATCAGTCCAGTAATCATCCCCCTCACACATGGCAATGTATTTTCCTCTGGCCCGCGGGAAATTAAAGGTGCCGCTGACGTTGGTCAGACCCTTTGAATACTGGTTTTCCGTCTGCAGGATTGGAAAGATCAGGTTCGGATACCGACCTGCATATTCCCGAATGATATCTGCGGTCCGATCCGTAGACGCATCGTCATGGATCAGCACCTCATAGGCAAAATCCGTTTTCTGGTTTACAAAGCCCTCCAGTGCATCCCGGATATAAGCTTCCTGATTGTATGTGATACAGCAGACACTGACCAGGATGTCAGAGCTGTTTTCCTGTTTCGTAAAAGCCACGTTTCCTCCCCAAAATCATAATATATGAAAAAATCTGATATGTTTTTCCATCTTAACACATAAGCCTTTAAAAGTCTACAATTCCACATTTCCTTCATTTTTCTATAGTCTTTTTTCTTTATTTATGGTAGATTAGCAATGAATCGTATAATTTTATTATTTTCAGGAGGTTTTACATCCATGCATAGACATAAAAAAACAGGTCTTGCGCTGTTTATGGCCGGCCTTATGATGGCCGGATCGGTCACCACTGCATTTGCAGAGACCGATGTGACATCCGCCACGAGCGGAGTCATCGAAGTCAAGCAAAAAACAGAGGTATCCGGTCCGGGAGCAGCGCTTACAGAAACCACCGCTGCCACTCAGACCGAGCACACCTTTTCCACCGAGGCACCGGGTTCTGCCACACAGTCCACACAGACTCAGACTACGGACACTTCCGCATCCGGCACAACCCAGACTTCCACTGCAGAGTCCTCTGCAGCAACAGAAAACGCAGGCCAGGGCACGGATCTGACCGAGGAGCAGGCAAGCCAGCTGGCTGCAGAACAGGCTGCAGCACAGGCCGCAGAACAAGCCGCTGCCAATGCAAACAACCCGCTCTCCGTTCCGCTTCGCCAGCCCCGTCTGACCACAGCTGTCCTTCCCATCGACACCAAGAGCTGGACCGGCGTGCATTTAAATGACCAGCAGATCTCCACAGACTGCGGATTCACTGCCATCTGCACCTACTTGGAGAACATCTTCGGAAATGTACTTTTCCGTACCTACAATTCCACCACCGGCTGGACCGGCTGGGCTTTAAACGGTCAGCAGACCTCATTCGACGGCAATGCCTGGTATCCGGTGGAGGCCATCCAGTACCGCTTTGCAGGTCCGGTCAATGATCAGTATGACATCTACTACAGTGCCACCCTCAGTGACGGAACAGAAACCGGCTGGGGCAAGAACGGTCAGACCGTCGGCACCATGAATACCGGCCTTTATATGACAGGCTTCCGCCTTGCCTTCTTTGCAAAGAACACAGAGTCCGGTCTGAACACAACCAACACTCTGAAATCTGCTCACGCTGACGGCATTCAGTACGTAGACGGCCAGATGCGCTACATCCACGGAAACGGTGACAGCTACACCGGCTGGGGCTGGCTTGGCAACGACCGCTACTACTTTAAGGATTCTGTTCCGGTGACCGGCTGGCAGTATGTGGACGGTCTGAAGTATTACTTCGGCGAGGACGGAAAAATGTGGAGCGACGTTGAGTCCCTGCTTCCGAGTGACGGACCATACCTCATCAAGGTCAACAAAGAGATGAACTGCATGACCATCTATGCACAGGATGGCAGCAACGGCTACATCATTCCAGTGAAATCCTTCCTGACCTCCGTCGGCGATGATACCCCGATCGGCACCTTCAAGACTCCGGAAAAATATCGCTGGAGACTGATGATCCACGATGTTTATACCCAGTATGCAACCCGCCTCGGCGCAGGTCTTCCGATCCTGATGCATTCCATCATCTATGATGCAGCAAATCCGATGACCGTATGGGCAAGCACCTACAACAACATGGGCATCGCCCGTTCCGCAGGCTGCATCCGTCTGGTAACCGCTGATTCAAAATGGGTTTACGATCACTGTGCACTGGGAACCACGGTTCAGGTTTACAACTCCTCCGTTGTCGGACCGTTTGAGCGTCCTACCATTGCAGCCGAGATCCCGTTTGAACAGACCTGGGATCCAACCGACCCAAACGTAACACAGGATATGATCAATGCAGAGACTGCACGGATCATTGCTAAGTTCCAGAATCAGTAAATCGGCAGGCTGCCTTGAGGTGACGCCGCCATAAATAAAGCAAAAGAAAGCCCGGAACGGCCGCTTCACGGCTTGGTTCCGGGCTTTCTTTCTAAGGAGACCCTATGAATGATACGAAATCTTCCTATTTTCGCTTAAACATCCTTTTCTGGCTTCTGATTTCCGTCTTTGCCTCTGTATTTTTACTCTGGTGTGCCAAAAAGGTTTACGGAAGCTACAATCCAAAGCAGGTTCTGTTTCTGGAGGCTCTGGTGTTTCTTGCCCTTTTCCTTCATATCCGGCAGGAAGCAGGAAAACATTTTTCCATCGCAGAAACCCTTGGATTTAAAAGCAGCAATCCAGCCTACGATATTCGCTTTGACTATATCCGTATTTTTGCGGTATTCTGCGTGATCGTACTCCACTGCATTGATATTGCCATGCCCTTTCTCACCACAGAGATCAATGACGAATCCCTGGCCATGCTCCACGAGCTCCCATCCCTGATGTTAAAGTCCTCTGCCATTTTTCATACCTGGCTTTATCTGGGAAACACCTGTTTTATCATGCTGACCGGCGCTCTGCTTTTTGGAAGGGGCACTAAAAAAAGCATCGGTTCCTTTTACGAACGACGCTTTTCTAAGATTATCCTGACCTGTGTCATTTACTTTTACTTTTATATGTGGCAAAACGGGCGGCTGATCCCCTTTGGTGCGGCCACCTTTCGCGAAGGCTTTCACCGCATTCTGACCGGTGCCATCGAAGAGGATTGTCCCTTTTTATGGCTGGTTTATATCACCATCGCGATCTATATTGCTGTTCCGTTTCTGCAGTATATGTTTGCATCCATGCCTTACCGCGTGCTGACCTCCCTCTCCGGGATCGTGCTTCTGTGCTCCACGCTTCGGATCTATACCGGCCTAACGCCTGATCTGCTTCCTTTTTTCACGGAATGGGTCGGCATTGCCATAATCGGCTACTGGGTATCCAGACCGGAGACGCGCAAATATGATCGCTTCATCTGGATTTTGGCAGTTTTATCCTTCCTTATCATGGCAAAGAATATCAATCCTTATACCTACTGGCAAAGTTATGTAAATTTCTATGTGCACATGGCTCCGCTCTCCCTCTTTATGGCCTGCGGTGTCTTTGCACTGGCTCTGCACAAAAAAACGGAGCATAAATGCCGATTCCATGCAGTCATCACCCTGTTTGGAACGCACAGCTTTTCCATCCTGCTTGTGCACTGGTGGATGCTCTATCATATTGTCGATTACATCCTTGGCTGGGATATCACCTGGGAGCGCCCCTTATCTCTCATCGGAATCGTATTTTTCGTGATCGTGGCCTCTCTCATCTGCGGGTTCCTCATCGACCAGACTGTGGTGTACGCGATCCGCAGTGTCTACGAAGCGGCCGTTCTCAGAATCAAAAAAATGATTCGTTTGTAAGGTCCGAAGTGCCGGGATCGACATACAGAACAAGCAGGCGCATTGGAATTTTCTGAGGGCGCGAGCATAGCGTCTCCCCGGAGACCCTGTCTGAGCGTGCACAGCACGCGAGTTTAGGTCGCAGGGGAGACAATAGGCGGCGGAGCGCACGAAGTAAAAAATTCCACTTAGCGCCTGCGGTTCTGTATGGCAATCCCGGAACTTCGGACCATACGAGATATGTCTTTATTGTTATTGCAGTTTTAGAGCAGCGTCTCCACCTGCTCCATCAGTGCTTTGCCGAGTGCCTCGGATTTTGCATCTGCATCCTCTAAGGATGTGCCTTTGATTCCGTAGTAGAACTTGATCTTCGGCTCGGTACCGGACGGACGGATGCATAACCATGCATTGTCGTTCATGTCGTAGTAGAGCACGTTGGAGGACGGCAGGCCGGTCGGGGTTACCTCGCCGGTAGCCATGTCGCGGATGGTATCATTCTTATAATCTCTTGCAGAAAGTACCTTGTACTCGCCAAAGCCTTCCGGAGTATTGCTGCGGAAGTGCTCCATAATGGACTGGATCTTAGCCAGACCCTCGATACCAGACAGGCCGATGGACTTCACTGCATCCTTGTAGTAACCGTATTTCTCATACATTGCTACCATTGCATCCCACAGAGTCATGTTCTTGGTCTTGTAGTATGCAGCAGCCTCGCACAGAGCAACGGTTGCGGATACGGCATCCTTATCACGTGCATAGGTTCCGATCAGACAGCCATAGCTTTCTTCCATACCGAACATATAATGGCCGACGCCGGTGTGCTCTTCTTTTAAGATCTGCTGGCCGATCCACTTAAATCCGGTCAGGCACTCTACCAATTTGCAGTTGTAGGAAGCTGCCACTGCATCGATCAGGTTGGTGCTGACGATGGATTTGACTACCTCACCGTCTGCCGGGATTGCATTCTTTACTGCCTTCTGGCTCAGCACATACTCACAGAGCAGGGAACCGGACATATTTCCGGTCAGGGAAATGTATTTGCCGGTCTTGGTATCCTTCACATAAACGCCGAGACGGTCTGCATCCGGATCCGTTGCAAGAACCAGATCTGCATTCTTCTCCTCAGCCAGCTTTAAGCCAAGAGCAAAGGCCTCTGCTGCCTCCGGGTTCGGATAGCTTACTGTCGGGAAATCGCCATCCGGAAGTTCCTGCTCCGGTACTACATACACATGCTCAAAACCGATCTCCTTTAATACTCTGCGCACCGGGATGTTGCCGGTTCCGTGAAGCGGAGTATAAACGATGGTGATAGAATCCTGCATCTTGTCGATGGCATCCTGATTGACCACCTGTGCCTTAACCTGTGCGATATATTTGTCATCGATTTCTTTGCCGATCACCTCATAAAGTCCTGCTGCCATAGCATCCTCTGCACTCATGGTCTTTACGGTAGACAGATCCTCGATTGCCAGAACCTCTTCGGTAACCCCCTTGTCATGCGGCGGAGTAAACTGTGCGCCATCCTCCCAGTATACCTTGTAGCCGTTGTATGCCGGCGGATTGTGGCTTGCCGTTACGTTGATGCCGGCGATGCAGCCAAGCTCACGCACTGCAAAGGACAACTCCGGAGTCGGACGCAGAGACTCAAACTTGTAAGCCTTGATTCCGTTGGCTGCCAGAGTGCGTGCTGCCTCATCAGCAAATTCCGGAGACATATGCCTGGAATCGTATGCGATTGCAACCCCCTTGTCGCTTTTGCCCTGCTTGATGATATAGTTTGCCAGCCCCTGGGTCGCACGCCGTACCACATAGATGTTCATGCGGTTGATACCGGCACCGATAATACCGCGCAGACCTGCGGTACCGAACTCCAGATCCATATAAAAGCGCTCTTTAATCTCGTTCTCATCCTGTTCGATTGCCTTGAGTTCTGCCTTGGTGTCCTCGCCGAAATATGGGTTGGACAACCATTCGCGGTAAATCTTCATGTAATCCTTCATAAAAACCTTCCTCCTGTACTCCCTCTTTTTAAAAGCTGTCGTAACTATTCAGTATCTTCACAGTTACAAACTGCCTTTATTATACCTCAGCTTAGCCAAAAAAGAAAGATGAACCTGTTATCTGTCGAAAAATCAATAACCAAGAATCAAGTCCAGAAGCGTTTTCTTTTTATTATCCTCAGGTACCTCAAGCACATGGTTAAGAAGCTTGTTCAGCAGGATACCCATCTCCTTTCCGGGCTTTACTCCGGCCTCTATCAGATCCTGTCCTTTTACCGCCAGTTCTTTTAAGCTCAGGCAGTCTCCCCGCTCCCGAATTTTAGACACCAACCCGCGAATTTCTGCCCCATAATCATTTAATTCCATCAGACTGTCCCAAACTTCCGGTTCCATGCGGCTCATCATGCGGCGGATCTCGGTTTCATCTGCTGTGGGAGTTACATCCGCCCATGTTACCAGAGTCTTTACACGAGAGATTGTCTCATTATCCAGTTTCAGATCGCGTAATACGCGTACCGCTGTCTCCGGGCTGTCACTACAGCGCAAAAATGCCGCCCAGCGTACATACTTTTCTTTCGGAAGCTCTGAAGATACCCGTGCATGTTTCCAGTTAAGACCCGCAAAGGCCGGGGATACATAGGTGCTGATGCCGGTCTCATAAACTTCCCGAATCTTCTCCGGATGATCGGAAACGAGAAGCTTCGTCAGCTCCATCTGGATCCGTTCCTTGCTGACCTTTGCAAGGTTCGGTGCAATCACAGAGATGGCCTGAAAGGTTTCCGGCTCAATCGTAAAATCCAGCTGTGCAGAAAAGCGAATGGCGCGAAGGATCCGCAGGGCATCCTCCGTAAATCGCTCCATCGCATTGCCCACACAGCGAATCCGGCAAGCTTTCAGATCGGCCATACCGTCAAAGGCATCTACGATGCCGGTCGCATGGCTGTAAGCCATGGCATTGATGGTGAAGTCTCGGCGACGCAGGTCTTCTAAAAGATCGGAGGTGAATTCCACCTGTTTCGGGTGCCGCCCGTCCTCATACTCTCCGTCAATGCGGTAAGTGGTGACCTCGTAGCCGGTGTGATTCATCATGATGGTAACCGTGCCGTGCTGGATTCCGGTGTCGATGGTGCGTCGAAACAGTGCCTTCACTTGCTCCGGTCGTGCGGAAGTGGTGATATCCCAGTCACCGGGCTTACGCCCCAGCAGGGTATCGCGCACGCAGCCGCCCACCGCAAAGGCTTCGTAGCCGTGGCTGTTTAAGGTATCAATGATCTGCTCCACATGAGCAGGGATCTGCATATGTAAGGTATCCATGGTAATCTCGCTTTCTCTACAATTCACGTACCTGTTCAGAACCAACCTCCAAAATGCTTCGCATTTCGTCGGTGTGGCGTATCCGTCAGCTACGGAAAAACTTGCTTAGCAAGTTTTCCTCGCTATCGCGGTATTCGCCAAGGTTTCGAGCAAGCTCGAACTTTGGCTCATTACTCGCGTAAATAAAATTCCAAAATCATCCTTAGAAATGCAAGCATTTCACGTCTGATTTATGAAATTTTGCTTGGCTCTGAACAGTTACAAATAAGTGTATACAAGATTTTAGAAAAAATCAACACAGCAACTGCTTCCATAACCAATTTACAAATACGCCACAACCTTATATAATAGAAAGACACGCTGTTTTTTACAGCTATATCAAAGAAAGGATGAACTGCCTTGATCATAAAACTTATTGAAACCGTTTACGCCTTTTTATGGGGAGATCTGTTTACGGTCCCTGTCGGAAAAAGTTCCATCGGCATCTCTCTGATGCTTTTGCTTCTCATTCCGGCAGGTGTGTATTTCAGCATCCGTACCAGACTGCTTCCGGTACGCCTTTTCCCTGATATGATAAAGGCACTGAAGGAAAAAAAGGAAACTCCGGACAGCCTCTCCGGCCTGCAGACCCTGATCATTTCCACAGCTACCCGTGTGGGAATGGGCAATCTCGTGGGTGTGGTGGCTGCGATTTCTCTTGGCGGTGCCGGAGCTGTATTCTGGATGTGGTTCACGGCTCTTCTTGGTGCCTCCACCGCCTTTGTGGAAGCTGCTCTGGCACAAAAATACAAGGAGCCGGATCCGCTCTACGGTGGTTTTCACGGCGGTCCCGCTTACTATATCCATCATTTCGTGGAGGTAAAAACCGGAAAGTCCCGCAGGCGCTCCGTGATCGCATGTCTCTTTGCCATCTCGGGTCTGATCTGCTGGTGCGGCATCAGTCAGGTGATCAGCAACTCCGTAAGCTCCGCCTTTGTCAACGCATTTCAGATTCCGCCTATCGTCACAACCGTGGTTTTGGTGGTGCTTGCCGCTGCGATCGTGCTTCAGAAAAATGCTACCGTGAAAATCCTGGATATCATGGTTCCGATCATGGCTGGTGGTTTTTTTCTGCTGACGGTATTCATTATTCTTTTAAACCTGCCAAAGCTTCCTCACGTCTTTGCCCGCATTTTTTCTGAGGCTTTCGGATTCCGGCAGGCGGTATCCGGTGGTTTCGGTGCGGTGCTTTTAAACGGTGTGAAGCGCGGCCTCTTCTCCAATGAGGCCGGAAGCGGCTCTGCTCCCTGTGCGGCTGCAGCAGCCCAGGGCAATGATCCGGTTCGCACCGGCCTGACCCAGGCACTGGGTGTCCTCATTGATACCATTGTGGTCTGCAGCTGTACCGCCATGATCATGCTGCTGGCTCCGGAAGAGGTGACAAACGGTCTTACCGGCATGGACCTGTTACAGACTGCCATGCAGTATCACCTGGGGTACGTCGGAGTGATCTTTATTGCACTGACGCTGGCTTTGTTCAGCTTCTCCACCTTCATCGGCATTCTCTTTTATGCCCGCTCGAATGTGGCATATCTCTTCGGAAACCGCTGGTGTTATCAGACTGCCTATAAGGTGCTGGCACTCATCATGCTGTTTATCGGCGGTCTTCAGCAGTATACGGTTGTATGGGATCTGGGCGATGTCGGCATCGGACTGATGACCCTGTTTAATATCGCAGTATTGTATCCGATGTCGAAGGAGGCATTAGAACTGCTGAAGCAGTATGAAGCGAAAAAAAATAAGTAAATAAAGTAAGGGGACTCTGTAAACCTGAAGGTGCATGCAGAGTCCCCTTACTTTATTTCTTATGATTCCACATGTTGATATTTCTCAGCCACTTCTCTAAACTGTTCAAATAGCGGATAATAAACATGAATGATGTCTTCGAACTTCTGCATTGCAAAGGTTCCATCATAATCGTGTGCCAGCTGATTTCTGGTTTTTAACATCTGCATCCAGGTATCATCGGAAATAAGTCTGTTTGTAAATGCCTGCTGGAGCGTTTCTCGCGGAGAACCTGTGGCAAAATCAAGAATCCCCATATTTTTTACCAGGATATCCTTCATCACTTTCCAGGCAATATCAAACGTAAGATTGAAATTGAGAACGGTTCCTTCTAAAACAAAATCCGCATTCGGATCTGCACATCTGCTTTTTTCCAAATTCTTCAGACTTTTACAGAAGGTGTTGTAACGGTTAATAGATTTGCTTTCCATACTTTTTGATATCCTCCAATAAATATTCATTATGAATGCTGTCGAAATCAAAAATATCAATTTTCCGAAGGGTTTCGATCTCTTCCAGATCTTTTTCCAGTTTCAGAATATCCTTACAACCATAAACCACAAAATCAATATCGCTGGTAGGCATTGCGGTTCCTGTCGCGAAGGATCCAAACAAGTCCAGACGTGCAATATGATTTTTCTTGCAGATATCTGCCACTTTTTCAATCAATTCTGAAATTGACATCACATTCATACCCAACTCCTCCTTATCATATGATCACAGGCTGCGCTCGATCCAAGCTCTTAGCCCTGCTGCCACGCGCTTCACCAGGCCATGATCTTTTCCGCCTGCATTCACTCCGATCACTACCGGATCCTTGCGCACAATTGCCGGAAACTGGAAATCGCACTGACTCTGATCACCTACATGGTTAACCGGGATGCCGCGTTCACGGCAAAGCCGCACGACATCATCATTTACAGCCGGATCATCGGTGGCTGCAATCACAAAAAAGGACTCTTCCAGGGCTTTTATGTCCTGCGGTCCGAATGGATGCCGTTTCCAGACCAGGCGATCAGATTCTGCCAATTTCGTTACAGGAACCGTTTTGCATGTCCGCTCAGGGTTTTCGGACCGATTCCCCTCTATTTTCTCTTCGCTGCCACTCTCCGGCGCCACCACCGTCACCTGTGCACCAAATTCCACAAGCACCGTGGCACGCCGGGCAGCAATTTCCCCTGCGCCTACGATCAATATCTTCTTTCCCTGCAAAGAAACAAACAGAGGGAAATATCCCGCGTTGTTTTCCATCTCCAATCCCTTACTCCTGCAAAATCCTTCTAATTTTTTTGAACCATCACCTTACAACGCTTCTTGTAAAATGCTATGCCATAGATCAGGATATGGTCCCGACCGTCATTTCGCAATCGTTCGTCATATCGTTTTTCCCTGATCTGGGCCAAGGCCTTTTCACAGGCACTCTCTAAGCCGGAAAAGGTTTGAGCATACTTTAACTCCAGAACAATCCCTAACTCCGGTTCCTCCGTTTCGATCAAAATATCTGCAAACCCATCACCGGATTCCACATTCGAGCGGATCAGCCAGTCGGTCTTGCTCCGTAAGAGTCCAAGCAGAATCCCATGATAAAAAATTTCTTTTTCATTCTTATGCGATTTTGTGTCAAAAATACGGATGGTATTTCCAAGGATACCAGTTAAGCATTGTTCCGTCCTCTTTGCATCTCCCTGCTCCAAAGCCTCCAGCAAGTCCTCTACAGTTTTTTTATTCTGCTGCACGGTTTGACGGAACCACTCCCGGATCTGAAAAATGTATACCTCCCGCACCTCATGGTTCGGAATCACAAGTCGATACACATCCCTTTCCACTTTGCCGATCTGAGTAAGATATCCGGTTGTAAACAAAACACTCCACATTTGATCAATGCTGTTGCCGATCTCGTCGTAGGTCAACTCCGAACGAATCTGTTTTTCGATTGCTTCCCCTTCTATCAGTCGTTCGATCTCATCTCTGGTTGTTTTATCTGCCTTATCTATAAACCGTTTCACCAGGTCATTTCCGCTGGAGTTGATCCAGTAGGACTGCGGCTCTGCATTCGGTTCCGCCAGGAGACGATCCACATGATTGATCACATCCCAAGGACAATATACGTCGGCATCCCCAAAATGATAACCGTCATACCACTGCTTGGTTTCTTCCAAATGCTCCTCCAACTGATAGGCCTGCAAAAGTTTTTTTACTTCTTTATCGGTAAAACCAAACTGTTCATCAAAACGCGGATCTGTAATGGACAAAACCTTAAAATTATTTAACCCGGTAAAAATACTTTCCTTTGATATTCGAAGGCAGCCGGTCAGAACGGCAAATTTCAAAAATTCGTTCGTTTTCAGTGCCTGACCGAATATTCCGCGGATCAGAGAAACCATTTCCCGGTAATATCCATGCTGAAAAGCTTTGTCTAAAGGCACGTCATATTCGTCGATCAGAATAATCGTTTGCCTGCCATAATGCCGATATAAAAGCATAGATAAAACCTGCAGTGCTGATGTCAGGATTTCCGTGTTCATCGTATATTGTCCCTTTGACAGGTGGATCAGCGAACGATAGCGTTGTTTTTCATTTTCTGTCAGTCTTTCGCTTTCACCCAAAAAGGCAAATCGTTCTGCTTCCGTTCCGATCAGTTCGGTCAGTCGATATTTTGCCTGTTGAAAATCAAGGCCATCTACACCTTTCAAAGAAAGAAACACTACCGGATACTTTCCAAGATAGGCTTCACAGAGTTTTTTATTTTTTTGAATGGCAAGCCCGTCAAATAAGGTTTCATCTGTGCCGATTTCAAAGAAGCTGCGAAGCATAGTCATGTTCAGAGTTTTGCCAAAGCGCCGCGGCCTTGTAAACAGATTGACCTCACCCCTGCTTTCTAAAAGCTGCGCAATCAGGGATGTCTTATCGACATAGTAAAAACCTTCTCTGCGGATTTCTTCGAAACGATCCACGCCAACAGGTAATTTGATCTGCTCTGCCATAGACAAAACTCCTTCCAAAATTTTTATTCGCAATATAAACAAAGTGCATAAGTTTTGAATTTAGGTTTTCTCAACTTACACACTTTATTTACACCCTCTAACTCTTCCTATTGTATTGTTTCCTCATCTTCTTCTACATATTTTTCAATCAGTTTTCTTGAAATCAAATCTGCTGATGTAGATAATTCCATGGTTTTGAATAGTGTAAGACTTGTATCCTGATTTATCATATTAATATCCGAACTAAACCAACCACCATACTCTTTCTTTGCTTCATATTTTAAAACACAATATGTACCATCTGCATTCATAATAGCTTGCTGATATTGATTGCTGTTTCCGGTTCCCTGGAAAACCACATAACCTATTCCATCAATCATACATGACATTTTAGAATCTTCCACACTAACCTGTATGGATTCTAGATCGTCCAATGATTTAGCCTGTTTAACTTGTTTCAAAATTCCGAAGTCAATCGCAGCAATTTTATTTACCTCGAACCGTTTGTCTAATTCATCTATCTTGGTTCTAGCCTTTTTGAAATTCGTAAGATCATCAGGAATTACTAATGAATAAAGTTCATACGCTTTATTGTAATCCTCGTTCTTTTCGCATTCTTCTGCCTCATGATAATTTTCGATAGATTTTCTGATCAAAAATTCCCGTTTCGCATGCAAACCACTAAAAACGACAATTATTATTACCATTACGCATATCAATATCTTTCTATATTTCTTAAGTTGTTCCATCATCTTGAATATTCCTTTGACTCAAAGTATGTGATCAATTCCACAACAGAACTTTCATTGTAAAGCTGCATAGTAATATTCATATTTTCTAAATTCCAGGTATCTCTCTGTACATATCTTCCAAGCCATAAAGCTGTACTTTTCCCAAGGGTCTTATCGTAATCTTCTTTTGACGTTGTTGGATCCCCATATTGTTCTACCATACTCTTTTTAAATACCGAATACTTATTAATAAAAGAATCCCATTCATAGTCTGTCCGATAGTCATACATTACACCACAAAGATGATCATCATCTGTAAACCAATAGTAAATATAACCAGATAAGCCTTCATCATTATACGCACATACTATTCCTGCATCTTCTTCGTCAACAATATCATGCGTTTCATACCGCTTAATAATCTCTCTGGAATCTCCAAAATTCACCAAATTGACATCACAATTGTCTCTGTCTTCCACGATCACCTTAACTGGCTGCGCAACAGATTTATTACCAGAATCATCTTCTGCATATATATTCAATTCATAAGTTCCAGGTACATTTGCATCGAAGGCTTCATCGTATTTTACAATGCTTGTCTGACTTATATCCGTAGATGATGCATAAACGTTTAAATCAAACTCACGCCCCTTAGCAATATATACTTCATTTTGCTCAACAATCAACTCCGGTGCAATCGTATCTCCCACCTTGTATGTATATGAAATCTGCTTATGATTCTTCCGCCTATTTATAAAATCAAAAGTAACTGTGTAACTTCCAATTTTATCCATCGAAAAACCACCACGATCTACTATTGAAACATCGATAATTTTTCGTTCATCATATTTCAGTGAATCCATAATGTCTTGCTCACTTCCAAGCTCATAAGTATCTACCGCCTGTGTTATCGGAAAGCCACCATCATAAATCTTAAAGTAATAAAAAGCACCTACAACACAAACAGCACCGATAGCAACGCCTAAAATAATACCTTTGTTAGATTTTTTCTGTGGTGCTTCAACCGCATATGTCACATTTTCTTCATTATGGCTATCTTTCACTTCTTCATTCGTGTCTTCCTTCATTTCTTTCATACTCTTTTCCCTCTTCTTAAATCATCTGATTTTGATAATTTTTTCTTGCCCTGCTAAAAGCAAACGTACAGTAATCGGTTCATTGTTTGTCTGACATTCTCTCGGCATACGAATAGCAACATGCAATGTAGTCGTATCAAGTGCATCTAATCCATCCCAGTCATAAACAGCGTCAATTCTACTGCCGCTACTTATATAAAGATTATATTGCTTTGTTATATTATTACCATCATAATCAACGGCACAGTTTCCAATTGCCCCATCAATCCTTAAGATTTCCACATTCACATTTTTCATCTGGAATACAATGTCAATAAAGGTTTCATTATCATCAGCATAATAGTAACTATAATATCCGCTTGTGCTATTCGGTAAAATTTTTGCCGTGATATTTACTCGTTTCAACTGAATCTCCCAGTCTTTTGAAGTAACCATATCACCAACATTCATAGTTTTCAGCCGCTCCTGTTCCTCACTGACCAATCGCATGTATTCATTATTATCAGCCGTCAAGGAGTATGAATTAGAAACCTTCTGTTTATCTGATTCACTAAGAGAATTATAAAAATCTTTCGCCTGACAAATCACATCTTTACTATTTAAGGTCACATCTCCAATAGCATTAATTAGATCTTCACATTTTTTTACGACCAGCGTGCTATACCTATCTTCTGCGTCCTGTAAGTCTTTGATATTTTCAACCTTTATCTGTTCTGCTTCCGAAAGCGATTCGAAGGTATCCCTTGCCACAGTGATTTTCTCACCAGAATCTAAACCAACCATTCCAATATCAGAAATCTTTGTTTGTGCATCGGAAATTTTCAAAGCCTGAATACTAGCTGTATCTTCATCTAAAACCTTTTTATTTTTTACTAGCTTCTGCTGTTCCTCGGTCAAAGATACGTATGTAATATTTAGTTGCTCAATTTTATTTTTCTTATCAAGCGTTACCTCTCCGATTTCTGCAATGTCTCCATCTAAATTTCCGGCAAGTAATTTATCAAAAGATTTTCTTGCAGAACTTAATTCATTACGATTCTTCACATGGTGTTGACATTTTGAAGAAAGTGCCTCATACTGTTCTTCTGCTTTCTCAATCTTATATCTGCTACCAATATCAACCGCGCCGATTTCAGAAATCACATTGTAAACATTATTAATCTGTGCCTGTTCTGTTGGTGTCACTCTGTTTGCCAATAAATAACCGCAGGCACAAACAACCACCACGACTGCAATGATGAGAGTTTTCTGATTGCGATTTTTCTTTTTTATCAAAAACCCACAATGAGGACATGTCTCAACGGTATCACTGATTTCTTTCCCACACTCCGGACATTTTACCAAAGCCATACTCATCCCCCTTATAGAATATGCTGTATTTTCAATATTCGCTTGAATTCAGAAAACCCTATCCTATTTTTCTTATCATCTGAACCATGAATCGTGAGCCATCATTGCTTCGATTGACCTCTTGAAATCCGTTAGATTCATAAAATTCGATCAAACTGGATTCATTTTGACACTCAATCATCATATATCTTCCGCCTACGGCATCCACTGCTGTTGCTATAACATCATAGGCATATTGAAGAAGTTCTTTTCCCGAAATGCTTTCCTTCGGAACATTAGAATTTCTTGACAGCTGACCGATCAGATAGCAGGAAAAATCCCTTATAGGTTCTCCATGTATCTTTCCATTCAACCCGTCCAATTCTTTTCTTTTTCTATTTGACCAATCATCCGGTACAGTTAGAATTTTCTGAGCAATTGCAATGTAGCCATAGATCCTTAATTGCTCCAGGTAAAAATCCTCTGATACCATTTGACTTTCATCACATATCAAATATGTACGAGCCTTAGAAAGTTTTTCAAATTCCACTGCTCTGTTATGCAAAAAATTTTCAATATCTTCATCCTGCTCACAACTAAAGGAAGACAATATCTGACTAAGCAGTTCATTGTCTTCCCCTGTTTTTTCTATCAACGAGGTGAGCGCAATCGACACCGGCTTAATAAGTTTTCACCCCTTTTTCTATCTTCATAGGAAAAAGGATGTTCTGATATGGGTTTTTTAGGAGAATTGTCATTCATTATTTTCTCCAGGCGTTCTAAAGATCCGGGATCATCAATAATTATCTTTCTTTCAAAGGTGCTTGTTGCCATACTTCTCACTCCTTTCCTTGTTGTTTCATTGTACCACAAAACATACATTCGTTTCAACAAAAGAATCTCTTTGTTCCTCTACATCCGCCTGGATCACGGCCGCGATCCCCTCTGCCGTATATTCGATTGCATCTGCATATACAGAAAATCCAAGCTTTTCCAAGGCCTTTGTCGTGTAAGGCCCGATCGAGATGATCTTGGCACTTAAGGTTTCTCTTTGCTCGGTATCCAGCAGGCTTGACAATGCCTGGGCGGCGGAGCTGCTGGCTACAGTCACGTAATCGACTTCTCGGATCATCCGGTTTAGCTCTTCTTTGCGGCGCTGATCGGTCCAGGTCTCATACAGTCCGATATCCTCGTACTCGATCCCGGCCTTTGACAGGGCCTGTGGCAGCACCTGGGATCCGTTTTCTGCCCGAAACAGAGCTACCTTCTCACCCGACTTTAGGGTCGGGATCCATTCAGCAGCCAGATCGGCACCGGAAAACTGTGAAGGGATAAAATCGCTTTGAAATCCGTGCTGTAAGAGGGCATCGGCGGTCTTTCGTCCGATCACGGCAAATTTTGCCTGCATCAGGCTTCGGATATCCACGTTCTGCTCCTTAAGTGTCTGAAAGAAGAGCTCTACACCGTTTCCGCTGGTGAATACGATCCACTGATACGTTTGAAGCTGCCCTATTGCCCTTTCGATCTGCTCATTCCAGAGCGGTTTGACCTCGACAAGACTTAATGTTGTCAGCTCTGCCCCCAGCGGATGGAAGGCTTCCTGCATTTCTTTTGCAAAGGCACGGGTGCCGGTTACCATGACGCGTTTTCCGCCAAGGATCCCACCTCCAAACCAGGACAACGAATCCTTTAGCTCCACCACCGGGCCGACTATGGAAATGGCCGGGGTCTTCAGTCCGGCGTTTTTTGCAGCCTCGGCGATATGAGAAAGCTCAGCCTTCACAGACCTCTGTGCTGCGGTCGTTCCGCGTTCCAGAACCGCTGCCGGTGTCTTCGGATCTTTTCCGTTTGCGATCAGGTTTTCTGCAATCTTGTCCAGGTTTTTGAGTCCCATCAGAAAGACCAGCGTCCCCTCTTCCCTTGCAAGGGTCTGATAATCCAGCGAAGAGCTTGTCTTATTTCCGTCCTCGTGACCGGTGATCACATGAAAGGAGGAGGCAAGGCCCCGATGGGTTACCGGGATCCCGGCATAGGCCGGAACACTGTAGGAGGAGGATACCCCCGGCACAATTTCAAAGGGGATCTCCCTTTTTGACAGCTCCAGTGCCTCCTCGCCTCCGCGTCCGAAGATAAACGGATCACCGCCCTTTAAGCGCACCACCAGATGTCCCTCCAGGGCTTTCTTCACGATCAGAGCCGAGATTTCCTCCTGTTTCATATGATGACTGCCGGAGCGCTTGCCTGCATAGATCAGCTCTGCATCGAGTTTTGCTTCATTTAGGATCGAGCCGGAAATCAGGTTATCGTAGATAATCACATCCGCACGACGTACACAGTCCAGTCCTTTTTCGGTAAAAAGTCTCGCATCCCCGGGGCCTGCACCCACCAGATAAACCGGTTTGCAGCGCACAAGAACTGCCAACTCATGGGCCAGCTGTTTCGCCTCTGCCAGAAGTGCATTCCGTTTTGTATCGGTTTTTTTCTGGTAAGCTGTTTCGCCTGCTTTTTGGTCATCTCCATCGCCCGGGCAAAGACCGGAAACCGGATCTATGCTTCGCTTACTGTTTCGATATGCGGGGTGCACACCGTCCCTTGCATACATGACATGCATGGTCAGCCGCTCTTCACTTTCATCCAGTCTGCAGTGGGCTCCGCACGGTGCGTTGCAGCCGCCTCCGAGAATCGTTAAAAACTCTCGTTCTGCAGTCAGCTCCGCCTCGGTCTCCACCGAATGGATTGCTTTCATAATCTCCTCTAGCTCGCCCTGACGAGTCTCCACCGCCAGGATCCCCTGCCCGGCTGCCGGAACAAACTGCTCTTTTGAAAGTGCTTCAAAATGCAGATCAGCGTCTTCGATTTTCAGACGTTTTAACCCTGCAGCAGCCAGCAAAATTCCGTCATACTGCCCGCTTTTTAATTTTTCCAGACGGGTCTGGACATTTCCGCGAAGGAGCTTTACTCTCACCTGAGGGTTCATCTGCCTGATCTGGATCTGACGGCGCAGGGAGCTGGTTCCGATGATGCTTCCTGGCGCCATCTCCCGTACCGGAGTGCCGCTTGTTGTGACCAGTACATCTGCCGCATCCTCCCGTAAAAGCACCGCCCCAAGTACAAGTCCCTTCGGAAATTCCATCGGCATGTCCTTGGCACTGTGAACTGCCAGATCGATCTCTCCCTTTAAAAGTGCCTCCTCCAGTTCCTTTGTAAATACACCCTTTCCGCCAAAGCTTGTCAGCGAACGATCCAGGATCTTGTCGCCCTTTGTGCTCATGGGAACAATTTCGATCTCTAAAAATGGAAAATGTGCCAGAATTTCTTCCCGCACAATTTCCGTCTGGACCATTGCCAACCGACTCTTTCTTGTTCCGATCCGCAATGTCTTGTTATTCATTTAGTTTTCCTCACCGATTAATCCTAACTTTTTCATGGCATACCAGATACCGTCCTGCTCCACTGTTTTTGTAAGGAAGCTGGCATAAGGCTCCAGCTCCGGACTGTGCTTGCCCATCAGCACGGCATTCGGCACATGCTCAAACATGGAAATGTCGTTGGTGCTGTCACCAAAGACATAGGCATCCTCCAGGCTCAGTCCATAAGCCTTAAGCACCACATCGATCGCAGTTCCCTTTGAAAAGCCTTCCGGGACACACTCATAAAAGTTATCTCCCCGGTCAATCACTGCGATGTCCAGATCCAGGCCTCTGAAAAAACGGCTGCGCTCTGTCTTTTCATCCATCAGGATACAAAACTTATTCACTTCACCGTCCACCTGCTCCGGTTCCAGCCAGTCTACGGTTTTGCCAAAATTCTTTCGAATCTGCTGTCCCAGCGGCATGCGTCCGGCTCTGCTGCAGTAATAACACTGCCCGGGACCTTCCAGGAAAATATCCGCTTCGGTGTCCACTGCGAGGTGAGCAATCCGCTGCACCTGCTCCACCGGCATCAGACGGTTAAGCAGGATCTTACCTTCGGCCTCCACATAGGTACCGCAGCCGCAGACCCAGCCATCCAGTTCCACAATTCCCTTTACCTGGTCTACCTCTCCGTAGGAACGCCCGGTATTGATAAATACCAGGTGTTCCTGGGATCTGGCCAGAGCAATGGCTTTCTTTGCGCTTTCCGGGACGGTTTTTGTTACCTCGCTAAGCAAGGTGCCATCAATATCAAAGAATAATGCTTTTCTCTTACTCACGCTTCATCTCCACGGAATACGATCGTGCCATTGGTTTCATCCATGCTCTCCACGATAGCTAAGGACTCCAGACGGATTCCTTTTGAACGAATGATATCTCCGCCTACCTGGAAGCCCTTCTCAATGACAATGCCTGCACCAACGAGCTCTGCACCGGAAGCCTCCACCAGAGCTGCAAGTCCCTCTAAAGCCTTGCCGTTTGCCAGGAAGTCATCGATCAGAAGTACTTTATCGCCTTTTCCGAGAAATTCCTTGGAAACAATGATATCATAGACACGGCCATGAGTATAAGACTCTACCTGGCTGGTATAAACATCACCTGCAATGTTTTTGGTCTTGTTCTTCTTTGCAAATACCACCGGTACATGGAACTGCTGAGCCACGACACAGGCAATGCCGATGCCGGACGCTTCGATCGTAAGGATCTTGTTGATCTCACAGTCCTCAAATCTGCGTTTAAATTCCTTGCCGATCTCTACAAAAAGATCCGTATCCATCTGGTGATTTAAGAAGCTGTCCACCTTTAATACATTTCCTGCCTTGATCTTGCCGTCTTTGCGAATTCTGTCTTTTAAGAGCTGCATCTGGATATCCTCCCTGTTTGTTCTGGTATGTTTACATGAATGATCATTACTTTACAACTGCATTATCACCGATAAATTCCACTACCTTATAGATCAGGGCAGTTTCATCTACCATATCCTCGCCATAAGTATCCTGAAGGGTCTGTACATCGGTTCCATACTGCTCCGCAAGACTTTCACGGTCAGCGTCGTCAATGGTGATGCCTTCCTTTTCTGCAACCGCCTTGATCAGAAGCTGCTGCTTGATGGCAGTTTCCGCTGCGGTATGCAGGGTTTCCTTGAATTCATCCTCGGTCTGGCCGATCATCTCGGCATAGCTTTCCATGGTAAAGCCATAGGAGGAAAACATATTTTCATAGTAGGTCAGCTGGTTATTGTACTGCTGTTCTACTGCTGCCTCATTTAAACTATACTCAGAATTGTTGACTGCTGCCTCGAAAGCATCGTCCTCCACCTGCTGTGCGGCACTCTGCTCCTTTTCGGACTGCATGGTTTCCAGTGTGTTGGCACGGAACTCATCTACCGTGGAGTAGTCCGATACACGCTGCACAAAGGCATCATCCAGGATCGCATCCTTTTTCTGCTCGATCTTGTTGACGGTAACATCAAAAACCACAGCCTGTCCGGCCAGATCTGAATTGCCGTAATTTTCCGGGAAGGTTAGGTTTAAGCTCAGCTCGTCTCCGGTAGAAGCACCAATCAGTCCGTCCTCAAATCCATCAATAAAGGTGCCGGAGCCAAGCTCCAAGTCATAGCCTTCTGCGGTACCGCCGTCAAAGGCCACACCGTCCTTCATGCCGACATAGTCGATGTTGACGGTATCTCCGCTTTCTGCCGGACGATCCGTGATTTCGATGATCTCCGGATTAGCCTTAAGGATGCTTGCGATCCGCTGATCCAGCTCGGCGTCCGTCACGGTAGTATCCTGTTTTGTAACCTCAATGCCCTTGTACTGTCCGAGCGTTGTAATTTCGCCCTTATCGGTGATCTCGGCCTCCGACTCGGCAGCCGTGGTGGTTGTCTCCTCTGTGGAAGCGGATTTCTTTCCGCAGCCCGCCGCCAACAATACCGCTGCAGCACAGCACAGAGTCAGTCTTACATGTTTTCTCATAATATCTTCTATCGTCCTTAATTTTATAGTTCCTTCTGTTATACCATATACCCGTAACAAAAAAAAGTATTTTTTAGATCTATTTATAAAATGCACAGAAGGCTTTGTAGGTGTTGTATACATCTAACTTGGAGGAAAGCTCAAACGGTGCATGCATGGACAAAATCGGCACGCCGAGATCGACTACATCGATATCCATATGTGCCACATATTTAGCAATGGTGCCGCCGCCGCCCTGATCGACCGCTCCAAGCTCGCCGGCCTGCCAGTATACGCCTTCGCTCTCCATAATGCCGATGACCTTTGCCATGGTCTCTGCGCTCGCATCGTTGGAAGCGGATTTGCCGCGGGCACCGGTATACTTGGTCAGAACACAGCCCTTGTTGATATAGCAGGAGTTGTTTGCCTCAAATACATCGCCAAAGGTCGGATCGTAGGCCGCATTTACATCAGAAGAAAGGCAAAGTGCATGCTCGCACAGATCCTTTACATCTGCATCCTGCATCCCGGCCAGGCGCTCCAGATAGTGCTTTAAGAAATCAGAATTCATGCCCGTATTGCCCTCGGAACCGATCTCTTCCTTATCCACCAGTGCAGTCACCGTGGTATATTCCGGAACGGCTGCCTGGATCTCTGCCATCATGGCTGTGTAAGCGCAAATGCGGTCATCCTGTCCGTATGCGCCGATCATGCTGCGGTCAAGACCGACATCCACAGCCTTCTGTGCCGGAACCATTTCGATCTCTGCACGGTAAAAATCCGCCTCGGTGATGCCGTACTTCTCATTTAAAAGCTTTAAGGCCATCAGCTTCACCGGCTCTTTGACGCTGTCATCCACAAAGGGAAGAGAACCGATGATCACATTCAGCTCCTCGCCCTTTAAGCCTTCGCTTAACTTTCTCTCATTCTGCTTGGCTGCCAGATGCGGAAGCAGGTCGCTGACGCAGAATACCGGATCGCCCTCTGCCTCACCGATGGAGATCTTCACTGTTTCTCCGTTTTTCTTGATCACAACACCATGCATGGCAAGCGGTGTGGTGCCCCACTGATATTTGCGGATTCCGCCGTAATAATGGGTTTTAAAGTACGCGATGTCATTTTTCTCATACATTGGATTCGGTTTTAAATCCAGGCGCGGAGAATCGATGTGGGCACCATTGATGCGCACGCCCTCCTCCACCGGCTTTTTGCCGAAGGTTGTCATGATGATCGCTTTTTTGCGGTTGATGAAATAAACCTTATCTCCCGGCTGATACTGCTTTTTAAAATCGATTGCGGTATAACCGGCTGCCTCCAGGCGCTTTACTGCTGCCTCCACGCATTCGCGCTCTGTCTTTCCTTCATTTAAAAATGCCTTATATCCTTCACAGAACACTTCTGCTTCTTTGGCCTGTCCCGGCGCTTCCTTTCCAATATGCGGAAATGTAAAGGTCAGCTGCTCTTCCAAAAGCTTTCCTGCAGATTTTTCTTTCTCACTCATCGTCAAGTCTCTCCTCTTTTTGTCTTTTTATGCTTCAATTCCGTGTTCATTGGCATTTAAAACCAGTGTAAACGGACCATCGTTTAACAGTTCCACCTTCATGTCAGCGCCAAAGCTTCCATGCTCCACTTTGGTGACATATTGCTTACAGCGCTCCACAAAATATTCATAAAGCTGATTTGCCCGATCCGGCGCACCGGCCTTAATAAAGCTTGGGCGGTTTCCCTTATGGCAGTCTGCATACAGGGTAAACTGGCTCACCACCAAAAGCTCTCCTCCCACATCCGTCAGGGACAGATTAGTCTTTCCGTTCTCATCTGCAAAGATCCGAAGCTTGCAGATCTTGTCGGCCATCTTGTCGGCCACGGCTTCATTGTCCTCATCAGAAACACCAAGCAGGATCAGAAATCCTTTTTTGATTGCTCCGATGACCGTGCCGTCCACGCTGACACTGGCCTGCGATACTCTCTGTAAAACTACTCGCATAGATCTCTCCTCTTTATTGAAGCACAAGCTTCAGATATTCAAACAGCGACTGCGTCGCTTCCTCCCGGTATACAATTTCCCGCGCCACCACCGGCCGGTCGGTGATGATACCGTCTACTCCCAAAAGTGTCAGTCGTTCCATCTCATTTCTGCCGTTTACGGTCCAGGCATAGACTGCCTTACCTTGTTCATGGGCATTCTGGATCAGGGACGCGGTCACAAAGCCGGAACGGATGCTGATAAAATCCATGTCATCACCAGAATAGAAATTGCCATAGGCTGCGGAAATGATATATCCGGTGCGGATCTGTGGCAGTACCGCCTTCACACGCTTTAAGTAAGACAGATTCGTCGAGGTGATGACACATTGGTTTTCCATGCCGTAGGTTTTTATCATCTCTGCCGTTTTTTCCGGCAGGGAACTGTCCTTTCCGGCATATTTGATCTCGATATTCAGATCGATCTTCTGGCTGCACAGCTCCAGCACCTCAGAAAGTGCCGGAATCCTGGTTCCTGCATATAGTTTTGAAAACCAGGAACCTACATCCAGCTTCTCAAGCTCCTCAAAAGTCATAGATGATACCGAACGGTTTACTCCGGCCACGCGCTTTAAGCTGGCGTCATGGCACAGCACGATCTCGCCGTCCGCACTCATCTGCACATCGATCTCGACACTGTCTGCCATTTCCTCCATGGCAGCCTCGATGGCCGGGATCGTGTTTTCCGGAGCGCTTCTTGAACTGCCGCGATGTGCCGTGATCTCGGTTGCAATCAAAAGCTCATCGGCAATTTCAGAACCGTTTCGCACCAGGTCATAAATATAAAACAAGCCTGCACATATCACGGCTGTGAGGATGGTCACCAAGGTTCTCTGGTTGATGCTGCCCTTCGTCGGATAGCCAAAATCCCATCGTTCGGCATGGAATCTCCGGTTGCCGTACTGATAATATGCCACCGTGAGCGCACCGTACACGGCCACGGTTACCAAAATGCCGGCAAGAAAGAGGATTCCCGTCTCAATCCGGTCCGATGCCCGCAAAAACACCGCCATCGCCATGCTCTGCCTGTAAAAACATATGGTACATACCGCAGCCACACATACAGCGATCACATATACCAGGACAGCAAGAAGCATCACAAAAAGCTCGCAGACCGTGGCAAGGCAGGTGATCTTCCATTTTCTTTTGTGCGTCATCTGCCAGCTGCGAACCACTCCGCTGTGAAAATGCTTCTGTTCGATCATGCATCCGTAAACCGTCAAAGAGCGCGGGATGAGTGCAAGGATCCCAAAGATCAGCAGGATCACCAGAAAGGTCACCGCCACCGGCTGCTTGCCAAGCTCCTGAAAAATGAAATTCGCCGGTTTGTAACGAACAAGATTTCGCGCGATCAAGGGCAGATGGATCAGCAGATACTGGGCTGTCAAAAGAACAAGAAGTCGCCAATCACGTTTTGCGGCCTCATCCTTCAGCTTTACAAGACCGCCCCAGAGAATATGCAAAGGGGTCAGCTTCTGATAATAGGCTAACCCCTGAAATGCTGTGATCAGACCGGCCGTCTCCAGTGACAGGATCAGGATCCCGACAAATATCACTGCTGCAGCGATCAAAAACGTCACCGGCCGTATCAGGAAATTTCCGATATTGGCCGGTGTCAGATAGCTGTATCCTGCCGCCCCCAGTGCAAGCCGAAGTGCTTTGCTGACAAGACGCATATAAACCGGTGTTGTGACTGCGCGGTATAAAAGCTCAAACAAAAGAATATTTTTCCAATTCTGCCGTACGATCTGCCAGGTATCTTTTGTCAATATCTTCATAGATTATCTTTCGGTTCGTCCTCCTGGGCTTTTCGCGTCTCCAGGATCGACTGATTTAGAGAAAACATCTTTGCATCCAGCATATCCACCATATCCGCACAGGCCTTCAGCTCCTCCTGCAAAGAATCCGGACCGCTTCCTTCAAACTTGTAATAGATCTTGTGCTCTAGGCTGGCCCAGAAATCCTGCGCAATGGTGCGGATCTGGATCTCCACCTTGGTCTCCACAGGTCCTTCTGTCAGATAGATCGGGATCGTCACGACCATATGATAGCTCTTATAGCCGTTTGATTTGGGCTTGCGAATGTAATCCTTTACATAAAGGACCGTGACATCCTTCTGACGTGCGATCATGTCCGCGATCTGGTAAATGTCCTGATTGAAGGAACAGATGATGCGGATCCCCGCAATGTCGCTGAGCTTCTCTACCATGTTCTCGATCGTGACCTCGTAACCGTTTCGTTTCATTTTTTTCACGATACTGTCCGGAGTCTTCAACCGGGATTTGATGTGTTCGATCGGTGTGTGCCCATACAGATGCACAAACTCTTCATTTAAAATCTCAATTTTTGTATTGATCGCCTTCAGTGCTGACTCATACAGAAACATAGCCGAATTCCACTGATCCAGCTGACTGTAGGCATTTGGGATATTTATCAACTTGCTCTCTCCTTTGATACACTGCAGCCAGGTAAGGTTTTTAGAACTTCAGACCCTTTAACAGTGCTCCAAGGCCGGTAGTTGCCTCACCGGTCTCTTTGTAATCAAATTTTTCAACCGGCTCCTCCGGCTCGCCATCTGCGGTCAGTGCCTTCATGCTGAGGCTGATCTTTCCGTCCTTCACTCCGGTGATCTTTACGGTCACGTTCTGACCCTCTTTTAATACAACACCCGGATGCTTGATCCGCTGATTGCTGATCTGGGATACATGCAACAGTCCGCTTAAGCCATTCTCCAGATTTACGAAAGCGCCGTAATCCTTTAAGCTGTCTACGGTACCGTTTACAACGGAACCAACCTCAACCGATGCAAGCTTCTCTGCGCGGTCTGCGGCCTTCTTCTCCTGAAGGACTGCTCTTGCAGAGAGAACCAGTCTCTTTTTCTCCATGTCCACAGTAATCGGAACAACCTCCAGATGCTGTCCCACCAGATCCTCTAACTTCTCAATGTAGTGGTCTGCTGCCTGGGATGCCGGGATAAAGCCCTGGATATCATCCACGTAAGCAACCAGTCCGCCCTTGACTGCCTCTTTTACCTTTACCTTTAATACAGTCTTGTCTTCCATCTGCTGTGCAAGCTCAGCCCACTTTTCTGCATCCGGACCCTCCTGATCCTGGTATGCGTTGTTGCGGCGTGCGTCGTATTCTTTATAGGATGCCTCCAGCTCGCTGGCAAAATCTTCCATTGTCTCTTTTACTTCACTCATGATCTTTACTCCTTTTCCCATTCTTTCTCTTCTGAAAGAACGATTCCATACCCTTGATTTTACCATATTTCCTTTGAATATGCTATACTTTTCTGGTTTGGCCGGGGAAAACGTGATATAATAAGGGCAAGCGGGTCAATATGACTGCTATCTCATTCTATCCGGGAGACATTATTATGATTCATGATATTTTAGATCTTCATACCCATACCATCATGAGCGGACATGCCTACAACACCATGCAGGAAATGATCCGTTCTGCCGCCGACAAGGGCGTTAAACTTCTTGGCATCACCGAGCATGCTCCCCGCATTCCCGGTGCCTGTCATCCGTTTTACTTCATTAACTTTAAGGTAGTTCCCAGAGAACAGTTCGGTGTAAAGCTGATGCTCGGCTGTGAGTTAAACATCATCGACTATGAGGGAAACATTGACTTAGGTCCCAGGTATCTGGCCGGACTGGACTATGCGGTGGCCAGCATCCATGAGCCCTGCTATGAAAAAGGCACGGCAGCACAGAATACCGCTGCCTATCTCGGTGCCATGAAAAATCCGGCAATCCACATCATCGGTCACCCGGATGACGGCCGTTTCCCCATCGACTACGAGACACTGGTCTGTGCCGCCAAGGAACACCACGTGCTTCTTGAGGTCAACTCCTCTTCCCTGCACCCGGAATGCCACCGCTTAAATGCCAGAGAAAATTACATCACCATGCTGGAGCTGTGCCGTAAATACCAGGTGCCCATCATCATGGACAGCGATGCGCACTCCGATGCCGATGTCGGAAACCACACCCGGGCGAAGGCTCTTTTAGAGGAGATTGCATTTCCAAAAGAGCTGATCGTCAACAGCTCCATTGAAAAAGCAGCCGAATTCATTCCTTATTTAAATCAACCACTCTATCTGGGAGGCGAGCTTCATGATTAACTTTTTAAATCTGGAATATTTTCTGGTGGCTGCTGAGGAACTGAATTTCACGAAGGCTGCAAAAAAGTTGTTTATTTCCCAGCAGTCCTTAAGCAACCATATCTCCAATATGGAAAAAGAATTCGACGTCATCCTCTTCAACCGCACCACACCGCTCACCCTGACCTATGCCGGGCAGGCCTTAAAGGCCAAGGCCAGGCAAATGTTAGAGCTGCGGGATGAAACCTATCGCGAGCTCTCCGATATCAAGGATTTCTCTGTCGGTCAGCTCACCCTCGGCCTTTCTCATACCCGCGGACGCGTGATCCTGCCGGAAATCCTTCCAGTCTTTAAGGAACGCTTTCCAAACATTGATCTGAAGCTGGTGGAGGGCAATTCTTCCGAGCTTGCCGATGATCTTTTGCACGGCAATATCGACCTGATCATTGACATGCTTCCGTTTAAGGTAGAAAATGTGGAGACCGTTCCGATCTGTGAGGAAGAGATCCTCCTCGCAGTCCCGGACGTTGTGCTGGATCATGCCTTTCCCGGTCATTTGCAGGAGATCAAGAAACAGCTTGCCTCACATACCGATCTCTCGCTTCTGGCGAAATGTCCGTTTCTTCTGATCAACAAAGGAAACCGCGTGCGCACCATTGCAGATGAAATGTTTGAGGAAGCACAGATCACACCGAACATCGTACTCGAAACCGAGAACATTCAGACCGTACTGGCTCTTGCTGAGAAGGGAATGGGCATCACCTTCTACCCTCGCATGTTCATCTCCGGCCAGGCTGAGCTCCAGGAGCTTAAAAAAGCCCAGAGCCCGCTCAACTTCTACTCTCTGGATCATCCCAAGGCTCACGGTGTACTGGCGATCGGTTATCACAAGGGACACTATATGTCACAGGCTACCAGAGAATTCATCCAGACAGCAAAGGAAACCATATAGCAACGAAATAAAAGCGAAGAAGGTGCTTGACAACTCTCTTCGCTTTTGTTATAATTCAATCATAGTAATCATTACTATTATTGATGTTAAGAAAGGAGCCGCCATGAAAACTCTCAAGTACAGCCGTCAGCGGGAATTGGTCAAGGCCAATCTCATGAGCCGCAAGGATCATCCGACTGCTGATGCCGTGTATGCAGACATTCGTGAGGATATCCCGAGCATCAGTCTTGGTACTGTTTACCGCAATTTAAACCTTCTTGTCGAACTCGGTGAAGCGCAAAAGCTTACCTTCGGTGACGGAAAGGATCACTTTGATGCCGATACCAGCCTGCATTATCACTTTGTATGCAGAGGCTGCGGCGCGGTCCTTGACCTTCCCATGGAGCCCTTTTCCGACATCGATCAAAAGGCACAGGCAAGCACGGACTGCCGCATCGAGGATCATACGGTCTTCTTCTTCGGCCGCTGTGCAGCTTGTCTGAAAAAACAAAGCTATTAGGTAACACAGGCGAACACCGGCAGGTCAGTACCGGTATCGTCATGATTATGTATCAAAACATATTTCACATGTAAAGGAGAATGAAGCTATGAAGAAATGGGTTTGTACTGTATGCGGTTATGTTTATGAGGGAGAGGCTGCACCGGAATTCTGCCCGGTATGTAAGGCACCGGCATCCAAATTCAAAGAGCAGGAAGGCGAGATGACCTGGGCTGCTGAGCATGTTGTAGGCGTTGCTAAAGGCGTAAGCGAGGACATCCTGGCAGACTTAAGAGCAAACTTTGAGGGCGAGTGCTCCGAGGTTGGTATGTATCTGGCTATGGCAAGAGTTGCTCACAGAGAGGGCTATCCGGAGATCGGTCTTTACTGGGAGAAGGCAGCTTACGAAGAGGCTGAGCACGCTGCAAAATTTGCAGAGCTCTTAGGTGAGGTTGTAACCGATTCCACCAAGAAGAACCTGGAGATGAGAGTTGCTGCTGAGCACGGCGCAACCGAAGGCAAGTATGACCTGGCTAAGAGAGCAAAGGCTGCAAACCTGGATGCAATCCATGATACCGTTCATGAGATGGCTAAGGACGAAGCAAGACACGGCAAGGCATTCGAGGGTCTGTTAAAGAGATACTTTGGATAATTTATAAAATCAGTTTAAAAAAAGAGGTTCACCTGATCGGTGAACCTCTTTTTTGATGGGACCCGGCATTACCCGGGCAGAGAAGCCTCGATCGTGAGGGATTTCCCGTCTTCCGTGGTTGCCTGGATCCGTCCTCTATGGGTATTTACAATGGCTTTTGCGATGGCAAGGCCGATCCCGTATCCGCCTGTTGCAGAATTCCTTGATCGGTCAGATCGGTAAAACCGGTCGAACAGATGGGAAAGCTCCGAAGGATCCACTGCTTCCGCCGTGTTGTATACTGACAGCCGGATCTGGCGATTCTGCTTTTTCAAGCTAACCCGGATTCTTCCGCCCTCTGGTGAATATTTCAGGGCATTGTCTAAAAGGATGGAGGTCAGCTGCCGGATCATCTTTTCATCTCCGGTCATGGAAAGCGCGGGCGTGATTTCCAGAAGGAATTCCTTTTTCTGGGTTTTTGCCGGAGCCTGAAATGAGGAGGCCGTCTCCTCTACGATCTCAGAGATTGGGAAGCTGATCATTTCCATATTCTGGTTCGCCTCCTCCATGCGGGCAAGACAGATCAGATCATTGGTCAGGGTTGTCAGGCGGCGCACCTGTTTTTTGATATCCGTTAACCACTCACTCTCCCCCACATCCATGGAGAGAACGTCTGCATCCGCATCGATGATGGCAAGCGGAGTCTTTAATTCATGTCCGGCATCTGTGATAAAAAGCTTCTGCTTTTCATAGCTTTCTACCGCCGGATTGACGATCCATCTGGAAAAATAGACGATCAGCAAAAATACCAGCACAAACCCGCCAATGGCAACCTGCGTGATCGTAACGCAGAATTCCCGGAAATTCGAGAGAGAACGGCGACAGTCCAGAAAAGTAACCCGCGTTCCGTCCTCGGTATCATTGACCTGATACCGGTAATTTCCGACAAAGCCGTGTTCTTTCCCGCTTTCCTGCACATCCGTGGCATACTCGACAGCCGTATCCGAGTCAATCGCCGCGATCTTGTCTACGTCGATCAGGTTGCAGACAGTCCCTTCTGTAAAGCTGACTGAAAAATATCGGGACTCGTAGGGAAGCTCAGCCTGAAAGATTTCTTTTTTCTCCTGGTTTTCCATATGCTGCCAGGAATTGGGGAAATGCCCGTCATTTTCCGCCAGAACACCTAAGATATCATCTGCCTCCTGGATCACGTGAAGGTAGCTGATGCCCATGCTGATTCCCACAATGAGGGATAGCACAGCAAATAAAGACAGCATGGAAACTGCGATCAGCTTTACCTGAAGAGAACGGATCAGCTGACTTCCTCCAGAAAATAAGCGCCGTTTCCATCGTTTTTGATCTGAATGTCTGCCTGAAGTGCCGCCAGTTTTTTTGTCAGATAGGAAATGTAAAGCCATACGATATTCACCTCCATGTCCGGTTCATTGTTCCAGATCCGTTCCAGAAAACGACTTTCCGGAAGCGGATGGTTTACACTGCAAAGCAGCATTTCGAGCATCTGAAATTCCTTGTTGCTGAGCCGAAAGCTGCCGGTAGGGGATGAAACCTCATAGTTGCTCCGATTCAGTGTGATATTGCCCTTGGAAAGCTTTAAGGATTCCTCAGTTCCTGTCTGGCTGCGCAGCATGGCACGGATCCTTGCCATCAGCTCCTGAACAGAAAAAGGCTTAGTCAGATAATCATTGGCTCCGCTGTCTAAACCAAGCACCTTATCATCTACCTCGGCCTTGGCGGTAAGCAAAAGAACCGGAATCCTGTTTCCCGCCTGCCGCACGGCCTTTAACACCTCGAGTCCGTCCATTTTCGGCATCATGATATCTAAAACTGCGGCATCGTAAATGCCGTTTGAGATTGCATTTAAGGCTTCCTCCCCGTCAAATACCGGATCCACGGAATATCCGTTCCGCTCCAAAAGGACCTGTATCGCCCGAGAAAGAGATTTCTCATCTTCTGCAAGAAGAAGCTTCATATATTTCATCCTCCCAATTATTTTGAGCATGCATTCTGGTCCGGATCTTCTGTGTCCGGACCGGCTAAACAGCTTTTTTCTGTTTTCACTGCATCTGATCATAGGATAAAAATAAGGAAAATCTGTGAAAAGGAAAGGATCATTTGACCCAAAATACATTGTTCAAACTTTCATCACAGTTTTTTCAAGGATTTTTTAAAAAGCTTCGCTAAACTATCAGACAGTGGATGAAAAAGAGGGGGAAATGATGACTTATCAGGAGTTTTACGGAGATCAATTTGAGCTTCTTGAAGCTGTAAGAAAAGATCTTTTGCAGATATTAGAGCAGTTTCCGGACAATCAGAAATCCGGATTTCATGCGATCCAGTATACCTGCTCCCGGATCAAAGCACCGGAGAGCATGATTGAAAAATTAAAACGGAAAGGGCTTCCTGTCACACGGGACTCTGCCCTTGACTGTGTCCATGATGCCGTAGGAGTGCGCGTCATCTGCTCCTTTGCAGATGATATATTTCAGGTGGAAAAATGGCTGAAGAGCCAGGAAAATTACGAACTGATCCGGGAAAAAGATTATATTTCCTATCCGAAGCAAAACGGCTACCGCGGGATCCATCTGATTTTGCGTGTAAAATCCGGAAGCTGCGCAGGAATCTACGCAGAGGTTCAGCTGCGCACCATCGCCATGGATTTCTGGGCAAGCCTGGAGCACCAGCTGAAGTACAAAAAGCAGGTTCAGCATGCGAATATGCTGGGACAGGAGCTGAAACAGTGCGCGGATGAGATTGCGTCGGTGGATCTGTCTATGCAGACGATCCGGGATATGATTGAGGCGGAGAAGAACGGGTGAGGGCATTGTTGGGTTGTTTTTGAAGGTCCGAAGTTCCGGGTCTGCGTTTCTGTACGACAGCCCCGGAACTTCTACTGTACTGGCTGAGCTGGGATGATAAAATTGCACTTACAGGCAATAACAAGTATAGTAAACAAAGTGCGTAAGTTTTGAATTTTGTTTTTCTCAACTTACACACTTCATTTTACACCCTCCAAAAGTTTCCCAGTTTCGGATGTGAAACCAGATTATAATGCATGCCGACCTTTCTGAGAGTTGAGCGGTTTCTGAATCGCATGAGAAGCATTCGGCTGATTCAGCATGGAATTCTCTTTTTCGTTTGCTGCTGTCAATTCCTTATAACTTGTCTTTATCGTTGTATGACCGTTCTGTGCTACTTCTTTGTCTACAATAACCCACTCGTCCGGTTCTTTATCAAATCCACGTCCATTTGTAACTTCATTCTCAATCTCTTGATACCGTTTATATTGTGCATCGATTTCCGCTTTAATCTCATTCACAAAAATCTTTCTTTGTTTTCCGCGCGGAAAACGCCCGCTTTTTGCAGTCTTAACCAGATAATCCTGACAGTGTCTGCTTAAGCTTTCCAGCGACATTTTGATATTTTCCAGATTTTCCTTGCGGTTTCCTTTTTTGAGACTTGTCTGTAAAATCTTCAGATCGTCCTTGATTGTATTAAACTGTGGAGAATCCATCCGACGACTTCCGCTCACACTTTTGATGTTCTGCGAAAAAACATCGAGTTTCTCTGCCAGCGTATCCGGATCCAGCTGATCCATGATAACATCCTGCGGACGGTTTGAAACCCAGTTTTCTCCGCAACAATCTTTGGCATACGCAAGTCTGCTCTGCTTAATTTCTTTATAAGTGTTATAATCGCTAATAAAACTCAAATCCATATCCGAGTTGTATTGATACATCGAGCCTATGGAAGCCTCTGTGCTGACTTCCGTTTTATCTAAATTTACCAATTCATTGGATTCTTTATCTTTTTTTGTTAACTCGGCTTGAATTGCTTTCTCTTTAGCAGAATAGGTATGCCCATTCATTGCTCTGACATAATACAGACCCTCCTGCGCAACCTTTGCGTCCTCTTCTGACATATTCTCTAATAGACTGCCGATATTAAAATTGGAAAAAGTCTCCAAGGCGTTTTCTTTGACAGGTATGATCGGCTGGTAGTTTTCGTCGATTTCTGCTCCTGCTTTCAGTTTGATATATTGTAGTTCCTCCTGGGTATATGCCTCCTTCACATATCGTTCCAATCCATTCGCAGTTCTGAGAACACTGGCCAGAGCTAAATCCATTGATCCGGTTTTAGCATCTTCGCCAATCCTCTGAGCGATCCAGTCGTCACTATGTTTCCCTTTGTTTTCAAAGGAGAATTTTCCTTCCGGAATATATATGCGCTTCATTTTTCGTTCTTCTAACTTTTCAAAACGTTTTTCGAACAATTGCCTATCCAGCTTCTCGTCCATATCCATCGGCATCAGATAGTTCTGGATATAAGTTTCAATCGTCTTTCTATGAGGATTCTCTTCCTCTAATCCATAACGAAGAAGTGCCAGATCCATAATGAAATCCGCTTGAGCATCTTCATTTCTCAGCTGCATTGCATTGTCAATATCTTTAAACAACGGATTATTGTACTCTTCAAAAGGCCAGAGTTCGCAAGCATCTTCCAGATACACAGCCTTCATTGTTTGGTTCCCGTTTTTTTTATCTTTCCCCATAAGTTTATCCTCCTAGATGTTCGATCTAATCATCTAAATTATCCTTTTCGTTTACAACCACATTTTAGCATATCGAACCGGACAAATGTGGGACAAATTGCAGAGAGAGCGGAAAAAGTAGATGCACCGAAGATGGTATCCCTAAAAAAGATGGTGGCCTTATCATTTTTCATTGACAAAAGACCGCTTGAAGTTTCTTTTTGTGTATGTTATAGTAACTATAAAGAAAGATGCCTGCTGGTAACAGACATCCTTCCAAAGAATTCAGCTCCGGGGAAGGAGCTTCCCAAGTGCTTTTTACCTCATTATGAGGCGCTCGTCCTGGGGCAAGCAGGACGGGCTTTTTTATTTGTGCTTATTTCTCTTATCGAGAAAGGTCAGCAATGCAATCAGCAAACCAGTCGACTCTTAATTTATAATCTCCCAGATGATCTGTTTCAGCAAATTCCCTTCCAGCAGTTGTTCAAGCAGATCCCTCACGGAAATCTTGGAGAGCGGGTCGTCTTCGTCCTGCTGATCTGCGTTTTCTTCTTGACCCGGGTACAAAATGCGCTCTGCCTGATCAGTGTCGATCAGCTTTGTATCCATGGTAATGTACCAGGCTCCATCACTTTTTTTCATATTCAGGAAAGTAGAGTCACCGGAGATGGTATCCCTAAAAAAGATGGTGGCCTTATCATTTTTGATTCTGGTTTCCAAAACCTCAAAATCCACCTGCATGCTGCTCATGTCCTCACCGGAGGCGAAGGCCATGCCCTGCAAAAGCGGCATCATATCCAAAAGATCCGATCCGCTGAGACCAAGATCGATGCCGGTTACCGCCTTCATAACCCCCAGTGTTGCATTCAGACCCGCTTTCAGCGCCTTCACAGACGTGTCATCCATGCACTCGATCATCCCATCCACATCTGCGTTATTCACAGCCTCTTCAAATTGTTCCAGGGTATCCTCCGGCAATTTCTCCTTCTGTTCGATCAAGGAACATCCACTGCAAAAAAGGCTCAGTATTGCTGCCATGATCATGATCAGCCATATACGTTTTTTCATCTCATATCCCCTTCTTCATCAAGATCCATTCAACTCTTGTTATTTTCCTACATGACGTGAACATGAAAGATCAGATAAACCATATTCTTCACCAGACACGGAAGCAGCAAAAGCAAAATTGCAAAGATAACATGCCGCCTTCTGATCTGCATTCCCTCATAATTTAATACACGCTGCCATTTATGAAAAAAGATTGCTGCCGTATGCGATCCCAGAAAAGGGATCACATACATGACAGCAAAGAGAACGATCGGATGGTAATAAACACTCTTTAAAACATTTCCCTTCATTAGGAAGTGAAGCGCCCTGGTCGCACCGCAGCCCGGACAATAAAAGCTCGTCTTTTCATAAAACTGACAGCGAAACCATTCTTCCGGCAAGGAAACCGGGATCCGTTTCAAGATTAGAAAACCTGCTGCCAGATATCCGGTCAATGCCAGTAAGACAAAATAAATATTTCTGGAAAGATTATTTTCCATGGATTACCGAATCTCCAGGCGGAAGATATCTCCGCGTGTGCCAAGCTGGATATAGGTTCCTGAAGCAACAGCAGTCCTGCGTTCTTTGATAAACGGCCCCCGTTCCAGATCATAGGTTCCATTGGTTGAATGATCGGTCAGATAAAACAGGGTTCCGTCAAACTCCAGAGTCAGGTGTTTTCTGGAAACCTGCTCTGAATTTACGACCAGATTGCATACCGAGGAATTCCGGCCGATCACAAGAGATTCTCCCGGCTGAATGGTCAGGTCAGCCCCCTTAAATTCACCCTCAACTCCGTACAGCTTTCCAGTCTTTTGCTTGATCGCCGTTGTAGGCCGATCTGCAGCGGAATATGCCTCCTGTTTCATCGGCATCGGTTTTGCAGGAACCGTATCGGTTGGCTCCTCAGACCATGACTCCGTAAACACCGGTTCTTCGACAAATTCCGAGTAACTGCTATGACCGTTTCCCTGAATGCCAAATGTCTCCTCATAAATCGAGTCATACGCAAATGCCCGAATGGCATTCCACAAGGGACCGATAGCCACAAGGAAGACCCAGAACAGAACGCCGATCAAAAATACAAAGGCTGCACTGTGAACAAACCAGGAAATACATCCAAGTAAAATGAACGGAATCGAATACAAAGCAAAGGAAAGATCCAGTAAAAACAGTTTCATCTTGTTTCCTGTCATCATGTCCTTGCTCAGCTTAAAATATTCACTCTGGTTCTTTTCCGGAAAATCTGTCATCAGATAAGGGATCATGCTGTATTCATAGCTCTTTACAATACCCGGGATCCAAAGAAGCATGCCCCAGAGAAATACAAACACATTTCGCATGACCAGGGTCTTGGCGTGCTCAGAGTAATGTCCCGACTTAAAGCCCCAAAATACTTCTCCGATGCTCTGCGGCTGTCTGCTTCTTAAGGTTCCCAGATAAAATCGAAGCACACCAAGTCCCAATACATTTACGTAAATTCCAGTCACGATAAATCCCACAAAAGGCGCAAGCGGCCAGAAAATACAGCAAACAGTAGTCAAGCCTGCAAGGATCGCCGTTGGAATCACAGACAGAGCCCCCAGTAGACTCGAAACAATCCCCATTAACACTCCATAAGGAAGATATTCTTTCCACCTTCTCCAGGCTTCCTTATGCATATCGATGATACCTGTCATATTCCTACCATTCCCTTCTGAGCTTATTCATCGTAATCGTAATCATCGTCATAGTCATAATCGAAATCATAATCATCCGATGCATAGGCGTCTTGGTATTCTCCCTGCAAAACTGCAGTGATAAACTCGTTGATCTGTTCTGTGGTTGCCCCCGCCGTCTGCAGCTGGCTTACCGTACGAGTCTTCCAGGAAGCGTATTTTGATGCGTAATTCTTTTTCCACCTTGCAACATATACCTTGCTGTAATACAGCTTAATTCGTTTTTCCTTGATCTCATCAAGCTTTTCATTCAATGCGCTCTTCTGCTCTGCCACATTCATTTCCTGAGCATCACCAACCAGAAGATCCTGCCAAGACTGCCCTGTCTTTGCTGTATTGGCATTCTTGTATTTGATCGTTCCGTCTGCCTGATAAGCAAAGGTATTTCCGTATTCCTCTTTTTCTTCATTTCGATAAAGAGAACCATCCTCATGAGCGCGGTAACGGTAGGAAGATCCGGGCACCTCAAACCAGTCTGTTTTCATAGCACCGGAAGATGCATCCAGATAGTAGCGCTTGCCGCCAATATCCAGCCATCCGGTATGCATCGCCGGTTCCAGGTAATACCACACACCGTCGATTGACTGCCAGCCGGTCAGCGCTGCGCCGTTGCTTGGATCAAAATAATACCATTTGGAATCAAACTGGTTCCATCCGGTAACCATATAAGCAGATCCATCAAATCCGTAGGTTACCCCGTCGATCACATATGCCTGTGATCTCGCATATGCGTTAGAATCCATGAGATAGCTGTATCCCTTGTCATCCTGCTTCCATTCTCCTGCATAGGACTGGATCATGCATGCCAGACTTGCACATGCTGCAATTGTCAAAACCTTTGTCATCTTTCTCATTGTCATATCCTCCTTTTTTACCAAATTCCAAGTGCCTCATTCATATCCTTGTCAGACGGCTGAGTCTCCGTCTGCGGCTGCGTCTGCGGTTCTGTTTGCGGCTGGGTCTGTGGTTGCGTCTGCGGTTGTGTCTGCGGTTGTGTCTGCGGCTGCGTTTGTGGCTGTGTCTGCGGCTGTGTCTGCGGCTGCGTCTGTTTTGTCTCCTGACTAGCCTTGTTCTGTTGCGGAGCCTTGCCCTTGCTGACTACCAGATGCACCGCTTCTCCCTTTTTCACTTCCTCATGCTGTGCAATGCTCTGAGAGATAATCTTTCCTGCTTCCACGCTGTCACTGTATTCCTCCGTAACGGTTCCTACCTTTAATCCCAGCTTTTCAATCTCAGCCTTTGCCGTATCCAAAGTCTCCAGTCGTACATTCACCATATAGATTTTTTCTGCTCCGCGGCTGACACGCAAGGTCACATAGGAATCCCGATATACCAGGCTGCCGGCCTCCGGTTCCATGGAAAGAATGGTTCCTTCCGGTTCCTCACTGAATTCCTCTACCAGGTTCACCTTCAATCCGACAAATTCCAGTGCAGTAACTGCCTGCTCCTGTGTCATATTGCTGATATCCGGCACATTCATCTGTTCTCCCGATGCACTGTCCTCCCGGATACATACGGTGATCGTGATTTCCCGGCTCAGTGCAACATTGCTTCCTTCTTCTTCGCTGATCCGCAAAATAGAATGATACGCACCCTCCTCGTCACTTTCTTCTACCTTTACATTGTCAAATCCGGCATCCGCAAGCAGCTTCTGTGCCTCTTCCAACTGAAGACCGGTCACAGACGGGATTACCCCCTGCTCCTCGCCCATGCTGATCCAGACCACAACGTCCGTATCCTTCTCAACCTGGGAATTTTCCTTAATTTCCTGATAGGAAACCATATCAGCCGGAATCTCGTTTGAATACACCATGTGATCCGCCGTCATTCCAAGCTGCGCTTTTTTAAGCAGTGATTCTGCTTCCTCTGATTCATGATTCACAACATTCGGCACACGCACCATATTGCTTTCCAACCTGCTGCTTTGTCCCGATATGTGGGTCTGTATCACTCCCGTTGCAAGAAGAACCGCGATCACAAGAAACCCAAGGCAGATCACACCGGCTACAGCTAAGAGCCAACGCGGCACTGTAATTCGATCCTTTGCATTCGGCGTTACCTTCCGCTCTTTTACCTCTGCTGCCAGAAGCTCGTCGGAGAACTCCTCCATCGTCTGCGTACGATCCTGAATCTTTACATTCAGAGCATTCATAATCGCGGTTTCAAGCGGTTTCGATACATGAACACCGAGTTTGGATGGTTTTTTCACCTCATCCTTCACGCTGCGTTCCATCGCATCCTCAGGAGTCACCCCGGTCAGCATCTTATAGAGCGTCGCTGCCAGTGCATAGACATCGGTCCAGGTTCCCTGGTCTCCCCTGCTTCGGTACTGCTCCTCCGGCGCATAGCCCGGTTTGATAATGACTGAGAGGCTCTTGCTGTGTTTCGTCGTTGCATAACGCGCCGCACCGAAATCCAGAAGCTTCACCTGCAGATGATCCGGTTCCTCTGGATTCAGCACATAAATATTATCCGGTGCAATATCCCGATGAAGAAGTCCCGATTTATGAACTGATTCCATTGCAGAGGCCACCTGCAGCGTGACCTGTATTGCCTGCTCCGGTTCCATCTTTCCGTGTTGTGCAAGATACTCCTTCAGAGACTGCCCCTCAAGCAGCTCCATCACGATATACGAGGTGCCGTTTTCTTCAAAGCAGTCATAGATCTGCACAATCCCGGGAACCTGCTCAAATTTTGCAAGCCGCTTCGCTTCGTCGATGGTTTTTGTCAGGCCATCGTAAAACTGCTCTTCCCGTTCTCCGGAATATACGGTAACCTGGGTCTGGGTCGGCATTCTGGTTGCAAACTCGCCCGGCAGATATTCCTTGATGGCGAGCTTTCGCTGCATGACAAAATCCCATCCGATATAGGTCACTCCAAAACCACCGTACCCAAGAACCCGTCCTACAATATATCTTTGCTGTAAAACCGTTCCCGGCGGAAGATGATAGGATTGCAGCGGCGGTGTATTAAACGCATAGCCACAATGCGGGCAGACCTCAAACTTGTCATCGTACTGCTCCATGCACCCCATGCATAGTCTTTCCATAATCTCCTTGCCCCTCTTTTATCCTGTTATCTCTTTTCTTCCTCCGGCATGACATCCTCCCAGGCAAACTCTTTGCAGCAGCATGGGATCAGCTTCATATTAACCTTTCCAAGAGAAATCTCATCATAAGCCTTTAGTGTAACGCTATCCAATACCACCTCATCGTTCACATAAAACAATTCTCTGGAATCTCCCGGCTGAATGATAAACATGCGCGCGTGCGGCTCATAGACAATCACCGCATGACGATCTCTGGATACTGTCGGTTCTTCCGTCAGGGAAATGTCCATCTCTCTGCTTCGACCGACAAAGTTTCTTCCGCTCTTGAGTTCAAAGCTCTCTCCGAAATGTTTCCCTTTTGTACAGATCAGCCATCCGACTACCGGCTCTTTCTTGAGTTCATGCGCAGCGACTGCCTGATCATAATAGCTTACTGTTTTCCCATCATCCTCCGGCAGACTTCTTCCAAATTCCTTCGCATTTCTTATTACATTTCCAAAGGAGCTCTGATCAAACCCCTGCATTCCCATTGTGGAAACACTCGGTACCACGGCGTCCGCATTTGTACTCTTCTGAGTGACCGGCTCCTCCGGCAGCTTACTGACCGTCTTATTGGGATCCTCGGACGGTTTTACGTCCACGCCAAACGCTGCTGTCGCATCCGGTGCTCCCGCGGATGCCTGCAGGGAAACCGTTACAGAGTCTCCTCCCATTGCATTTGCACAATGCGGGCATTGTGCAAAACGATCACTGTCATAATAATGTCCTTTGCTACATTGTACTAAATTCATATCTCATTACCTCCTTCTAAACATTCCTTACTGTTTTTTCCCTTTGCTGATCTTCACGCGAACAATGCTGTCAACCGCTACCACCGCATTTTCCCGTTCCGACTGCCAGCAAACCTTGCCTTCCGGAATCTCATCGGAATAAACCTCCTGCTCCAGTTCATACTGCAGTCCGGACTGTTCTAAAAGCTTCTTTGCCGTCTTCTCGGTTTTGTTCATGATGTTCGGTACACGAACGGTATTTTGCTCCAAAACACTTTTTTCACCACTGAGCCGGATTTTTATCGTTCCGGTGGCTAGCATCACTCCAAATATGCCAAAAAACAGGATCAAGATCCCGGCTGCCAGATATAATCTCCCGGGCAGGTGCAGACTTTTGCGGTTTTCCAGCTGTTTTTTTCGATTTTCCTTCAAAACAGGCTGCGGTACTTCTGCCTCCCCGGTCAACGCAAGTTCCAGATCAGCCAACCGGTTTAACTCATGATTCCAAACCTGGTCCAATACGTTCCAAAACCACCGTGAAAAATCTCCGCTGTTTTTTTCTGTCGTTTCTCCGTTTCTATGGCTGTTTCCGGTTACCAGCTTCCAGATCAGATCCGCGACTGCATATGTATCCACAGCCTCACACAAATTCTGATAAAATATGATTCCGGGTTTTCCGCTGACATAACGCCAGCTTCCGAAATCTTTTAAGATCAGTCCGCCGGAATCATCGATCCAGAAACTTTCCTCAGACATCATGCCGTGCACTACACCCAGATCATGTACCTTTTTCAGGCATCGAATTGCCGCAAGCGCTGTCCAAACTGCTTCCTGTTCCGAAAAAAGCATTTGTTCTGCCTGATCTGCAAGCTCCGGATAATCCTGATATTCCATCACAGCGTAGGCAGTTTTATTCTCTTCAAAGACCGCATAATAGGTGATGATGGACGGATCCTGATACAAACGGATCATTTCCCTGCTTTGACCGATAAATTGCTCAAGTCCGTCTGCATAAATCTCTTCCTTTGCCTGAAAAACAGAAACATCACAGCTTCCGCCGCTTCTCGATGCGCAGTAACGCGGAAGATATTCCTGAATTAGCACACGGCGGTCAAACAACGCATCCCATCCGATATACTGAATATCAATGTCCCGAAGTTTTTTGACAGTTCCTACAATATAACGTCCCTGAAGGATGGTTCCGGTGCGCAGCATCACATCACCTCGCACGGTATCATTATCCTGATGGCCGCAATGCGGGCAGCAATCTCCGCAAGAATCCGGATACTCTCTCATACAGTTCATACATCTTCTCATACTTCGGATCCTCCACTGTAATCCATCTGAAGCGTATCCAGCCCCTTTAACACTCCTTCAAATTCATCATTGCCTTTCACATAGGTTTCCAACATTCGCTTATTCATGGACAATCCGTTTCCGTCCTGCACGTTAAATACATCCTGGGCACGTTCGCTCATCAAATAATACACCAGGCTGTCCGCCGCACGTTTATCGTCATTTTCTAGGCTTCCGTTGATGCTCCAAAGATGCGTAAATCTGCCCTTTACCTTTCCTTCCTCCTGCAGCGTGTTTAAAACAATCATCTGATAAATGCCGCCAAGACTTGCACGGATCATCTCATAATCATCGGTGCTTCCCAGATAGAATGCCTTTTCCCGTTTTAAAAACGGTTCATAGCCTTTTTCTGCACTTACCATAAAATCTGCCTTCGCCTGAGCCGTCTCATCCTTCGGAAAAGCTTCCCGATACATATCGGCAAACTCCCCGCTCACACAAAAGCTAAAGTTTCCGTCCTCATCCTTCAGCTCGTGCAGGGATGTTAATTCGGATAATGCCTCCAGCCTCTCCCGGTCGGAAATCATATGCGTATTTACATACAGCACCGGTGCACTAAAGGAAATCGGGATCTGCTTTTTCTCTGCGGCAAAGTATTCCTGAAAGGCCTCATCCTTCATAAAGTAATAATTTCCGGCATCTAACTCCGCATACGTCGTATCAAGGCTTCCAAGCTTTTCCCACAGTTTTGAATCTGCCTTCGTAATTCCGGTGGTCTCGATCACGGAGGGGAAATTCTGCCCGGCCTGCTGACTCAAAAGTATCTCCCGATAATCCGTTTTTTGATCACTGCATTCCATCGACACCTCTACCTTTTGGAATTTATCTGAATATTCCTCCAGCATGCGGGAAAGCATCTGCTGTGAGGTTTCCAGCTCCATGGTTTTTTCTGCATCGCCGTCTGACATACGTTCTGTGCTCGCAGCCTGCTCGATCTCGCCTTGGCGAAGTCCGTTGATGTCGGGCATCTGGACGGCTATCTGAGACTCAAGACCATACAGTTTTTTCTGTTTCATGGCATATACCCCAAAACAGCCTGCACCCACACCGGCCACGACAGCCACAATCCCGACCATGCTCAAAATGCGAAGCCGTTTTCTTCGCTTTAACTCTGCTTCTACTCCAAGCACCTTCGTCCGGTTCTGAAGCGCCTCACGAAACTGATCCGTATTCTGAAACCGAAGTTCCTGATTTAAGGCCATGGCACGCAGGATCGTATCGTTTAACTGTTCGGATATTTCCGGCTTCAGCTGTGACGGCGGCTGTAAGTGATCCTCCACCATGCGATTTACTGACTCCTCCGGCATAATCCCCGTCAAGGAACGGTACAGCACGGCTCCCACTGCATAAATGTCTGTCCATGGTCCCTGTTTGCTTTTTGTCCGGTACTGCTCCGGAGGTGCATAACCCGGTTTTAAGATAATGGATAGAGTCTTCTCCTCATCTCCGGTGGAAAAGCAGGCGGCACCAAAGTCGATCAGCTTCACCCGGTAATTTAAGCCATCCTCTCCCACCGGTACCATGAAAATATTATCCGGACTCACATCCCTGTGAATGATATGCGCTTTATGTATTTCCTTTAAGGCATCCAAGACCGACAACACCACGCTCACTGCTGTGTCCTGATCCACGCATCCGCCCTTTTCCCGGATATAATCTTTATAAGACTCACCCTCAAGAAACTCCATCGCAATATAGGCCGTGTTATTTTCTTCAAAAAATTCATATACATTCACGATATTCGGATGGGTATTGAAATGCGTCATATTGCGGGCTTCATCCAGAAACCTGGTTTTTCCCGATGCAAATTCATTGGCCTTGTTTCCTGTATAAACAATCACCTTCTTCTCTCCCGGTACGCGGTTTACGACGCCATTCGGATAATATTCCTTTACAGCGACCTTGCGCTCCAGAGACAGATCCCAGGCTCTGTACGTGATTCCAAAGCCGCCAAATCCCACTGTTGTGCCGATCAAATAACGATTTTTGAGAACCGTTCCCGGGGTCAAGTGATATGCTTCCTTTGGCGGTGTCCCGGGGACGAAGCCACAAAAAGGACAGACCCCGTATTGTTCATCATATTCCTTCATACAGTTCAGACATCGCATTTACTCTCCCCCCTTTTTGGTTATCTGTTCCCATGATCCGCATTCTTCCGCTTCTCCAAGATAACGGATCAAAACCGAGGTTGTATTGTCCTGCCCGCGCACACCATAACGCAAGGCCATCGCGTTCAGACGTGCGGCTGCAATATTCATATCGATATCATTGTCACAAACCATTGCACAAACCTGAACATCATCCAGGCTTTTATAAACTCCGTCGCTGCTCAGAATCACGATATCTCCTGCTTCCAGCCTGATCGGTGCCCGATTTACATCGATCAGCCTCAGATTTTCAATTCCGATATAACTGATGAGGGCTTCCGCCTGCGAAGTCTGGCTTTCCCGTTCAAATTCACTGCAATCGATTTCTCCGTTTTGAAGCTTGTATTCCAAAGACAACCGATAATTGTGATCCCTGTTCACCTGATGGATCTTGCCATTCCGCACCAGCCAAATACGGCTGTCACCGACCGAAACCCAATACATCTCATTTTTGCAAAACCATGCAGCCACCAGGGTAGTCCCCGCCTTCAGATTCTTTCCGCTACTGTTTTTTAAGCTGCGTACTGCCTGGTTCAGGCGTTTTGCCTCTTCCGTAAAAAAATCCGGCACGGACTGCGATGGATTTTCCTGAAACAGATGAAAATCCTCTGCCAGCTGAAGCACTGCCGTGCTGCTGGCGCGTTCTCCTCCTTCCATGCCTCCCATTCCATCACATACGGCAGCTAAAATTTCCTTTTCTCCCGTATATATATATGCAAAATCCTGCTGATACTGCCGACTTCCCATAATACTGTCAACACCAGTTTCATAGCAGGAATTCGGTGCATCCGTTTCAAGCTTAATATTCATTCTCTTTCCCCAATTCCATCTTAAACTCTCTTTTTGCCAGCCAGAATACTGCCGGTGGACTGACCTGATACAAAACATCCCTTTGCAGACGTGCATTCTTAAAAAAAAGTCCGTTTGTGGAGAGATCCTGCACACAAAATACTCCACGCTTTTCCTCATAAGTCACTTCACAATGGATCCTGCTGATATCGCAATCCTCCGTATCCAGTGAAAGATCTGCTGCCTTCGAACGCCCAATCTTTACCGTCTGACCTGCCGCCAGATTGTAACGGACCACTTCACAGCCTGGATATTGAAGCATCACATAGGGGATCACGTGACCGTTTTCTTCCCGTACCTTTGTATCTGCCATCAGCTCTGCCACAAACGCCTGCATATCCGGAGTCCTTTTTTTCACATTCAAAAGGAGCGCATGATCCACGGCATCCGACACCACAGCAGAGACTCCAAGATTCAGCTCCTTAAGGGATGGATATCCTTTCCCCGCAAGCCGATCCGGAGCATCCGGTACATGCATACCGGTCAGTGCATAATAGCAGGTACTGGCTAACGCATAGACATCGGTAAAGCTTCCCTGGAGCATCTCCGAGGAGAATTGCTCCGGCGGGGCATATTTGGGTTTCAGTACGATAGACAGCCCGGATTTCACTCCGTTTTCCGTGCGTTTTGCGCTGCCGAAATCAATCAGTTTGACCTGCCCATCCTGCGTGATATAAATGTTTTCCGGACTGATATCCCGATGTATGATCCCAGTTTTTGCATGGATGACGCCCATGGAAAGCGCAACCTGAACCGTGATGTTTACGATCCATTGTACCGGCAGATGTCCCTTCGATGTCTGCACGATTTTTTTTAAATCCGCACCGTCAAGATATTCCATCACAAAATAGGCCGTTTGATTATCACGAAAGGTATCCGTGATCTTGACTACCGAAGGAATATTATCAAGCTTTCCCAAGATTTCGGACTCATCCATAAAACGCTTTAATCCTGCATAATATGGCTTTTCCACACTGGCTGACAAAAGCGACAGCATCCTGCCGTTTTGGGATCTCTGACACATATCTGCGGGCGCATACTCTTTTACACAACAAATGTTCTTCTGCCTCGTATCATAGGCCTTATAGGTAATCCCGAAGCCGCCTGTACCAAGTACCCGGCCGATATAATATCTTCCATGCAAAACAGCACCGGCCGGAAGGTTTCGCTCACTTACATTTCGATCCTTTTGCAAATGATATCTGCAAGCAGGGCAGATACCGCCCCGATACTGATTTCCAAAACAATCCGGACATAATATCGATGCCATCTGATCACCACCTCATCGTAAACTTCATTGTTCCTGCTTCGATCACACATCCGGAATCCAGCCTGCGTTTCTTTCCGATCCGGATTCCTCCGACCGCGGTTCCGTTGGTAGAATCCAGGTCGCTGATAAAAATCATGCCGTTCTCCCGTTCCAGGCAAAAATGTTGCCTAGAAAGCTCCGGATCTTCAATGCAGATATCGCATTCCGAGGATCGTCCTACGATCAGGCTGCTGCCAAGCTTCCACTGGGTTTTTACCTTTTCCATCCCAGTACGGCTGATCCATACCTGAATCGGAAGCACTTGGGCTTCTACCGTGATATGCTGACGAAAATCCTGCTCTTTTAGAATTTTTTCAGAAACTGCATCCGTGTTTTCCCTGCGCTCCTGCGGTCGATCATCTTCCGAGGCCATGTCCGCATCCTTTTTCCTGTTTTTGCTGCTGACTGCGATCACGGTAATGATCAGGGCAATCAGGGCTGCAAAGATCAGGAAAAAGATTCCCATATAGCGATTATCCTGTTTTATCGTTTTTTTCGGTACATTTTCCAGATTCAAAAGCAGAACACTCTCTCCCGGCTGTGCATCAGAATTTTCCACATCCGAACGGAGCGAATTTTTTTCCATTGAAGCATCGGTGATCGAATTACACAGCATACGGTACTCCCCGGAATGAAGCGGTTCTGAAAGGATCAGGTCCACCGTGGGTGCTCCTTCTTCCGAATAGGCTGCCGAACTGATCGGATATGTTTTCTGATCTGCCTGTAATTCATATGCAGAAAGCGCATCTGCGCCTTTTAACGGTTCCGAAAATGTGAGACGCAGATGATTATCACTGATGATCTGCACCTCGGTCAGATACGGAGCTTCCTGATCCTTTTGCCATCGATTATTCATAACGGAATAGTTTAAAACCTCCCCGTCCGGAAGATGAAGGCTGAAGGTTTCCATCTGGTTGCTGACCTGATTGGAATCTGCTCTGTAATGAAGCGTCACATCCTGATACAGGTTTTCACGAAGGTCTGTCAAGATATGAGAACCCTGTTCCGGATTAAAAATAACCGCATCACCGCCGGAGGTTCTTGCAAATTCGCTGAAGGAATTGATATATTCCTTTTTTGTATCCTGAATACAAAATGCATATACCGGAAGCCCCTGCTCCTGCAGGGTCGTCATTGCTTCCTGAGACTGTGTTTTTCCGGTGGCAAAATCCTCTCCGTCCGTGATCACTGCGATTACTTTTCTGCGATACTGTGCCTCTTTTTCGGATTCTGCCAGATCTGCCACCCGATCAATTGCAGAGAACAAAAGCGTTTCCTGATCTCGGTTATTCAAACCATCCAGGATTTCCTGCATCTTCTCCGCATCCTGACTGCCATCTGCAGCCAGTGTCACCTCTGAACCAAAGGCACAAAGTACGATCCGGTCTTCTGTGCCATATTGCTCCTGAAGCTTTTGTATCCCCGATTTGATCTCGGTAAAATAGGCATCCGGAATGGAGCCGGAAATATCCAACAGGATATAAATGCAAAGATGCTCTCCAAAATTTCCGTACTGACCATAATCATCCGACTCTGCATTCAAAAGCTGACCGGCAAAATATGCCTGTCCTTTTTTTGCCTCTTCCACCGAAAATCCGTTGCCATAGACATAAACATCCGGAAGATCTGCATATACCTGTTCCACATGGCCGGTATTTTTCTCCAATACACTTCCGGAAAAAGTTTCCTCTTCCATCAGAATGATTCCGTTGTTTCCCATACACGCCCCTCTCGGCAGAAAGGTATCATAACAAAGCTGCTCTCTCCCATCTGCAATTCATCTCCTGCTTTTAACCTCTGTGCTTTGGTCAGAAGTTCACCGTTGTAATAGGTGACAGTTCCGCTTCCCGGAACCGCTGAAAACGTAATGCTTTTTTCATCATAGACAACGGAGCAATGATTCTTCCTTGATATCGCTGGGTCGTCCATCACCTGAACATCCATGCCAAAGTCGCGTCCGATCCGATTAAATCCATGATGCAAACGAAAATCGCGCCCCTTTTCCGGTCCTTTCACACAGACCAGCCAACCGGTAACGTAATCATTTCCCTGTGCACCGGAATAAAGTCCGACGGTCTTCTGATCATCACCGGCAGCCTCACCGGAGTCCACTTGCTTCATTGCAACCGTATGATCCTGTTCTGTTTCCGATCCCTTTGGAGTTTGCCTTGCATGTGCAACGGTTTTATCTGAATCAAACCAGCCAAACAATCCCTTCTTCTTCTCCGGCTTCTGCTGTTTTTCTTCCGAAGCATGCCCTACGGTAATGCCGCAGTAAGGGCAGGAAGAGAAACGGCTGTTATCAAAATAATGTCCCTGTGCGCACCGTACAACTGCCATATTCTTCCCCCTATTCGATCCACACGGCTACTGCTGAATAATTATCCATATTCGTGCCGCGTCCGTTTTTCAGAATCACTTCTTCCATTGCCTCTATCCATTTCTGAGCAGAATCTGCCTTTTTTAAAGTCTGCTGCATTTTCCGTTCATCGATCAGCTCCCAGAAACCATCCGTACAAAGTAAAAACTGCTGCGATGCTTTTCTTGGCATCAGATCCTCAAGCTGATATTTTGGCTCATCCCAATCGATCCCGAGCACGCGAAGAAGACGATTTCGATCCGGATGATGCCGGATCTGAGATTCCCGAATCTGTCCTGCAGCCACGAGCATCTGCGGAACGCTGTGATCCATGGTCCGTCCTATGATCTTCCGATTTTCAAAATAATACAAACGGCTATCCCCGATATGTCCCCATTGCACCTGATTCTCTCCTATATGAAGGAGTACCAGAGTTGTTTTCATATCCATGGCTTCCCGGTCATTCTTCTGTTCCTGAAGGATCTTATTCTGTGCCTGAATAAAGGAATCCTCCAGACAATTCTCACCGGTCCCCTTCACGGCAAATTCCCGGATACAGGCTTCTACCGCAAGTCTGGAGGCCAGTTCACCTTTTCCGTGTCCGCCAAGTCCGTCTGCCAGAACAAAGCAGTATTCCTGTCCTTCCTGATACATGCCGACACTGTCTTCGTTGTTGTCTCGTTCTCCCACCTTACTGAACAGATAACTGGTCACCACCGGCTCTTTGTTTTCCTCTGTTTCTTTACCACGTTTCAATCCCAGCATAATCTTTCTCCTGTAAGCAAAATCCGAAAATACCGGAAACGCTGCAGTTTGCACTTCCGGTATTTTCGTAATCATTCTAAGCGGCAATCCGCACGACTGCTCTCTATTTAGTTCAGGCGGAATGCGTTCTTTTTGGTACTTCCAAAATACACTACACTTCCTCTTGCCACATACTGAGTTTGTCCCTTCGGAATCTGGGTGCCATTTTCCAGATAAGTTCCTGTGGAAGAATTCAAATCAGTAACCGCATACTGGTTGGTTCGGGCATCAAATCGAATCGAAGCATGTTTTCTGCTGACATCGGTATCCGTCTGATCCAATACAATATTCGCTGCCTGCGGATCACGTCCGAAAATAAGCTCCGCACCATCGGCAATATCAAAGCTAGCATTCGCATAGGTTCCGCTCACGCCAACGATCACGCCGTTTCTCACCGGACCAACCTCATCCCAGTTTTTACGTCTGTCTCCCAAGAAAACAATGGTATTGGAAAAAGCAATAAACATTTCAAAAACCTGTGCAATAACTGCAAAAAGCGGAATGATGTTCAGCCAGGCTGTGTTTGGATTAAATCCAAACCGTTTATAATATTTCTGATAATAAAGAAAGGTAAATACTCTGTTTGCGATCAGATAAATAATCAGGATCACGGAAATCAGGGTAAGGCTCTGTACTACCTTATAAAAAAGCACACAGACTGCAGTCATGCCTCCTACCGTGATCGTAGTAAAACCAAAGAGAAAAATATACCAGACCGGGCAGCCTGCAATTTTCATCTGATAAATCTGGCGTGCGATTGGGATAAACGGCATAAAATCTCCCTCTACCTTCGCCTTATGTCCGGTTTTCATCAACGCGTAACCACGAACAAAATAAGGGGCAATGATACAAAACACACCAAATACCGTTATCAGTAAACTGATACTGGAGGCAAAAGAGGTAAGATCTGAAACAAATCTATCTAAATTACTAAAATTTGACATATACAATCATTCCTTCCTTTTTATTCTTATTCTTCCCAACGGAATTTTTCATCACAGCAGGGGATCAGCATCAGCTGTACGTCTCCCACCTGCAGGATGTCATTCTTTTTCACCTCAATAGAGGAAAGGACCACCTCGCCGTTCACATAGAACAACTCTCTGGATTCTCCGGGCTGCACAATAAACATATTTTTTCTCGGTTCGTGGATGATGATCGCATGACGATCTCGAGAAACCGTACTTTCACCGGACAGCGCAACATCCATATCACTGCCGCGACCGATAAAGTTTCTTCCGCTCTTTAAACGGAAATCCTGTCCAAGTGCCTTTCCTTTCACACAAACAAGCCACCCTACGACCGGTGCCTGATCAAACAGATCTTCCTCATTTTTCTGGTTCAACTGCCAAAACGCAATTGTGTTTGAATCCTGCTTTTCTTTTTCCGGTAGTTCCACAAGCGGAGTGATCACGTCTTTCTCCGGAGTCTGCACCTGCTTATCCACAGCAATACTGTCAAGATCCACCGTTTCCCCTACGTTTCCCTGTTCCGGAACCGGGGTGTGGCACACAGTTACATTTGCTTCAGATTCCTGACTGCAGTAAGGGCAGGATGCATAGGTATCTCCATCGTAAAAATGTCCTTTCATGCATCTGGTCAAATTCATACTCATACCTCCCTGTGATTTGTATTTGTCGAATTTTGTATAATCTTGCAATGATTATGCCAACATTATACCCCCCCCAAAAAGAAAACGTCAATATAAAAAGAGACATTCCCGCAAGAATATCTCCTTTTGATTGGTTGCTTTGTTTTATAAGGGTCCGAAAGTATTCTAAATGATCCGAAAGCGCCCGCCCCAGCACACATAAACGCATTCACGGCAATTTTCTGTCCGTTTTGCTCCGTCGCCCATTTGACAGGTCTACCGCAAACTCGCTCACTACGTTCGCTCAGACAAGCTCCCGACCTGTCGCTATACTCACAAAACGGACAAAATTGCCTATCGAAT
>CAVALB010000003.1:0-72661 GCA_963589345.1 uncultured Selenomonadales bacterium | reverse complement strand
CAATGAAAAAATATTCAGCGTCATTAGTCTGAAAATGAATGTGCCAGCACACTAGATGAGAAAGGAGAGCAGGTATGAAGCTTTTTATAGAGATGACATTACAGTCGGATGCAATATTCGGCAATGGACTCAGTATTCCCGGCGGAGAAGATATTGCAACACAGATGGATGATCAGGGGTTTCCATATTTAAAAGGAAATACATTGAAGGGCATCTTTCGTGAGGAGCTGATCAATCTGTTGGATTGGACCGGTAAGGGAGAAGCGGAAACGGACCGGATAGTCAGCTTGCTTATGGGTGAAGGTGGATCAGAGCAGCTTGATGAAAGTCGGAAAATCTATTTTTCGGATCTTGTGGTGCATCCGGATTTGCGTCAGGCCGTGGAGACAGAGACAAAGGAGCTTTCCGAGCATATGGCCATGTTTACCTATACGAGAGATTTTACAAGTCTGGAGGATGGAATGGCCAAAGAAGGTTCCCTGCGTGAGTGCCGCTGCGTAAAGAGCGGGCTGCATTTTTACGGGATCTGTTTTTGTGATGCGCAGGATGAAACCCTGGTAAGGGAAGTAGTATCACTGATCAAATGGGTCGGAACCATGAGAAACCGAGGCTTTGGAAGGGTAAGCATCAGCGTGGAGGAACGGTATGAGTAGATATTTGAAAATAGATTTAAACAATCTGGATCCGATCAGGATCGCGGATGATAGAACCAGTCAGCATGGCCAGACGGATACCCTGCGTTATATTCCGGGCAGTGCTCTGCGTGGCTATGTGATGTCAGAGCTTGCCAAAAAGAAGGATCTGTTTGAACTATGGAAATCTGCATTTTTCAATGGTCAGATCCGCTTTTTAAATGCCTATCTGACCGTGGACGGCAAGGAACTGATCCCATCCCTGAAAGGTTTTTACGAAGATAAGACTGCTTGCACGGGCAAGAAAAAAATCCAGAATGTGATCAAACAGGATGTAAAACCTGGGTTTAAGCGTGCATCACTCGGCAGTTACTGTTATGTTGACGGGGACTGTATTTGCTATACCGGAGTCGAGCTAAGTGAAGATATTAATATTAACAACGGGCGTGCGGTGAAAAAGACCAGACCAAACGAAGACAATCGAAACATTTACCGGAGTCAGTATATCTGTAAGGGACAACAATTCACAGGCTATGTGGCATTGTGTGGAGAAGTGGATCCGGAGCTTGCCTCCGCTGTGGAAAACCTGTTAAATGGTTCGGTGCGGATCGGCAACCGTCGTTCGGGCGGTTACGGAACCTGTCAGGCAGAGTGCCATGAACTGACGAAAGCCATTCCGTATGCATCGGTGCGCACCCAAAAGGATGGAAAAGAGTTTTATCTGGTGCTGCTTTCCAATCTGGTCATGAGAAGTGAGAACGGAGAGCTTTGTGGACTGAATCTGAAAGAGCTGGCTGAGTGCTTGGGATGCGAAAAGCTGGAATTAAAACGCTGTTCAACATCAACCGTCCAGGTTTACGGTTATAACCGCATATGGCACGGAACCATTCCGTCAGCCAATATGTATGAAGCCGGAAGCGTATTCTGCCTTGAAGCTGATCGGGAAATTTCGGAGGAAACATTCCGCAGGGTGGAAGAAATGGGACTTGGTATCCGCACCGCAGAAGGATTTGGTCAGGTGGCCTTTTTAGCAGATCTTGACCATATTACGCATAAACAGCCGATGGAACAAGATAACAAAGATAAAAAAATCATAGAGACTCCGGCAAACAGCAAAAAACATGCAAAAGAGGATTGCCGTCTTGCAGCCCGTGGACTTTTGCAGCACCGGATTGAGCGCGGCATGGAGCGCTATATTGTAGAGCATGTCGATGAACTAAGGGGGATTTCTTCCAGCCAGCTAGGCGTGATCGCATCCATGGGTATCCTTTGGCAGTACAAACCGGAAAAAGCAGAGCAGCAGCTAGGAAGTTTTGTGGAGCATTCCAAGGAAAAAACGGAGCATTATAAAAAGCAGGATCAAAAGAAAAAACCGGATTCCTTCCATTATTATCTGGATAAGATCCGAAGCTTTGAGCTCTATGAGCTGCTTGGAATTTCAAAGGAGCCGATCATGGGGATTCCGGTTGAACAATTGCTTGACTGGAATGAACAGGTTCGATACAAGCTGCAGCTGATGGAGCGGCAGATCCGTTACGCAAACAGGGAGGGAAGAAGCCATGGCTGATCAGTACGGAAGTTTATATCATCATATCGTATCCTATCAGATCACTGCAGTATGCAAAGAGCCGCTGCATGTGGGCGGAAATGATGGGAGAGCAGGCGGAGTCCTGGTACATCCGGTAAAAAATATCCCGTTTATCCAGGCTACAGGACTGGCAGGCGCCATGCGGGATTACCTGGCAGACGAACCAGAGCTGCAAAAACAGCTGTTTGGCTCCAGTGCAGACGGAACCGACACAGGCAGCAAGGTACGGATCAGTGATGCGTTCTTCACGGAAGATGTGGTAGATACAGAACTTAGACCGCGCGTGAAAATAAATCGGGAGACCGGTACCTGCCAGAGTGTAAAAACGAAGGGCGGCCAGAACAGGTCCGGCCAGAAATTTGAAACAGAGTCTGTTGCAGCCGGATCAAAATTTACGTTTACCTTATATCTGTATGAGCAGGAGCATGAACATGAGTCTGCCATGGAGCGAATCCTTGGAGCCATCCATGCAGGAAATATCCAGCTTGGAGGCCAGAAAAGCAATGGCTGTGGTTATATCGCATTTTGTGAAGTTTGGAAAACCGATTATGATATGACGAAAGCGGAAGACCGGAAATCCTGGATTAAGGAATCTAAGACCGGAGAGTCGATTCTGGAAGCACTGGAAAGGCAGATTTCCACTCTGGATCAGAGAATCCATTTTGAGCTTCTCGGCGAGATGGATGGAGAGGTTTTAGTAAAATCCATAGCAGTAAGAGATTATGGAGAAAATGCACCGGATGCAGAGCAGATGCGCAGAGCGGATGGAAGCCTTTTGATCCCGGCTGCATCCATCAAGGGTGTTCTGCGCAGTCAGATGGAAAAGATCGCGGCCTTCAAGCAGCTTCCGGAAACAGAGATCGAAGCAATCTTTGGAAAAAATGCAGAAAAAGAAGAAAAAGGGTTCCTGGGATGCATTCATTTCTTTGACGCCATTTTGGACGGAGATGAGCGGCCCAAACAGACCCGTATCCACATTGATAAATTTACCGGCGGCGTCATGTACGGAGGATTGTTTTGCGAGACTCCGGCCTATGGTAAACTGAAGATCCGCGTTGATCTGGAAGGGGAAAACAAAAAGGCAGCAGGACTTTTGCTGATGGCGCTGCGTGATTTAGGACTTGGCATCCTTCCGCTCGGCAGCGGCAGCAGCATCGGAAGAGGCTATGTTTCCGGAACAGAGCTGCTCGTGAAAGATGGAACGGAAGTGATCGCAAAGATCAATTTAAAGAGCAGACAGATTGAACTGGGCGCGGATCAGGTCGCGGAGTATGTCAAGGCAGTCTGAGGTGAGGTGAGAGCATGAAAACATATAAACATCTTAAAATCCGGGAAATTTTGGCTGACCGCATCCGGCTTCAGGAACAAGCGGCTCAGTATCCTTATGTGATCGCGCATATGTACAGCGGCATTGTATGCGGAGCAGGTGTACATGATCAGATCGACTGGCAGGAGTTGGTGGAATTACGGGCATTTGATGAAACGGGAGAACTGCATGTATATGAATATCGCGGAGATTTGAAGGCCGTAGAGATTGTGGAAACGGAAGACAGCAAAGAGGATACGGTTGTAAAATATTATCCGGTTCGCAAATCCGTATGTGCATCTGCAAAACCCTGCAGATTGAAGGTAAAGGAATATCTGGAGGCAGATGAGGACGGACAGGCTGTTGTTGTATACACAAGACCGGTTGGATTGGAGGCGAAGACAGAATGAGTTATGTAGGAGCTCCATATAACTTTGTACCGTTTGGAACAAAGATCTACAGAAAAGATGCGATCACAAAACACAATGAAATCAGTGGCCTGTCAGGTTATCTGGAGTATCAGGTGACAGCAAAGACTCCAATCATGGTGGATTCCGGAGACGGTCATTTCTATAAAAATAAAGATGGGAAAGCTGCCATCCCCGGAAGCACCATCCGCGGCCTGGTGCGCAGCAACATGCAGGTGCTCAGCCAGTCGACGGTTGTGGATGACATTGCCAATGCGAAACTGATGTACCGGTGCGTGGGAGGATCCAAAGCGAACCTGAATAAAACGGTGTATGATGATACGTTGGGAGCGGATCAGGTTACAGTTGGAGATTACGAAATTTCTGTATTAAAAAACGTAAAGGGCGGATATATCACGTGTAAAAATGGACGGTATTATATCATTCCCCCCATTGACCCTAAATTCGGAAAAGAGATGGGGGCAATGAATTATTATGTTGTCAGTGAACGTAAGATCATAGAAAATGGATTTAAAAGGTTTGAAATGTTTCAAAAGAAACCGTGCGTGCTCCAGAATTCGAATACAACATCGTTTGATAAAACAAAAGATCGCCGGGGCAAAACTCATTATAAGGGTAAGAAGAATACAGATTATAAACCCTATTTTGAAACGGTTTATTACCAGTTAAACGGAAACCAAAGGATTTCTGCATTATCAAAAAACATGCAGAATGGATACAAAAAAGGCACATTGATCACAACCGGTTTTATGAATGAAAAAAAAGCATTCTATGTCATTCCGGAGAAGTCCAATGTTTTGGAGAGTGAATGGATCTCGATTCCGCCTCAGGATGTAGACAGTTTTAAGCGGGACTTTGAGGGAAGAAAAAATCAGCTCACTGTAGCGACCGGTTCTAATCTTGCTAAGATGCAGGCAAAGGAAAAGGAAACTTTGAAAGCCGAGGTCTGCTGTTTCTTTAACCTTCCGGAACCGGGGGAGACTAAGCCGGTATTTTATATTGAATCAGATGGAAAGTTATATTTCGGCTTTACTCCGAGGCTGCGTCTGTTTTATGAAAAGGAGATTTACGACGGATTATCAAAGGAACAGAGAGACAGCAGGCTGGATTATTGCAAATCTCTGTTCGGCTTTACCTCAGAAACAGAAAGCTATCGTTCCAGACTTTCCTTCCGGGAAGCAGTCATTGATCAGACTGCATCTGAAGCCGGAAAGACAACGGTGATACTGGGCGAGCCGAAGCCTACCAGTTATCTGGATTACCTTATTGGAAAAGACAGAAAACCTGCAACTTATCGAGATGAATTTTCTCTTCGAGGTATGAAACAGTACTGGCTTCATACCGGAACGGTATGCCCTAATATGGGAAATAATAAAGAGGTTGGATCTTCGTTTTATCCGTATCCGCAAGGGACATCCTTTACCGGGCAGATCCGCTTTACTAACCTCAGCGAAGAAGAACTTGGTATGCTTTTATGGAGTCTGCTTCTGGAAAAAGAAAGTCAGCAGAATATCGGAAAGGGAAAACCGTACGGATATGGACGCATTCAGGTTTCTTTAAAAGAGCTGAATATCCTGGATGCAGCAGCACTTTACGACAGTGATTCCCTTTGCCTGGAGCCATATCAGGATCAGAAAAATCGATGCAGCGCATATATAGAAAAAGCAAAGCAGGATATGACAAGATTTCTTGGAAGAGATGTCATGACCTATTCTCCGATACGGGATTTCTTCTGGATGAAAAATGCGGACGAGATACCGGAGGATGCAAAGACGCATTACATGAGTATTGACCCTAGATATCAAAATAATGAAAAAATACCAAGTGAGTATCAGGAACGGACAAGTAAGCAGATCCCTCTGGATACCATTGGCGTTGTGATGGGAAAGGAAAAGGGAAATAACAGCAATCCTGGTCAGAAAAAACCAGGAAGCGGTGGGAAAAAGAATGGAAATAACCAAAATCGGAATGAAAATAACAAGAACAGGTCCGGAAAAGGAAACCATGGCCGTATTGAATACAGCAGCGGTGGAAGTGCTGCTACCACACTGGGAAGTCGAATGCCGAAAATTTTCAACAATGACAACCATTAACAAAAAACCGGGATCATATCTGATCCCGGTCTTTCCTTTCCTTCAGTGATGCGATGATATGTTCGCGCAGACTCTTCGGCTTAAGCACGATGGCGGAGCTTCCGAAGCCGTAGATCCAGGGGCGGAATTTGCTGATGCCGTAGACGGTATCTTCGTAATACAAAAATCCGTCCTTCTCATACAGCTGACCCTTTGTGCGGCAGGCCAGGTCACGCCTTACCTTTTCCCAGACATTGGCTTCGTTATAGAATTTTACTTTGACCTGCTGCGGCTCCTCAAAAAAGCAGTTGCCCCATACCTGGGGAGCGCGGCTTTCAATCAGCTTTTCTCCGGCTATGTCCTCTTTGGTCTTTTGCCTCGGCTGTGTGGACTTTGACAATTTGGTTAGTTTTTTTATGCAGTCCAGACGGTTCACAAAGATCTTCCCATCCTGAAATGATAAGACGCAATACAGGTTTTCGGTTTCATCATAACTGATCTTTAACGGGCGAAGTTCACAGGTGATTTTTTTGCCGTTGTTAGGAAGATATTCCATGTTCAGCGTGTCATGATGCTTGATTGCAGCTTCCAGCACATCTAATTTGTCGATCAGGTCGCGATAATCATGGACAGCCCGGTAGTTGTCTTTAATCTGAAAGTAAACCGGATTTTTTTTCTGGGAAGGACTCGGATCTTTCTTGGAAGAAGTTGTATCATTTTTAGAAGAACTCATATCAGAACAGATATCCTTCTTCAGTGCTTCCAAAGCGGTTGCCTCGTCAAAGGTAAGCGGCAGCTTAAACTGAAGAGAGGAGTCGCGATCGATGATCAGCGAGACATCATCCAGTTTTCCCTTGCAAATCAGTTCTGCGATCTTTTTTGTGTTATCATTGGATTCTTCAGAATCCTCATATTCCTGAAGGTCTTCATATTCGGTGTCGTCCAGATCAAAAAAAAGATAGTTGATGACCTGCTCCGGTCCTTTCATCATAAAAAGAAACGGATTATTCTCCTTCGTGTTGCAGCTGTAAACATCAGTCTGCCATAGCAGAATCTGCGCAAAATCCTCTCGAATCAGCGGAAGAGGCAGCAAGGTGTGCTCATGGATGGCAGTGATGGAGAAATCATCAGGATTGGAATCAAGATAATTGAGACCGGTAAGCAGGCTGTAATAAGTCTGCAGACGGACATAAACATTGCCTTTATTCTTGTTCATAGATGTTTTCCTCGTATCGTTGTAAGGTTTTGATTACAGAATCATTCATTTTCTGTTTCAGGGCATCCGGTGAAATGACATGGGCATTTTTTCCAAACTGTCGGAGATAGCTCGCGAAATCTCCCAGTCCACGGATGGTGTCACGGTATTCCAACTGTTGATTTTCGATCGGAGTACAGGTGGCCACAGTGCGCTGCTTGGTTAGATGGGTTAATTTCCGGCGAATGTTTGCAACGTCATCGAAATGTACCAGAACTTCTACGGGATCTTCCAGGGAGATACCGAACATTTCATCAAAAACCTGACAATAGTAGGGACTGCGGTACTGGTTGTTCGGAGCGTCTGTATCGGCTGCTTCCTGTATCGTGCCAAGGTCGATGATGGTATCCTGAAATGTTTGATCCGCCCGGTTTTCATCCACACTCTGCCCCAGCAGATAGAGCTTGGTTTTTTCTACGCTGTAGAGGATGAGGCCTGTTTGAAATAGAACGGTACGCAGCACATTCTTTCTGGTTTTATATTGGATCCGAATCTGGTGCTCTATGTAATCGGTCTTGGATAAACTCTCCAACTGACTGTTAATTTGGTCAAGAACCCGGTGCTTTCTTCCGTATATCAAGTAATTGGACTGCGGGGCAACCTCAATGTGATAGGTACGCATGACAGGTGTCAGCTTTCCGGCAATGGATTGAGCCTGGCTATGATACGGAGAGGTCTGCGGCAGGGTACGGATCTGTTTGAAAAGGTGAATCAGTTCATCTTTGTTCAATGACCGAAAAAGGGGGAAAGAGCGCCCGGTTGGGTGCAGTGTTCCATCTGTAAACTGCTGGATTTCTCCAGCCTGTATTAATGCATCAACCTGCTTGTTGAATTCCGTATATTTGATATCCAGCAAGGAGTTCATATAAGGAGACGAAGAATCGGATGCGGAAAATTCGTTTTTTTTCATCGATGTACTGCTATCCGGTTTTTTATGTTTTTTCGGCTTTTTTTGTTCTTCTTTTATATTTTTATTTTTTGTGGGATGCGCAATAAAAAAACGCAGCCTGAGTTCGGACAAGGTGGAGGGATGGGATTGCAGCAGCTGTATAATGCTGAATGCCCGCAGATCTCGTTTCGTCAGGGGGAGATATTCAGAGAAATCCGATGTCTCTGCGGTCTCCCGTTCGGTATGTTCGTCTTTTTCATCTGTCGATTCAGAATGTTTAGAAATAGAATAATAAACGACCGGTTTTGTATGAGCATCGTCTTTTTGTCGTGTCTTGATTAGTGTACATCCGGATGTTTCCACATCATGAAGGTAATTGCTTACGGACTGGCGGTTGCAGGAAAGCAGCTCTTGGATATCAGAATTGGATAAAGGCTGATTTTTTAAAGCCTGGATCAGACGATATAAATTTTGGATGGTTTTATCTGTTTTTCTCATGGATGCCTCCCTTTCCAGTGGATTCTCTTTCGAGTTTCTATGTAATCAGAGGGTCACAGAAGAGCAGATGGATTTGGCGGCAAGTGTGCTTATTGTAACGATCACGTGGTGGCTGTGCATCAGGCTTTTCGAAATACCTGTGCATGTTTCGAATATGTTATTGCTGTCGTCAAAAGCTTATGGATATCCTGCTCCTCCAGCGAGATTTTGATGCCGGCTTCTGTTGGTCCCAAAATCTCATTCAAAAATCCCTCCAGACCGGTTACCAAAGCCTGATCATGATTGCTGTTTCCTTCCGCAGCATGACTCATTTTATTTCTCAAAACCTTGATTGCCAGATAGAATGCCAGCAATTTGTATAACGAACGGTCATCGTTTGTTCGCCTTGTTTCATCTGCAGATTCAAAGGATGCTTTCAGATTATTTAAAAGGCGAGACTTCTCGTCACCGGTTTGCCTTACATATCCCTCCAGACTGCCATGTACCAGAAAATAAAACAATTCCGATGTTGACTTGCTTTTTAAATCGTTCATAAACGTTATAATCGTTTTTTGCTTGATAGGAATCTCGACATCCTGAATTCTGACAGGGCCGGGATCAGGGGTGGTCAGATGGAAATTCTGATAGCGAGGTCTTATAATATCCCTCAAACGTTCAAATGGCTTCGGATAATTTCCTAATGCCATTCGCAACTGGTAAATGAAATCACTGTATCGCCACCTGTCTTTATCCTTTTCAATCGAGAACTTCTTCAAACAGTCCAACAGGCCTTCTGCTGCGGGATCCGAAAACAGCCACTTTGGCAAAGCAGTATAGAAGGTGGCAACCTCCTTCGAGCCGGCTATGGATGCTTCTTCGCTCAAACCCACCAGATTGTCGATGATATGATTCTGCCAGTAGATCACAGGGATTTTTTCAATATACAATGTGGCGGCCTGCTGATACATCTTGTTTTCGATGCACCAGTCGATGAGGCGGTAATAATCGATCGTGCTGCCTTGGGTGAGCGTGCGGTTATCATTTACGCCGAAGATCTTGCTGCGGATGATCTCATTCATGGAGGAAACCATGATTTCGTTTAAGGCCTTTTTGCCGGTGCCGTTTTGGGATGTCTTCTGTTCCTCGTCAAGTGCGGCAGCCAGTTCATTTACATAGTGGTCAAGGTGCTCCACGTCACCCACGTTGGTTGCATGGGAAAAGTTTCGGATGGCACGGATCAGCGAATTTGACTGGTTAAAAACGACATCATCTAACTGCCTGGTTGTGCCGGAGGAGATAAACTCATTCATACCGTTGATCATTTGGAAGAGATTATATACGCTGTTCAGGGATTTTATTGTTTTTGGCTTGGCATGGAAGTCGCTGTAGATAACCTTTTCGCATTTTATTTTTTTAAATTCCAGGAATCGGATTGCTACGACCATCAGGAAACTGGTGTCACGAAGTCCGCCGGTATAGTCCACAAAAAAGGCATCCAGGTCGCTGGCTTTTTCATTCAGATCCTTGTAGAAATCGTAATAAGGATCGGCATCGCCTTTGACACTGTCGTAATCGACATGCTCTATCAGGATCTGCTTATCCCATACGGAGTTTATGTATCCTTCAACGAGATTCTTGAAGCGGTCATAGTTTGATTGATAGGCATCTTGTGTTGTGATACATACTACCTTTTTCAGATTATAACCGGTACGATATACTTCGTCGATCAGGTGCTGAATGGGGGCATCGTTGGTCTGGATCCCTTTGTATGTGATATCTTTGTATGGATTTGCTGATAAGTCAGACTCGTCCGGAGAAACATAGTAATCGTCGAGTGTGCTGCTGGCATTATATTTACTGAGCACCAAGAAAATCCCGGCATCTTTGCCTCTGTCCGGTTGGCAATTTAATTTTTTGCAATAATCGGTATCTTGCGTTTTATCAGAAAATAAACTCTCAAGATTTTCCGGCTCTGCCGCTGTTTCTGCTGCATTTGCTGTCTGCTCACTCATACTCAGTTCCTCCTCTGAACAAAGATTGATACATTTTTCTCCAGTATAGCAGAACCTTCTCTCATCCACAACAAAATCCCGTTGAAAATCTTCCTCTTCTGTGGTATGATTGCCTCATTAGCGAACTCAAAAAATCTATGACAATTATGCGATGGTGCATCCTCTTGGGGAATTGCACCATTTTTAAGTTTTTTGAGGGTTCGAGGTGAAGGAGGATATTATGAAAAAGAAGATCAGTCTTGTGCTTGCGGCAGCGCTGCTTGCGAGCCTGTCGTTGAGCGGCTGCGGAGGCAGCAAAACTTCCGATACAACGGAGAGTGCGGCAGAAACATCGGCAGAGACAGAAGCGGCAGCAGAGGTAAAGGGTGTGGATGTAGACACGACCGGTTATCTGGTAGCGGCTTTGAACGCAGATATTCAGACCGCGGATGTACAGAAAACTTCCAAGGATTACGAGCTTCCGCTTAACATCTTTGATCGTCTGGTGGATATTGAGGTGGATGATAACGGCAATTCCAAGATCGTTCCGAGTCTTGCGGAAAGCTGGGATATTTCCGATGACGGACTGGAGTATACCTTCCATTTGAGAGAGGGCGTGAAGTTCCACAACGGCAATGATTTCACGGCAGAGGACGTGGCTTATACCTTCCACCGTCTGCTGACAGTTGATGGTGCTGTCAATACCGAATTCATCGACCAGGTTAAGGGAGCCGAGGAGCTGATGAATGGCGAGACCGATACCTTAGAGGGTGTTGAGGTTGTGGATGATCATACCGTGAAGATTACCTTAAAGGAGCCGTTTGCAGGCTTTTTGGCAAGCATTTCTTCTCCGGGCGTGTCTATTTACGACAGTGAGGCAACCGAGGCAGCAGGGGATCAGTTCGGTATGGATCCGGCTCTGACCGTTGGTACCGGACCGTTTATGTTCTCTTCCTGGAGCTTTAACAATCAGCTGGTTCTGACCTGCAATGAGGATTATTGGAAGGGTGCTTCCGCACTTCCGGGTGTTGTGATCAAGATCATTCCGGATACCGAGACTCAGTCCATGATGTTTGAGAGCGGAGAACTTGATATTTTGGATCTGGACTATGCGGCAGATTCTGTAGATCGTTTCACCGAGACCTATCCGGATCAGATCGTACAGGGACCGCGTGTCGGCATTACCTACTTTACTATGAACTTTAACAAAGAGCCGTTTTCCGACGTGAAGGTTCGCAAGGCGGTTCAGATGGCAATCGATCGTCAGGCAATTCTGGATGCCCTTTACGGCGGCAGAGGTCAGATCGAGCAGGGTATCTTCCCCCACGGCCTCATCGGCTTTAACGCAGATCAGGAAGAGATCAAGTATGATCCGGAAGGTGCAAAGGCGCTGCTTGCCGAGGCCGGTTATGCAGACGGCTTTGATATGGAGATCGCGGCAGACAGCTCTGCTTCCGATACCATTACCATGGCTTTGGAGATCGTCAGCAGCCAGCTTGCTGAGGTTGGCATCAATGCAGAGATCAAGAATTACGATCAGTCTACCTGGTTAGAGACCAGAAAATCCGGTGAGCTTGGTTCCTTCATGTCTACCTGGACTGCCGATTACAACGATCCGGACAACTTCATCTATACCTTCTTCGGAAATGAAGAAAAAACCAAGATCCGTTCCATCAACTATCCGGATACCGAGGTTATGGATCGCGTAGCAAAGGCACGTACCATCGTAGATGAGGATGAACGTCTTGCAGAGTACAAGGCACTGGAGGAGAAGCTCATCCACGAGGATGCAGCCTGGGTACCGATGTTCTCCAGACTTCACCTGTTTGCAGTAAGCAAGCGCGTACAGGGCTTTACACCGTTATGGAGCGGCCTGAGTGATCAGGTATTCTATCCGATTTCTCTGAGCGAATAAAATCATGAATGCTAAGGGAGTGTTGTTAAAAGAGTTCCAGCACGTTCACGTATGGTTGTTTGCTGGCGGATCTTTTGCAGCACTCCCTTTTCGCTGTGCAGCGGATGTGTTACACTCTGTGGAGTGCGAATGATAAAAAAGGAGGTATATTCGTTGACAAAGGTACTTAAGCGGATTTTGGTTTCTGTCCCGGTACTGGTGGGGGTTGTGCTGTTGATCTTTATCATGCTGCGCATCGTCCCGGGCGATCCGGTCACGACGATGATGGGCGAACACGTCAATCCGGCCGTGATCGAGAAGATCAGTAAGGAGATGGGGCTGGATAAGCCTCTCTATGTCCAGTTTTTCCAATATATTGCCCATGCGCTGCATGGAGATTTCGGTACTTCCTACCGGTTGAATCGAAATGTTACAAGCATCATCCTGGAGGCCTTCCCGAATACGGTAAAGCTGTCCTTATGTGCGGCTCTGGTGGCCTGGGTGATCGGCATTGTGGCAGGAATTATCGCTGCGGTGCGGCAGAATAAGCTTTTAGACCGGCTGTTTATGGGCGGCGCTCTCATTGGTGTTTCCATGCCGGTTTTCATGACAGCTCTGGTACTGCAGTATCTGTTTGCTTTTAAATTCAAGTGGTTTCCGGTATCGGGCTTTGATTCTCCCAGTGCCATGGTGCTTCCGGCAATCGTGCTGGGATGGAACTCGGCGGGAAGCATTGCCCGTATGACGCGTTCGAATCTGGTGGAGATCATGCAGAATGATTTTATCCGCACGGCACGGGCGAAGGGACTTTTGGAGCCTGCCGTGATCGTTAAGCATGCCTTAAAAAATGCCATGCTTCCGGTGGTGACCATGATGGCTCTGCAGGTATCGAGCATGTTATCCGGTGCGGTCCTGACGGAGAGTGTGTTTGGCGTTCCGGGCATTGGCCGTCTGGCTGTCAATGCCATTGAAACAAGAGATATGCCGCTTTTACAGGGCACAGTTATTTTCACAACGATCCTGATCATTTTAGGCAACCTGGTGGCAGACCTGCTCTATAATGTACTGGATCCGAGAATCAGGGAGGGCGCTTAAAATGGAAGAAACTAAGAAGACCGACGTAAATGCCCAGATCGGTGAGGCCGATACCTGGTTTGACAAGGTAAAAACCCTGGCTCGCCAGAATAAGCTGGCGGCTTTTTCGGCCGTGTTGATCGTGCTTTTGATCCTGGCTGCTATTTTTGCCCCGGTGGTGGCTCCGTATGACCATCTGGAACAGAGTCTGGTTGACCGTTTGCAGCATCCGAGTGCCGCCCACTGGCTGGGAACGGATGAGCTGGGACGCGATGTACTGAGCCGCATCATCTTCGGTGCCCGCATTTCCTTAACCATCGGTCTGGTGCCGACCCTCATCTCCATGGCCATCGGTACGGTGCTCGGCATGTATGCCGGATTTTACGGCGGCAAGGTGGATTTTGTTATCATGCGTCTGGCCGATGTGATGTTGGCCTTTCCGTCCCTGCTGCTTGCCATGGTGGTCATGTATACCATGGGAGGAGGACTGATCAACATTTTCATTGCCTTAAGTCTGGTAAACTGGGCCGGAACTGCCCGGATCGTCCGCTCCCAGACCCTTTCCTTAAAGGAAAAAGAATATGTGGAGGCGGCACGCAGCATCGGCGTAAAAAAATGGGTCATCATGTTCCGGCATATCCTGCCAAACTGCATCCCATCTCTGATCGTACTGTTTACTTTAAATATTCCGTCTGCAATCCTGTCGGAGGCTTCCTTGAGCTTTTTGGGTGTCGGTGCCCAGCCGCCGAGTGCCAGCTGGGGACTTATGGTAGTGCGCGGAAAGAAATACCTGTTTTCGGAGCCGTGGCTTTCCATCGCACCAAGTGTGGCAATCATGATTGTGGTGATGGCATTTAACTTTCTGGGAGACGGCCTGCGAGATGTGCTGGATCCGTACTTAAAAGAGCAGTAGAGAGGGAGGACAGAACAATGAGCGAATCAATGATATTGGATATCCGTGATCTGAAATCCCACTTCTTTACCGCGAAGGGGGAGATCCCGGCAGTGGACGGAGTCAGCATTGCGGTGCCGGCCGGAAAGATCGTCGGCATTGTGGGAGAGAGCGGCTGCGGCAAGAGTATGACAGCCATGTCCGTGATGGGACTTTTGCGGCATCCGGGAAAGGTAGTAGGGGGAACCATTGTACTGGATGGACGTGACATTACGCATCTGACTCCAAAGGAGCAGGCAAAGGTGCGCGGAAATGAGATCTCCATGATCTTTCAGGAGCCGATGACCTCCTTAAATCCGGTCTATCCGGTGGGGCGTCAGGTCCAGGAGGCCATCCTGGTGCACCAGAAGGTGTCAAAGGAAGAGGCAAAAAAGCGCGTCATTGACATTTTCCGGGCAGTCGGAATCCCGGAGCCGGAGAAGCGCTACAAGAGCTATCCGCACCAGCTTTCCGGCGGTCTTCGTCAGAGAGTCATGATCGGCATGGCCATGGTCTGCCGCCCGAAGGTCATGATCGCGGATGAGCCGACTACGGCACTGGATGTGACGATCGAGGCCCAGATCCTGCAGCTGATGAAGAAGCTCTGCAAGGAGCAGGGTACCTCCATCATCCTCATCACCCACAACATGGGCGTGGTGGCGGAAATCTGTGACTATGTCTATGTCATGTATGCGGGAAAGGTGATGGAGCAGGCCGAGACCTTTGAACTTTTTGACCACACCGCCCACCCCTATACCAGAGGATTGTTAAAATCCATTCCAAAGCTTGACGGGCAGGAAAAGCGCCTCTATACCATCGAGGGCGTGGTGCCGAATCTTTTGCATCTGCCGAAGGGCTGCCGTTTCTGTACGCGCTGTGAATGCGCTGCCGAGCGCTGCTTTGCCGAAATGCCAGAGCTTTATGAAACGGCAGAGGGGCATAAGGTACGGTGCTTCTTAAGTGAAAATAAGGAGGTGCAGGCAGATGAACAAGGCTGAGAAAAATGAACAAAAAAACAGCGATCGGAACCTCCTTTTGCGCACCGAGCATCTGGTAAAGGAATTTCCGATCGGAGGCACAAAGAAGGATCCGATTTTGGTTCATGCGGTATCGGATGTAAACCTCGAGATCTATGAAGGGGAAACCCTGGCTCTGGTGGGAGAGTCCGGCTGCGGAAAGAGCACCTTAGGCCGTCTTTTAATCCGGCTTCTTGAGGCCACCTCCGGCAAGGTGGAATTTGAGGGGCAGGACATCACGTCCATGAAGGAAGCGGAGTTTGCAAAGATTCGCCGTCAGCTTCAGATCGTGTTTCAGGATCCTTATGCGTCCTTAAATCCGCGTATGAGTGTGGCAAAAATCATCGCAGAGCCGCTTACGACCTACGGCCTGAAGGATAAAAAGAAACTGGAAGCACGGGTAAAGGAGCTGATGAAGGAGGTTGGAATTCCGGAGGAATTTTATAACCGGTATCCGCATCAGTTTTCCGGCGGTCAGCGCCAGAGGATCGGCATCGCCCGGGCAATCGCCTTAAATCCGAAGCTCATCGTTTGCGATGAGCCGGTATCGGCCTTAGACGTATCGATCCAGTCCCAGGTTTTAAACCTTTTAAAGGACTTACAGGAGGAATATGGGCTGACCTATCTCTTTATTTCCCATGATTTAAGCGTGGTGAAGTTTATTGCAGACCGGGTATGCGTCATGTTTTTGGGAAGCATCTGCGAGGTGGGAGATACTAAGGAGCTTTATGCCCATCCCCTGCATCCTTATACGCGCTTTTTGATGAATGCGATCCCGAAGGCAGATCCCCATCTTCGAACCGAAAAGAAGGAGCTTTTAAGCGGCGAGATCCCGTCCCCGGTAAACCCGCCATCCGGCTGTAAATTCCACACCAGATGCCCTTATGCACAGGAAATCTGTGGAAAAGAGCTGCCGCCGTGTAAGCAGGTTGGGGATAGAAGGGTGTTTTGCCATTTCCCATTACAGTAAATAAAAAGCTAAAATCCGTTACAGTTCGTGCAAGGCATGAACTGTAACAAAGAATCGTTACTCTGCATAAGAATTCTGAACATTCTCTTGACGGATGGAAAAGAAACTTCTATAATCAGCAGTAAAAGAGTTGTTGCAATGCAGCAGGGCAAGGAGGCCAAAAGGTGTCCTTACCCTGCTTTTTTTTCGTTCTAAAACGCCATTGCCGCTCTGCAAAATGAGGAGGATGAGTGTGATGAAAAATCTGATTCAGCATGAAACACAGATCAACCAGCAGCTTGCGCGCTATGGTGTAAAATTTGGCATCTACAAAAACGGTGTGTTTAAAGAACGCCTCTTTCCCTTCGATCCGCTGCCAAGAGTGATCGAAGCCGATGAATGGGACAGCCTGGAGGCGGGACTCAAACAGAGAGTCCGGGCACTGAACCTGTTTTTAAAGGATATTTACGGAGAAAAGCAGATCATTCAGGACGGCGTGGTGCCGGAGGATTTTGTATATCGTTCCCCGGGATATCTGGCACAGTGTGAGGGAATTTTGCCGCCTGGCGGTATTTATAGCCACATTTCCGGCATTGATCTGGTAAAGGGAAAGGACGGAGTCTGGTATGTGCTGGAGGATAATCTGCGTATCCCGTCCGGTGCAAGCTATCCGCTGATCGCGCGTTCCTTATGCCGACTGGCAAGCCCGGCAACCTTTCGGGAAAATCACGTGGTGGACAACCGAAATTACGGAAAACTTTTAAGAAAGACTATGGACAGTGTCAATACCGGCGGCATCAACGTGGTCTTCACACCGGGACGTTACAATGCAGCCTATTTTGAACATTCTTACTTGGCAGAGCAGTCCGGTGCCGTGCTGGCGGAGGCAGGCGACCTTTACGTCAGCGGTGCAAAGCTGTATTACCGTTCCACCGTGGGAGATCAGCAGGTGGGAGCCATCTACCGTCGCGTCAGCGATGAATACATGGATCCGCTGGCCTTTGAACCGGAATCCCTGATCGGCATCCCGGATCTTATGAGTGCTTACCGCGCAGGCAATGTGGCAGTGCTCAATGCCTTTGGAAACGGTGTTGCTGATGATAAGGGCATCTATTATTTCGTTCCGAAGATGATCGAGTATTATCTGAAGGAAAAGCCGATCTTAAACAATGCACCGACCTACCTCCCATTCTATATGGAAGATCGGGAGTATGTGCTGTCTCATATCAACACCCTGGTCATCAAGGATGTGGCAGAGGCCGGCGGCTACGGCGTTGTCTTTGGCAGCAAGTTAGATGAAAAGGGACTGAAGGAGCTGGCCGATCTGATCGTGCGGGAGCCGAGAAGATTTATCGCCCAGGAGGTCATCGATTTCCAGGATCTTCCGATTATGGACGAAGGAAAACAAGTCGAGCGCAAGGCTGACCTTCGCGCATTTGTATTGTCCGGTGCAGAGGGTACCGAGGTATGGCCGAGCGGTCTTACCCGTTTTTCCAGAAACCCGGACAGCTTTATCGTGAACTCATCTCAGGGAGGAGGATTTAAAGACACATGGATCATGTCACATTAAGTACACAAAACAGACTGTTTTGGCTTGGCCGTTACAGTGAAAGAGTATATACCACCATTCAGGTGATGTTAGAGCAGTGCGATCAGCTGATCGACGGTGCTGCCCCGGATTATGAGGAGCTTTGTAAGAAGCTCGGAATCGCCTGTGATTATACCGATGCAGAGGATTTCTGCCGGAGATTTCTCTTTGACGCAGCGTCACCGGTATCGGTTACCTCCAATGTAGAAAACATGCTGGGAAACGGCATGGTGCTGAGGGAAATCGTTTCTACCCCGACTCTGGCTTATCTGCAGATGGCTCACAACGCCATGGAGTTAGCCTCCCAGAGCGACGGCGCCGGCATCCAGCTTCAGTGGGTGCTTGACGATATTATGGCATTTCGCGGCAGCATGGACGATGCAGTGGAAAATGAAAAGGCCAGAAACATCGTAAAGGCCGGAGAACTAGTGGAGCGCGTCAGCCTGATGATCCGTCTTGGCTGGCATCTGGAAAACCTGGACAGAGAGCTCAGAAAGCTGATGAGCCGCCTTTATAAGACCCACCTGACCACCGACGAAGCAGCCTTGGATGTGCTGACCGGCAAGGTGATCGATAAGAAAGAGCCGGAACTTTCCCTGCTTCTTACGAGCATTGAAAACCTGTTTCAGGTATAAAACCGGAAAATGAATTTCTGTGCAAAACCCTTTGCACAGAGAGGAAGGAAATGATCATGGTTAGACAAATCTTAAATGTTCCGCTGGCAGTCGGCGAGGATCTGGTGATCCAAAAGCAGCGGATCGGAGTGGGGAAGAAACGGCTTTGCGTTGTCACAGGAACCCATGGAGATGAGCTGGAGGGGCAGTATGTAGCCTGGAAGCTGGCGCGCCTCTTACAGGAAAATATAGAAAGCTTAGACGGAACGGTAGACATCTATCCGGCCTTAAATCCCTTGGGAATCAGCACCATGACCCGGGGGATACCGCAGTGCGACCTGGATATGAACCGTACCTTCCCGGGCAGTGACCACGGAAGCCAGTCGGAATATGTGGCACATGAGATCATTCAGGATATGGCCGGAGCCGATGCCTGCATCGACATCCATGCCAGCAATATCTACTTGCGGGAGGTGCCGCAGGTACGCATCAATGTCAATACGGCAGAACGCCTCCTTCCCCTGGCTAAGTGCCTGAACATGGATCTGCTCTGGATCCATGCGGCGGCCACGGTGCTGGAATCCACACTGGCCCACAGCTTAAATAGCCTGGATACCCCGACGCTGGTCGTGGAGATGGGGATCGGCATGCGCGTGACCCGCTCCTACGGAGACCAGCTGATCGCAGGAATCTTTTCCCTGATGTCCCATCTTGGCATGTGGACGGCTCCGGTGGTGCCGGTATCTCCGCCTATCATCAGCTCCGACGGACACGTCTCCTTTGTGAATGCTGACCGTCCGGGACTTTTCTTCCCTTCCGTGGAGCACGGAAGCCGGGTGATGCGGGATCAGGAGATCGGTGTGATCGCAGATCCGTTAAACGGCTCGGTCAGTCAGGTGTTAAAGGCACCGGCTGCCGGAATCTTATTTACCTTAAGAGAATATCCTGTTGTGTATGAGGGCTCCCTGATCGCCAGGATCCTGGGAGGTGCCCTATGAAAGAGATCACACTGTTTACCTTAGAAACTCCGTATCGTCAGCCGTTAGCCGTAAAGGGCTGGCAGTTTGGCAGTCCGGATAAGAAAAATCTGGCTGTCATGGGTGCGCTCAGGGGCAATGAGATCCAGCAGATGTATATCTGCGGCTGTCTGATCCGTACCCTTAAGCAGATGGAGCATGAAGGGCTTCTCTCTGCAGATTGCGGAATCCTGGTGGTGCCCTGCGTGAACCAGTTCTCCATGAATGTAGGACGGCGCTTCTGGGCAGCAGATAATACCGATATCAACCGGATGTTCCCGGGCTATCTGCTCGGAGAAACGACCCAGCGGATCGCAGCCCGCATTTTTGAAACCCTACAGGGCTATGAATACGGCGTGCAGATGGCAAGCTTTTACCTGCCGGGCGATTTCCTCCCTCATGTACGCATGATGGAGACAGGATATCAGAATATAGAGGAAGCAAACGGCTTCGGACTTCCGTATGTCCTGCTTCGTACGCCCCAGCCCTACGACACGACGACCCTGAATTACAACTGGCAGATCTGGAACACACAGGCCTTTTCCCTTTATACCAGAGAGACCGAATCCATTGATCCGGTGACAGCACAGCAGGCCGTGGATGCGGTACTGCGCTTTTTGCAGGGCAAGGGCTTTTGTAAGGCGAAGCTTCCAAAGCCAGAAAAAGAGCCGGTTACCTTTAAAGAAAATCTGTTGGATACCGTGCTTTCTTCCGCCGGAGGACTGCTGATCCGCAAAAAAGAGCCGGGAGATCAGGTACAGCCGGGAGAACTTCTCGGCGAGATCATCGATCCATGCACCAACACGGTATTAGAGGAGCTTTATGCCCGTGCCGGAGGCCGCGTCTTCTTTGCTCACAAGGCACAGCTGATCGGCGGACACGAGGTTGCCTTCCGCATGATCCCGGAATCTATAGAGTTGGTTCAAGCAGAATAAATGAAAAGAAAACTTCCGCAGGATTGATTGCGGAAGTTTTTATGTTTTTTTTAAAATTTGTCTCCGATTTGTCCTACATTTGTCCAGTGCGGGATGTTATACTCTGATCGTAAGATCAATTGAGAGTAAGGAAACAAACAAATAAATTTCAGCAAAGGAGAGATGGCTATGTGGTACACAATTCCGGAAAGTAAATCAGAACAGAAAGAAGTAGTGGATGCGTTCATGAAGGGTGGTTTACAGTTTGATTTGTCATTGGATGATGAATTGCGTAAGGAGATGGAAGACCTTCTGGAAGCATATTTTGATGAAAAAAAATTCGATGAGAAGACATACGATAGCTTTTGCCGGATTTATAATGAGATTTCTGAAGAGTTTGTTGATGTCGACGATAACACCAAAGAAGAGATGTTTCCCGGTGATCGCAGCTATGCATCCTTTAAAAAGGAGTTTGAGAAGGCATGGAAGATCATGTCCTACAATGCATTAGGAATGGACACCGACAAGAAGAAGGGTGAACTGAATGCGGAGCAGGATGCGAAAGTAAAGCAGATCGATCAGAAAATAGAGGAGAAGAAGCAAAAAGAGGCTGAGGAAAGACTTCGGAAAGAACAGGAAGAGGCAGCAAAAAAAGCGGAAGAGGAAAAGCTGAAGGCAGCCAGAAAAGCGGAACGGGAACAGAGAAGGGCAGCCAGAAAAGCGGAACGGGAAAAGCTGGAGGCAGCCAGAAAAGCGGAAGAGGAAAAGCTGGAGGCAGCCAGAAAAGCGGAACGGGAACAGAGAAGAGCAGCCAGAAAAATCGAGAAGGAAAAGAGAGAGGCAGCCAGAAAAGTCGAGAAGGAAAGAAAGGAGCTTGAGAACTTACAGAAACGAAGTGATGAGGCATTTTCGGCAAGTCAGAGTCTTCTGAAAAATGAAGATGCACTAAAAATGGATTCCGAAGCGGTCATGAAGTCCTTAGAGGAGCACAAGGAGCGTTATGGGAATGTGGTGCTTGCCATGGGAGAAGATCGTGGTAAGGAATTAAAAGCGTTTAAAGAGGCTGTTGAGAAAAGTCAGAAGAAAATTGAAAAAGAGATGGATAAAGAGCTGGATGATGTCCAGACCGAATATGATCAGACTTTAAAAACCAACCTTACGGTAGTAGCAAAGCTCGATGGATACTTAGACAGACACCCAGATTTTGTAAACTATGATCCGAATATTCAGAGCAAAATTGACCGCTATATCGAGCAGGTTCAGAACCTTGTTGTTAAAAAACCGCAGTATGACCGAATGGATCAGGAGGCATATCAGGAATTCCATGATCAATGGTATGAATACATGGGGCGTATCAATGATGGCTTTAACAAAACGGATGCTATGTTGAAGCAGATGCCAAAGCTGACCGAATCCTTCCAGGAGCAGAAACAGAAACTGATCGAGACGCAGAAAGAACTGGAGGAAAGAAGAAAAGACTTCTCAAACCTGACAAAAGAGCAGAAGGAAGAGCTTATTTTGGAACAGGAAAAATTAAACAAGCAGCTGAAAGATTTACAGGAGAAACAGAAACAGGCAAACACAAAAGCTTCGGATACCGTAAAGAAGGATAAAAAGCAGCTGGCTGCAGACACAAAGAAGATCAATGCGCAGATGAAAAACACAAAAGTCGCCTTTTTGGATGGATATGATATTGTGATGCGCAATGAATATGCCAAGATGAAAAACGAGGCCAATCAAAAGCTTAAGAACGTGTATCATCTCTTTAAGGATTATTTAGAGGATATTGCAAAACAGAAAAATGCACATGATAAGGCACAAAGAGATATCCTGAAGAGAAGGGAAGAAATCGAGGATATCCTGGAGGCAGTCAGCAATCTTCCAGCGAAGGAGCATTGGTATAGTTCAGCTACCACGGAGCCGCAGGTATTTACCGATGTCAGAGTTGCAGTGAAGGATTATCTGGACAATCGTGGCGATCAGGAAAAGGCAAAGAAAGCTTATGACGAATGCCGCAACTATATGCAGACTTATATGAAGGAAGATAAATCCGGCATGAAATCCGGCTCCAAGAATAAAAATACCCGTCACCAGAGCGTTGTCCGCATGCTGGAGCTGATGGATCAGCTTCCGGAATTTGCAGCATTTACGGAAAAAGAAGCACCGCAGGAAAAGAACGTAAGCGGATGGGAAAATCTGGAAAAGGATGATGTGGTGAAGGATACCCATACCAAGTTGAATTTCCAGGAGCTGGAGCATTCCCTTGCAAAGCATTCTACCAGCAAGAAGGCAAAATCCCAGGATCCGGAGAAGCAGAAGAAAGCTTTCTCAGATCTGAATAGAAGAATCGAAAAGACAAAAGAAAAGAAAGCGAAAGCACAGCAGCAGAATCAGCCAAAGAAACAGGGCGGAAATCAGAGAGCAAAATAAGGAAATGAAATAAGGAAACAGACATCTTACGGCAGGGAGCATCCCTGCGGTAAGATGTTTTCGGTGACCGGAATAAGTGTTTTACTATAAGAAAGGGCAACAGGGGGGAAACACCATGCCAAAACTGACCTACAAACATGACTGGAAAAAGATCAAGGAACGAGTCTTGAGCAGTCATCAGAAGGAGTATAAGATCGGAAGCGTCAAGGATGCCGTAATGCATGCCATAGCAGAAAGAAAGATGAGCAATCCTTACCAGCTATATGAGGAAATGAAGGAAAAGGGCGTTACGGAAACGAGACTGCATGCTTCCGTAGGCTCAGATTTACAAAGCCGCGGTGGTCATGTTCTGGAATTTGACCTGGCAGGATCCGGATTTAAGCACTTTCGGGCACGCCAGGCAGGCATCGGAGGAAAAAATAATTACTTTAAGGGGAGTGTAGAAATACCCTTTGAGGATATCGACCGGAAGAAAAAATGGTCTGTGCACTGGTGGAATCACCTGCCCTCTTCTATACGAAATTTCTTAGGACTTGCAAGCATTGAAGATATCCGAATCCAGAATGAGGAGATCGACCGCCTGTATGAGTCTGATTCGAAGAAGAACGATGCAAAGCAGGTCAGTGAAAAAATGGTCAGCGCAAAACCGGTCAGTGAAAAATCGGAACTAGGAAAATCGGATGCCGAAAAGACAGCGACCCAGAAAACCGTTGTGATCCCTGAAAAGACCGAGAAAACAGCAAAAGAAAACAAAGATGCTGTATCTGCGCATTCGCAAAAATCGGATACGGCAAAAGCAAATGATCGAAGCGTGCAGAATGCAGAGATAAGCGAGGCGAAAACAAAGACGGAGGAGTTAATCGAGAACCGTTATGGAAGGCATTCCGAGTTGGAAGGTCTGAAGGATAAGAAATATATCTATGTAAAGGATCGAACGGTGCATCGGGATGACGGAACAAAGGTTTACCGGAAACGGTATTCGATGCCGGGCTCCCAGGCTTCCATACTTGGCGTTGATAGGTGGAATGGTGCCAGAAACCGCGGCGAGTACAGCATCCAAAAGGTAAGCGAGTATATGCTGACTGCGGCGCAGAAATATTTGGTACAGATTTTTGATGAATGGGATAAGAATCAGAACAGGGTAAAGAAAGAAGAGGACGTTGCTCCGATCACCATTTCCATCAAGGGGCACAGCCGCGGAGGTGTGTCAGCAGCCCACGGAGCTATGATGATCCAGGACTGGATCAATAAAAATTACAGGAGATATCAGAACCAGGTGAAGTTTAACCTGGTTCAGCTCGATCCGGTAGCAGGCTTTGGCTCAGACCATGGTGCAAAGAGTAAGATCAATTTGGTGGATGAACAACGACAGGATATCCGGGATGAGTTGCGCGATCGGGATATGAGCCTGCTTGGAAAGTCAGCGGAGACAACCGTGGTTTATTCCCTGCATACAGACCATCGCATTTTTTTCAGCCCTCAGAGCGTGGACGGTGCCAAGCGGATCATTCTTACAACGGCACACCATGGAGTGAACTTAGATGCTGTGGACGAGTCTCAGAAGGCCTATGGCGATAAAAAAGCGCACCGCGAGGGTTATCTGGATCTGGCTTCCGGCGAGATGTACCGGGGCTCCGGCTTAAACGAGCTGCCGGAAGGTATCTATATTGCAGACGAGAACAACTGCCTGGTCAAACTTCCGAGTCTTGAGGCAGGAAGAAGCATCATTTCCGAGGTGCTTAAAAACACCTCCGGGCAGAAGGAGCGCCATAACCGGATCGATGCAGTAATGGAAAACTGGTTCAAAGCCCGGGAAAAGGAAAAAGAACAGGATAAGGAAAAGGACAAGGAAATAGATCAGGGCAGAGATAAGAAAAAAGAAATGGAAGAAGATCAGGGCAAGGATAAGGAACATGAGTCTGCCGCAAAGAAACAAGAAAAGCGTGAGAAAATTCCTCTGTTTCAGGAAGCGGAGCATGAGAAAATGCAGAATATAAAACGAGGGAAATCGGAACATCACGAAAGCAAGCGAAAGAAATCAACAGAAACGAAAGAAAAAAGACCAAAAGAAAAAGTTTAAAAAAAGTAAGAAATTTGTCCTACATTTGTCCTGTCTTATCGTGTATAATTGGTGTCAGAAGGGAAGAAAAAGCGAAAAACACGAAAACGCTTTTTAAGAAGGAGGAATCAGGTATGAAATTAAGAAAACTGGCAGTCATTGCCGCAGCAACCGCTATGACCCTTGCAGCAACCATGACAAGCTTTGCAAAGGTATCCTATGAGGACTGGCATTATGCAAAGTTTGGCAGCTATCCGGGAGGATATGCTTCTGATTGGATCAACGATCCGGTTTACTATCAGTATCTGTCGGAAAATGATCCGGAATCTCTGAAAAAGCTGCAGGAGACCTATTCCGATGTATATGGCGATGATGATTATGATTCTTATGTAGACGTAAGCACTTCCAAAGCCAGCTCTTATGCAGTGATCACAAGCGCATACTGGAGCGGAAGCTATGCAAAGTGGAAAACCGATGGCACACCGAGCAAGTATCAGGTACGCGTGTACCGTGACGGCTCCCGCATCACCACAAAGGACACCACGAGCAAGAGTGTCAACCTTTCATCTTCGATCACAAAATCCGGTTACTATTATTTTGAAGTAAGAGCCTACAATAAGACCGGCGGCTGGTCTGACTGGGAAGAGTCCGATGACAAGTACTTCAGCGCATCCAGCAGTTCCAACTCCAGCAGCTCCAGTTCCAATGGCCCGACTGCTACCGTAGTTAATTCCGGTGGCCCAGGCACCGTATCAAACGGTCAGTGGCTCCAGGCAGCAGACGGCAGCGGCAAATGGTGGTATAAGCACGCAAACGGCAGCTATACCAGCAACAACTGGGAACAGATCAACAATAAATGGTATTACTTCGATGCAGCAGGCTGGATGAAGACCGGCTGGCTCAACGCAGGCGGAGCAACCTATTATCTGGGTGCAGACGGCACCATGTTAACCGGAACCAATTACATTGACGGCGTATACCGCAACTTTGATACTTCCGGAAAACTGATCAACTAAGCAACTAAGGACAACCTAATTTTAGAAAAAACACCCGCTGTATAAAAAGCAGCGGGTGTTTTTCTATTCCTTTTTTATTCTTCCGTGATCTTTTCAATATCCATATGCTCCGGCAAAACCAGATTTAACAGAATAGCGATGACAAAGACAACAGCAACGACATTGGAGGAAAATACCGACTGAAGAATCGGCGGAAATTCTCTCCAGATATCGGTTTCGCTGGCAGTGGTAAATCCGATGCCAACAGACAGTGACAACGATGCGATCACAATATTTCTCTGGCTGAATCCGCAGCTGGCTAACATCTGGATGCCGGAGGTGAGGATGGTGCCGAACATCATGATGGTGCAGCCGCCTAATACCGGCTGAGGCAGGGAAGCAAAAAAGTTTCCGATCGGCGGCAAAAGTCCTGCTAGGATCATACAGACGGCACCGGTCATGATGGTAAAACGGTTTACCACCTTTGTCATGGCCACCAGTCCCACATTTTGGGAAAAGGAGGTGACCGGCGGGCAGCCAAACAGGGAAGAAATGGCGGAGGCATAACCGTCGCAGGCTAAAGAACCCTGGATCTCTTTGCCGGTGATTTCACGATTTAATCCTCCGGAAACCAGAGCGGAGGTGTCACCGATGGTTTCTGCAGCCGATACCAGAAAAATAATGCAGACCGGGATGACAGCGCCTAAGTGAAATTCCGGTCGAAATGGGAGCAGATGCGGAAAAGCCACAATACCGTTCGATAAGATCAGGCTTAAATCGACCTTTCCCATGATCAGAGCCGCCAGATACCCGACAATCAGTCCGGCGAGCACGGACAGCTGCTTGAAATAACCCTTAGAAAAGATATTCCAGAGAAGGCAGGTGGCCAGAGTGATCGTTCCGAGAAGCAGGTTGGAGCGGGAACCGAAATCCTCTGCATATCCGCCGCCGAAGGAGCGGGTACCCACAGTAAACAAAGAGAAACCGATGGCGGTCACGACAGAAGCCGCCACGACCGGAGCAATCAGCTTTCGCCAGTATTTGGCAAACAGGCCGATGGTACCCTCAAACAGACCACCGATCAGAACTGCACCCACAACAGAAGGATAGCCGTAATTTGCGGCTACGGTGCCAAGGATCGTAACAAAGGTAAAGCTTACGCCCATGACGACCGGAAGACGGGAACCGATCTTCCAAAGCGGATAAAGCTGGATCAGGGTTGCCAGACCGGCTACAAACATGGCATTTTGCAAGAGCATGGCAATTTGCTCCGGTGTCAATGCCGGCTGGGCAGTGCCTGCGATCATGGTGATGGGAGCCAGGTTTGATACAAACATGGCAAGAACGTGCTGCAGCCCGAAGGGGACAGCCTTCCCGATGGGAACGCGCCCGTCCAGACGGTAAATGTTGGTGACAGAACAATTTTCTTTCACGACGATTCTCCTTTATATTCTTTATAGATTTGTCCCTATTATACAATGCATTTGGTTTGGGTGTCAAAAAATTGGTTACAGTGTCAAAGTTTATCGCCCACGATTTGCTGAAATGTTGATTTTGGTTTTCTATGTTGTCCCACATTTGTCCAGTCGGATGTGATATACTACAGACAACGAATTGGGATAGCTGTAGTGCATAGCAACTGTCCGGTACACAGATCAGAACTACCAAGGGTAATAATAAACAGAACTATCATTCATACAACAGGAAGGAGATTTCATATGGGCGGAACAAGAGCTTACTACGAGTCACTTTTAATGCAGAAAATTCAAAAACTCAGCGAGAAACGAAATACTAGAATTAAATTCAATGCGCAGGGAGGCCTGCTTTACGTCTCGGATCAGGAACTGGATGATGCACTCAAACAGGTAAAGAAAGACTTAGACCGACAGGCACCGAAAAAAGGCCAGATCGGAAAGGCTTTCAGAAAGTTTTGCGATGAACAAGGCCACATGGAAAGACCGAGAAAACTTGCTCATGATGACAGGAGCAAGAAAACCTTCGGAGCAGGGGACCGCTTTGATCAGTATAAACAAAACAGAGATGAACTCTTAAAAGCCTGCATTCAGTCTGTAAAAAAGGAAATTGCGTGGAACCGTACCGTAAGGGACACAAATTTGAAGGATGTGACAGGAAAACCGGTGCAGCTGGATAAGGAGCGTTGGCAGGATTTCCTGATTCGTACGGATGGCTCTGCTGAAAGCAAGTTGCGGAATGAGGAATTATATACACTGATGGCTCTGGGACAGAAAAAAATAACAGAAGAGGAGTTTGTGCAGCTGCGAAAGAAGCAGTATATGAATCCAGCCGAGGGGATGATGTCTGAAGAGGATGCAGAAAAGACAGCAAGACGGGAAAGCGAGCGGGTTGGCGAACGCATTCTTGAAATGGTGAAGGAGGAAGTGGAACGAACAAAGGAGGATCGTAAGAACCTTCCGTCCTATACTGCCATGATCTTAAATGGAAAGGCCGGACAAAAAGGATATCCGAGCCTGGAAGAATGCCACCGAGTGGTTGACAATCATGATCTGTGTCTTGTCTGGGATCTGGAGAGCCTGGTGGGGGATCTTGTGTCTTACGGAGGCTTAAAGAATAGGGACGAAGCGAGGAGGTTTGCGCTTGATAATCAGAAAGAAGGCGCAAAGGCCGGTGTAAATACAGAGATGGTAGAGCTTGCGTCTAACTATTATTTTGCGATGATCGATCCATATAAGCTGATTGACGCAGCGGAGCCGATGAACCTTCGCTCATTGCCTGAAAATCTGGGCACGCCGGATGGAATCATGAGAAAGGCCTTTACAGATGCCTGTCTTACCCAATACGGGCATGTCAAACAGTCGGTCACAGACGCAGTAAATTCATTTGGCTTGCAGAATACGGATCCTACGATCATTTATTCGGATAAAAACCCGTCGATGCGGGTGATTCGCCATGAGACAACTGACGAGCAGGGCAACAAGAGCATGCGGACAGCCATCATGCGCCTGCCGAGACTCACGGATGCAGGCGGAGCAATTGCCGTCTATGCGAACCAGCCGGAGCTTTTGGTAAACTCCGGATTAGAGGATTCTGTGAAGGGATTTGTGGATATCTGTAAGGATTGGCCGCGCAAACGGCGCAGTTCACCTCAGTTTAATGCCATGCGGGACGCACTGGAAAATCTGCAGAACAAAAAGCTGCTCCCAAATCCGAGTCCTGACGAGATCGAGGCATTTCGGAGGGATATGCAGAAGCTTTTCGATACCTCGAAGGATTACTATGACTATAAGGTAGATGAGCGTCACGGAGAAAATTTCAGACGCGGATTTGAGACGACGAGGGTGAAATTTTCAAAAGATCTGCATGCGTTCGCAAAGCAGAAACTGGAAGAGCTTCAGTACGTGAAAGAACACATGGATACGCTGGAGCTGGCTTCGAAGGAAAAAAAGAACCTGAAAAACAATAAGGAATATCAGGCGAAGCTGGCAGCGGGATACAAAGGAGGTCCCTTAGGCTATCTGCGTGAAAAAGAAGAGCAGCGCAGCCTTGAGCAGAAACAGATCCGGGAAGCAGAAAAGCAACGGAAACATCAGGCTGAGGTCCGGGAAGCCAAGCGGAAAGAAAAGAAACAGGAGAAAAAAGAGCGTGGAAAGCTGTTTTTGAAGGTTACAGACTTAAAGAAAGAATGTACAAAGCTTGAAAAGGATCATGCTTCGGCAGAGGCTAAGATCACACAGTACATTGAAGCTGTAAAAGCTGAGAGAAGTACACTGACGACTCCGGAAGCAAAGGTAAGCCAGGCGAAGCACTTAGGAGCCGCAAGGGTGATTGAGTATATGCTTGGTGTTGAGAACAAGGAATTAAAGAACAATCCGCAGGCAGATGCCACGATCCACGAGCTGGTAAACGGCGGAAAGATCAAGGCATTGACAAAGTTGATCCAAAACGGATCCGTATTTCAGGAACATTTCAGGGGAATCCAAGGAGAAAAGGAAGAACAATATGGCCTTGTTGCAACGGAGCGCTCTTATCTTCACTATACTTCCAAGTCGTTTTTCGATGATTTGAAGGAGGCCGCAGAGGAGTATAAGGAAGAACACAAGAATGAACGAGAAGCAAACCGCCGCAGTCTGGTAGCGGGAGGCTTTCAGGGCTTACAGCAGGAAGCAGGACAGGTACAGAAAGAAGGCCAGATTAAGCGTGCTGTCACCTTTGAAAAACGAGAGGTGAAAAATTCGTTAAAAAAATAGAGTAGATTTGTCCTACATTTGTCCTGTTCCCTGTGCTACAATATAATCAGATCAAGGAAATATGAACGGAGGAGACAGGTATGAGCCGATATACAGACTTAATGAAGAAAAAGGAATTGTCTGATCAGGAAAAAGACGAGCTCTTTGAACTGGTTCAGGAAGAGTTTGACCGTGAAGAACGTCGCCTAAGCAAGCTCCCGATCGATGAAAATACAAGACAGGAGTGCTTATGGAATGTAGTGAATGCGCATCGGAATCTTCTGGACGAAAAATTCGCAGATTATCATCCGGATGGTAAGGTGATCACAGATTATCTGGATCTGGATCTGAAGACGGCAGACTGCAAGAAACGGTTGTACGGCGCATACCGTGGCGTTAAAAACTGGGAACAGGAAATGGAGGAACGAAACTGGCAGGAGCAGCAAAAGGCGAATGTCGACAAATTTAACATCGCTGAAGAACATAAGCATCTGCTGAACACAAAGGAAACAGAGATTGTCGACCGGAAAAAGTACGAAACTGCTGGCCGGGAAATGTCCATGCAGAAGTGTCCGTATCAGTACAGCATCGAAGGCGACAAGACCATCACCACCGAGCAGAAAAAGGCACTTTATCAGTTCCACCACTGGATGCGCAAGCACAATGCGACGGCTCCGATCAAATGGGCCGGTTTCGGATATAAGGGTTCTGCTGTCGACTTTTCTGAGCGTTTCATGAGACTTCCGGCCAGGGTGCAGTTAAAAGCCTTGTATCTGGTAGAGACAGACCAACGCAAAAATCCGAATGAGGATGTGGACAATGCCCTGTCTCAGGATGATTCCTACGTTCCAAATTATGATAAGCTCAAGAAAAAGATGACCTCCAATTTCCTCTTTGTACGCAAGTACTTAAACGGAAGCCGTTATCTGTGGGACAAACTGGAGCAGGCCACCAATCTGGCAAATGATGCGAAATCAGTGGAGAGCCTGAAAAATTACAGTGACGCGAAAAAAGCCGGCATGGATGCCGGAGAAAGAGCGATCAATACCGCAGAGTTTTTCATCAAACCGGAGGATGATTTTGCTCTGTTTAAGCTGGTTCAAAGATATGCCGGTTTCACAAAACGGATGGCAGAAAATCCGGAAAACAGCAGCGACTTTCGGGAAGCGGCAAAAGAAGAACACAAGAATGCCCAAACGGCTCTTAAACACTACGGGGTCCTCATGAAGCATTTCGCGATTCTGGCTCAGCTTCCGGTGGATTACGGTGCGGAGCTTGAGAGGCAAAACCTGGATAAAAAAACATTAAAAGACCTGAAGACGTCCTTCAAAGCCATTGATAAAACCTTAAGTGAGCTAAGAAACGATAAGTTCAAAAACTGCCTGAAGGATTATAAGCATTATTTCTTCAACCAGACCAATGATCTGGCAGGCTATACGGCGATCAGCTCCGGAGTGGGACAGGGAATTTATGCTCTTCATACCGGAAACAATGCTTCGGATTATCTGAATGGAGGTGTGAATCTGGCACTGGCTCCGGCAGCTCTCATGAACTGCATCAACTCGGTGCGGAAGATATTCTATGGAGAAGGCGGAGCAGAAAAAGCCCTTGGCGGAGCCGAAACGGCGGCGAACTTAATGATGTTGGGCAGCAGAGGAATCAATATAAGCAAAATGTTTACGAAGATTGGCGATACGCTGTCAAATCATGCAGGATATCTGGCTTGTGCCTCCATGGGAATCGGCCTTGTGATCAATAGCGGAAAAGCGGCTAACTCGCTTTGGAAAAACAGGAAGGCAAATCGTCTGAAAGCGGATTTTGACAGCCTGAAGAAGGAGCTGGAGGAAAAACTGGATACCACAAAGGACAAAGAAACCATTCAGAAGCTGGAACGGATGAAGAGAAGAACGGCATGGTCGACTTTGGAAAAGGCGTCAAAGCTGATCCAGAACGACAAGATACGGGAACGCAATTCCAGCATCCGTAAGTGGATCGGATCGGTCATCGGGTGTGCCTCCGCAGGAATCGGTTACATTAAAAACGTGATCGTAAAGAGCATCGGTCTTGCCGGAAGCCCGACATCGGCTATTGTGGGAGTTGTAGATGCGAGCCTGGATAACCTGGCAGCGCGTGACCGTAACCGAGAATACATCGACGCAGAATATCCGATCACGAATGCACAGCGTATGGTTGCCATAAAACATTATGAGAAGAGACTGGAAAAGTGCCGGCCGGACAGCGAGGAACGCAAGGAAATCGAAAGCATCCTTTCCAGCAGAGAAAAGCTTGATAACCGGATCCGCAACATGAATGCAGGCAGTCGCTTCCACGCTCATCAGGAGGGTTTGCGGGATGAGATCAGCAAATCCTACACGAATATCCTGGCAAAGGAAGGTGCGACTGGAAAACAGAATCCGGCCGATATTGTGGAAGAATATGAGAATAGAGCAAGAGAACTGATGGCAGGCTTCGCATCCCTGCTGGGTGCGAAAAAACCGGAAGACAAGGCAGCGGAGAACGAAGCACCTGTAAGAGACAGCAAGCTGGATCAGGACGATGGGATCAAGCGCAGCAATACCGTTGTAAGTGAAAAACCGGAAGAAAAAGATAACAGCACTGATCTGAAGCGTGCAAACACGTTGCCGGTATTTGCAAAATAAAAGCGAATAAGGTAGGAAAAGGAGAAACGTATGGACAGAAAAGAACTGGAAAAACGCCAGAAAGAGGTTTTGAACAGGGTTTGTGAAAACTGCCTTGCAAATGAGATCACAGCCGGCATGGCACCGGGAGAGGAGGTCGGAAGCTCGGACATGCTCCTTGTGCAGCACACCGAGACAGGAAAGGAGATCGATGAGATCCTCGGAACCTATTATTTCCTTCCGGCAGCAAAGGAGATCGGACCCTTTCAGTATTTCGTAAGCTCCCTTACACTCTGTGAAGAGGTGCCGAAACGGGCAGTGGGCAGCCTGGCCACCGCGATTGCCATCATCAACTCCATGATGTATTTTGGTACCTTCACGATGAGTGCGGATGGCTCGGTGCTCGCCTACCGTCATGTAACGCTCCTTCCTGAGGATGCAGATTTTTCTTTACTGGTTACAACGGTACAGGGAACCATGTTAAACGTGCTGGCAGAGGTTGCTATCTGGGCAGATGAGTTAGATGCCTTGCAGTACGGACGAATCACCCTGGAGGAATTTGTCAAGTATTGCGGAGAGGTTCATACAGTGTTTATAAACGGAAAACAGTGATAAAAAGAGGAGAGAGACGGCAAAGCAGCCGGTCTGTCTCCTCTTTGCCTTTTTTTTCGTTTTTTTCGTTTTTTGTTTGTTACCTGTCCTGGATTGTGCTATGATATACTGCGATAGAAAATAATGTCTACCGGAGTTTCCGATCAGAATCAGGGAGGAGAACAAGAATGGCTGAAAAACGATTTGAGGCATTGGGAGAAAACCTGGAGCCGGTCATTGGTTTTCTTGAAGAAAATCTGGAAAGTCTCGGCTGTCCGTTCAAGGAACAGCAGCAGATTTGCATTGCAGTAGAGGAGCTTTTTGTAAATATCGTAAACTACGCCTATCCGGACAGCGCAGGTCCGGCTGACCTGGAGGTTCGCAAGCTGCCTGAGCAGGTGATCGAGATCGTGATCCGTGACAGCGGTGTTCCCTTCAACCCGTTAAATCGCCAGGATCCGGATATTACGCTGATGGCAGAGGACAGGCCTATCGGGGGACTTGGAATCTATATGGTCAAAAAATGCATAGATGAGGTGACCTACCACTATGAAAACGGTCAGAACGTCCTGACATTGCGAAAAAAGGTGGCAGGAGGCGACAAGGTGTTTGCAGGACTTTAAGACTGTGAAGCGGTACAGAAACAGTGAAAATGCAGGCTTGTAGGATTGCAGAAATGCAGAATCACAGAAATGCAGAATTACAGAAATGCAGAATCACAGAAATGCAGAATCACAGAAACGCAGAATTACAGAAACGCAGGATTACAGAAGATCAGGAAAGTGAGGAAGTGACAGAATATGAATATGAGAGCAGCTGTGCATGCAGCTTTGGAAATGTGGGGAGCCTTATTCTGCCTGGCTGCCTTTCTCGGGATCCGGTTTGGCGGAGAAATGAAAAAAAAGAAAAACCGAATCCTTGGATGCATTCTGATCACGGATGCAGTGCAGCTTTTATGCGACGCGCTTGCCTGGATCTTTCGCGGCAATGTGACCCAGACCGCTTATTACATGGTGCGGATCAGCAACTATCTGGTATATGTGACAAATTTTGTGATCCTCTATCTCTTCACGAAGTACGTCCTGACTTATATTGAGGAAGCCGAAGACTGCAGGAAGGAAACAAAGAAATATCAGAACTTCATGTTGGGGCTTCTTCTGATTGCGGTCTTGGTTCTGACCCTCGGTCAGTATACGGATCTGATCTATGGTTTTACAAAACAAAATGTATACTATCGCGGACAGTGCTGGTGGATGATGAATGGGATCGGGCTTCTTGGCATGGCAGTGGATGCGATTCTCCTTTTGGTATATCGCAAGCATATCAAGAGGGAGATGTATCTGTGCTTTCTAAGCTATCTGATCTTTCCCGTTGCTGCGACGGTGATCCAGAGCTGGATTTATGGATTTTCTCTGATCAATCTGGCAATCACCATTTCCCTGATTGCCATGTACATCATGTCCCGTACCATTCAATATCGGGAACTGATCGAAAATCAGGCCGCTCTTGGGGAGATGCGCATCCGGATCGCGGTTTCTCAGATCGGTCCGCATTTTCTGTTTAACGCGCTGACAACCATCAAGTACCTCTGTCTGGCGGATTCGAAACGCGCAGCGAAGGCAGTGGATGAGCTGGCTATGTATTTTCGCGGCAATCTGGATGCCATGACTTCAAAGGAGGCGATTCCCTTTGAAAAGGAAGTGCAGCATGTGGAACATTATCTGGCACTGGAGAAGGAACGGTTTCAGGATCGCATAGAAATCCACTGGGATTTAAAGGAAAAGGAATTTGCCCTCCCGGCTTTAACAATGCAGCCGATGGTGGAAAATGCGATCAAGCACGGGATCTTAAAACACTCCAGAGGAGGATGCGTGACCATCCGCTCCGAACGGGTGGAGGATGGCTTTTTGGTGTCGGTGATCGATGACGGCGTCGGCTTTGATCCGACAAAGCTTCCGGATGACGGGCGCAGCCATATCGGGATTTCCAATGTCAGAGAACGCCTTCGTGAGATGTGCGGTGGGACGCTGGAAATTATCAGTGAAAAGGGGAAGGGAACAGAATGTCGGATCTGGATTCCGAAGGAAGGAGCGAAAGCATGACCTATTTATGTGTAGATGACGAAAAAATGAGTCTTGAACTTCTGAAAGCAGAACTGAGCTCTGTCGTCGAGGGCGAAACGATCGTAGGCTTCCAGGATCCTGAGGAAGCCTACAACTACGCAAAGGAGCATCCCATTGATGTGGCCTTTCTGGATATCGAAATGACCCACATAAGCGGAATTATGCTCGGTAAAATGCTGAAGCAATTAAATCCCCAGATCAACCTGATCTTTGTGACGGCCTACAGCAGCTACGGGATGGAGGCCTTCAGCCTTCACGCCAGCGGTTATGTGTTAAAGCCGGCAACAGCAGATGCAATCAAGCGAGAGCTGGAGGAGATCCGCTATCCGCAACAGCAGATCAAGAGCGAAAAACGCATCCGTGCGGTAACCTTCGGCCAGTTTGACCTCCTTTTGGATGGGGAACCGGTGCATTTCGGAAGAGCAAAATCCAAGGAGCTTTTGGCCTACCTGATCCACAAAAAGGGAGGCGGCCTGACCAGAAAGGAAATTGCGGCAGCTATTTTCGAGGATGCCGAGTATTCCAGAAACGTACAGGACTATGTTTCCAAGATTGTGCGGGAGCTAGAGGCATCCCTGAAAAAAGCAGGGATCAGCGATCTTTTAGTCCATGACCATAACCGCTATGCTGTGAACACGGATCTGTTCAGCTGTGATGCCTACGAGTTTGACAACAATGATCCGGCTGCGGTCAATGCCTACCGCGGAGAATACATGGTGCAGTACAGCTGGGCAGAGGGTGCCTGGTACGACCGCTGGTTTGATGAAGATGATTAATATAAAAAAGATGATGTTTGTCCCACATTTGTCCACCATGCAGTGTTATGATAGAGATGCAAAAGGACAAATGGCTTTAGCGGGATATATATAAGGATATATAAAGAGAGGTTTGTGAGGTGATCGAGTTATGAAGCGAAAGATCGTTGCTTTGCTTGCAGCGTGCCTGCTGTCTGTTTTGGCGGTGCCGATGATAAGCTATGCAGACATCGTCGATGCTTATTGGGATGGCAAGGAGGCTTGCTGGGATGATTCGGATGAGGATTATACGGAACAGTATCAGGTGGTGTTGTACCGCGGCACCACGGAGGTCACCCGGGTTAAGACAAAGAAAACCTATTATAATTTCGCCTCAGACATGAGAAAAGCCGGAACCTACCGCTTCCGTGTGCGTGCCTATGAGGACGGCGAATACAATGCCTGGTCGGCTTACTCGGAAGAAAAAAAGGTGGATAGCTCGGACAGCTCTTCCACCAGCTCTTCTTCTGCAAGCGTAGACAACAGCAAAAACAGTACCACTCCGACCTATGCCATCACCTATTCCCCCTACCGGGAAGGCTGGTATCTGATCAACGGAGCCTGGCATTACCGTTATGCAGACGGTACGGAATTAAAAAATATGTTTGCATTGATCGACGGTGCGTGGTACAATTTCGATTCGAATGGAGCCATGCGCACGGGCTGGTTTAAGCGGGGAAACAACTGGTTTTACTTAAATCAGAACGGCACCCTGGCCTACGGATGGATGCAGATCAGTGATAAATGGTATTATTTTAGCTTAACCGACGGAACCATGCTCGCAAATACCGTTACACCGGATGGATGTCAGGTGGGAGCAGACGGAGCCTGGATCCAGTGATAAGAAAACCGACAGAAAAGAGGTGCAGTTATGTGGACAGTATCCGAACGAGTTTATATTACAAGATATGACAAGCAGAACGCAGTCATGGTTCGTGCCGATCAGCAGTCCGATCAGATTGAGTTCTATATGCAAAACGATGAAAAACATGACTGGCGTTATTGCTTTTCCGTTAGCTGGCAGGATGCCCTGCTTGTAACCGGAGAGACCAAGGCAAACTGGTATAACATGACCGGGATCACTGCCCTGGTGCGTGCCTTACGGAAAGATCTGGCTGCCTTTGCGGCAGATGACAGCCGGGCCTTTGCAAGACCGGTGGATGCAGCTGATTTCTTCCCGGATGAAAGCCTGACCTATGCTCTGGATCAGAACGAACTGGTATCCTTAGATGCCGTGATCGATCATATCAATTTCCCGGAGCGCGAAGAAGGCGAAAAAACGGACACAGCAACGGTGCTCTTAAAGGATCGCACCGGCACCATGGTAGCCTATGTGGATCGAGAGCTGTTTCCACAGTTTATGCGCGATTATGAAGAGGGACAGTCTGTTCAGGCAATCGGCCGGGTGTATCTTCCGAAGGATCCGGAGGAAGGAACACCGGCTTATTTGGATTTACTTGAACTGAAATTCCGATAAAAAAATCAGAGAGGATGAGTGCAATGACAGTAGAGGCAATCAAACGAATCGACAACAGCACGGCTCCCCAGTTTCGGGAACAGCTGATGAATGCTTTGGAGAGTGCGGAGGATTCTGTATTATATGTAGATTTTAAAGAGACCGGTTATGTAAGCTCCGCAGGACTGCGTGTCCTTCTGGAGGCTCAGAAGCAGGCAAAAAAGAAAAATCTGACCATGATCTTACAGAATGTAAAACCAATTGTAATGGAAGTGTTTGATATTACCGGATTTTCCGGATTTTTGAACATTGAAGAATAGGCTTTTATAAACAGGATAGAATGAAAAATAAGAGAAACAAAAAGAAAAGATCCAACTCCCTTGTGCAGCTTTTTCGCGAGCTGAATCAGGTACAAAAGCAGGCACGCGGCTCCGGAAGCGAAGAAAGCGACCAGCCGTTTGTACCGTTTTACGAGCAGCCGCAAACTGAGAAAAAGCCGCTGCCGGATCCGGCAGACTTAAAAAAAACGGGAGAAAAGTTTTCAGAGCGGGTGATCGACTATGTGGAGCGCCCGGAAAAAGAACTGAAGGCACCAAAGCTTACCTGGATAAAGGAGCTGATCTGGCCGTCACCGAAGTATCACAAAAAGAAAAAAGAGATCATCCGGATGGATACGCCGGGGCTTACCACCCAGCAGAAAATCTGGATCGGTACCCAGACTATCATTTCCTCCCTTTTGCCGCTATTTTTATATCTGGTGCTTCCGGCCTTCATGATGTATGTGGGGATGATCCTTCGAAACTGGAATGACAGCACGGCAGCCTTTGTGAATGCCAGCGGGAATTTCTATTATGCGATAGGAATTGTCCTTTGCTTCTTTTTGATCCGCTGGAAGATTGTTCGGGGAGGCGAGAGCTTTCGGGATGCGGTAACGCTTTACTGGGAAAATCCAAACTGGGAGAAGGCGGCCGGTTATGCGATCCTTGGGATCGCGGCCAGTGTGTTCTTATCCGCAGCCTTTACCCTCCTTCCGTTTTTTACAAGCTACAAGAGTATGACGGAGAACGCATTTAGACGGACCGATCTGATCCTGGCTATGATCTCGGTATTTCTCACAGCTCCGATCTGTGAGGAGGTCATTTTCAGGGGACTGATGCTAAACCGTCTTCTGTCTCAGTTTTCTGAGCGGACAGCGGTGATTTTGACTTCCGCGATCTTTGCAGCCTGTCACGGAAACCTTGCCTGGATCTGCTATGCCTTTGTTATGGGCTGGCTCCTTGCTTTTGTTTCTGTTAAGGAAGACAATATTTTTTATTCGATTATTTTACATATGGCATTTAACCTCTGGACGGTGCTTCAGCTTTTGATCCGCCAGTCCTATAAGCTTTCGAATTTTTTGTTCGGAAGCAGATATTTGGTCGCAGGCTACGGTCTTCTGGCATTTTTAGGCCTGGTTGCCTGGTTTAAGATGCATCCGGAATTTGTGGAGGACATAAAGGGCTGGATGCAAAGAAAGGAGAGGATATAAGACGATGGATGACAAAGTAAAAGGCGCAATGAGAGAAGTGCTTTTCTATGTGGGACTGTTCTTTGGAGGCAGCATCGTTCTTGGCATCCTGATCTCTGAGCTGTTTCAGGCTGTCCTTCCGGGACTGTTTGGCGCCGAGGATTCCATGTTTGATCCCTGGCTCCTGCTTGATCCGAGAACCTATCTGATGGGATTTCTTGGAATGTGCGTCATCGCCCTTTTGTGGATTGTTTACGACTACGATGCAGCAAGACGTTCCCGCCGTATGATGAACCAGAAGGCAAGAAGGATCGAGGGTGCACTGGAAAATGCCGATTTCATGTCGGACAAGGAGCGCGACAAGCTGTTTAAGCCTTATAAATATACCAAGCTTGGCAGCGAGAAGAAGGACGGCGTTCCGGTTCGTGCCGTATATAACAATAAGAAAAAAGAAATTGATATCAACCTGGCATCCCCGATGCACGGCCTGATCATCGGTTCCACCGGTAGTGGTAAAACGACCACCTTCATCAACCCGATGATTCAGATCCTGGGACATTCGGCAGCCGGTTCTTCCATGATCATGACCGACCCGAAGGGCGAGCTTTTCATGTTCCACAGCGGAACCCTAAAGGAGCATGGCTATAAGGTTATGGTACTGGATCTGCGTGATCCTTACAGCTCCTTCCGCTGGAACCCGTTAAGTGATATTTACGACCGCTATCAGCTGTATCTGCATACCGGCGATGAAATCTACAGAAGAACCGATGATGCAGAATCGAGTGATCTGACTCTGGTCAACAAGCCGGAGGAATACGGTGATGAGTGGTATGAATATGAAGGAAAGGCTTACGCACACCGCGATGAGCTGATCGGTCTGATCCGTATCGAGAAACAGAAGATTTACGATGAGGTTTATGAGGATTTAAACGACTTCGTCAGCGTTCTCTGTCCAATCGAATCCAAGGACGATCCGGTATGGGAGAAGGGTGCACGTTCCATCGTTATGGCAACCTGCCTTGCGATGTTGGAGGACTCCGAATATCCGGAGCTTGAGATGACAAAAGAGAAGTTCTGCTTCTACAATGTAAACAAGGCAATCTCCAATTCGGAGAACAACTTCGAAGCCCTGCGTGAGTACTTCCAGAACCGTCCGGTACTGTCAAAGGCAGTCGGACTTTCCAGACAGGTTATGTCAGCAGCCGAGACGACCCTGGCCAGCTACATGTCCATCGCCTTCGATAAGCTGTCGATGTTCAACGATGAAGGTCTTTGTGCTCTGACCTCCGCAACCGACATTGAACCTTCGGCCATTGCCAATGAGCCGGTGGCCCTGTTCTTAAAAATCCCGGATGAGAAGGATACCCGTCATGCACTGGCAGCCATCTTCATCTTAAGTATTTATAAGGCACTGATCAAGGTAGCCAGCGCCGACAAGGATCTGACCCTTCACCGCAATGTCTACTTCATCCTCGATGAGTTTGGTAACATGCCGAAGATCGAGAAATTTGATAAGATGATCACCGTAGGCCGAAGCCGTAAGATCTGGTTCAACATGGTTGTTCAGTCCTATGCACAGCTGAACAACGTTTACGGTGATACCGTGGCAAACATCGTAAAGAGTAACTGTGGTATCAAGATGTTCATCGGTTCCAACGATATCGCAACCTGTGAGGAGTTCTCAAAGCTCTGCGGCAACATGACCGTTGCAACAGGAAGCGTATCCAGCGGCCTCGGCTCCAAGAGCAGCGACATCAACTACTCACAGCAGATGCAGACCAGACCGGTTATTTATCCGTCTGAGCTTCAGAAGCTAAACAGCAAGACCAACACCGGTAACGCGATCATCGTTACCTTTGGTAATAACCCGTTAAAGACCAAATTCACCCCGAGCTACAAGTGTCCGCTGTATGAGTTTAAGGCTATGAGCCTGGATGAGGTTCGGGCAAATGCATTCTACGGTGAGGATGTTTACTACGACCTTGGCGAGCGCAACATGATCGTTCAGGAAAAGATGAATATGGAAGCAGAGGATTCCGAGGAGAAGGATCAGGAGATGCCGGAGGGCACCTCAGACAATCTTTCCGAGGATAGCTCCCTTGATCTGGATGACGATTTCGATGCAGATTTCGATGATGACCTGGATGATCTGGGAGATCCTGATGAAAATCCGGATGACGAGCTTTTTGGGGATGACCTGAAGGACCTGGATGAGTCAGAAGAAGAATCTGATGAGGATTCTGACGATGATCTCGATGATCTGGACGATTTCGATGATTTGGATGACCTCGATGAGAATGAAAATTCTGAAGATGAGGAGTACGACTTCGATCGGTACTTGGACGAGGACGATGAGGATTCCGATACAGATTTTGATGATGATCTGAGCTATGACCTGGATGAGGAGTCAGATGAAGATTTGGATGATCCGGATGATGATTTCGATGATGACTTGAAGGATCTCTTCGACGATACGGACGAGGATTTCGGTTCGGATGATGACATGGAAACGGCAGCCAAAGGAGTATAAGAATGAAGCTACACAGAAAAAAATTGATCATATTGGCAGCAGCGGCTGCCATGACCGCTTATCCGGTCACTGCCTTGGCAGCAAGTGATTCCATGGCAGACCAGTTAAACAGGATGAACAGCTTATATTCCAGCATGAGAGGAATCACGACCTCTGCATCACCGAATACAAACTCATCATCAACGAATTCTTCTACGACGAATTCCACCACGACAACCACCAGCGGTCCCGGAAGCTCGGGAAGCTACAGTACGACGACCAACAACAGCGGAAACAGCAACAGTTCCAATTCGAGTACGGTGGTGAAGCAGAACGGTATTACCATTGAAAACAATACCGCAGCCAACTCCACATCCGGAAACAGCTCCTCCGGAACCACGACAGGAAGTCTTCCCTCTAAGAAGATCATCGCTCTGTCGGAGCAGTACTACGAAGACTATGCCATGTATGAGGAAGGTATCGACGGTCAGTTCTATTTCTATTCGAATATCGGAAACGGACAGATCACGGACCAGAGCGTTTATATTGATTTTCCGGCGAACCTGACCTATACTGCAGAGCTGAACGGCCAGCCGATTACCTATATCAGCAAACAGCCGATGACAACTCAGGGTACCTATGTATTCCGCATCACGGCCATATATAAAGAAGGTACTTCCTTATCTCAGCAGACGGAGTATCAGACGACCTTCCGATTCCGCATCCAGGATAAGCCGGTGCAGAAAAAAACGCAGGAGACCGCACAGGAGACCACCAGTGCAGCGGAAAACAGCGGTTCGAGCTACGTATGGAACAGCAGCAACAGCAGCGAGTCGATCCCGCTGATCGATAAGGCGGAGGATGTGGCCGATGCATTAGAAAGCAAATCCCTTCCGATCGATTATATCCGAAAGAGTATCTCCGATGGCAGCATCACCCTGGATCAGATGGCAAGCATGCTGGGAGTTACTAGCGATGCCCTTCAGGAATACCTGGATATGACTGCAGAAACAGAAGATACCTCTTCGGATCAGGAAACCGACAAAACAGATTCGGATCTTGAAAATTCAGAAGGCAGCGAGGAAACTACGGAAGCATCTTCGGAAACCGTAACGGCAAAAGAGACCGAGACTCTGGAAGAGGCAGAAAAGATCGCAGAGGCGGCAGTCGGACGAAAGACCGGTTCCGGACTTCGGGAATCCATTGATCCGCTTACCGGGGAGTATCTGGAGACCTTGTTTACCGGCACAAAATTCGGTGTTTCGGTACAAAACGGTGCTACGGTCAACGGCAGCGTATCCTTCCGCTTCCCGAGCGAGAATACACTGGCCATCAGTGTGACGAGAAACGGTGAGCCGTATGAGTACACGGTTGGAAACGATTTCACGGAAAGCGGCTGGTACTGCATGGATTTAAGCGATACGGTTGCCGGATATGATGAAATTTACGACGGAAAGGAAAAGCCAAGATTCTATTTCCAGATCATCAACGATCCGGTCAGGATCCTGGAGGTTCTGTTTGTACCGCAGGGAGAAGCTGTAAAGAAATTCACCTGGAACGGAATCGAACAAAATGATCACGGTACCTGGGTATCCCTTCCGTACAGCGGAACCTATGAGGTCACCTACACCACCGCATCCGGAAAGGATACGACCGTAACGATTGAAAAGGATAACCGTCCGCCAAAGTTAAATATCGCTGTGAGCCACAGCCGCGCAACCATCAGCACGGATGATGATTCCGATCGCATCTATATTTATCGAAACGGAGAACTGGTGGATTCCGGAGAAGGCGGAAGCTTCAGCGGAGCCGGAAACTATCAGGTATATGCGGTCGATGCGGCCGGCAATTCGTCAACGCAGACCTTTAAGCTTGGAAGACCGATCACACCGGCATCGGTTGTGGCCGTTCTTCTTCTGATGGTACTGGGAAGCGGCGGAGCCGGATATGTAATCTGGATCAAACGAAATACATCAATGCGATAGCAATAAAAAGAATCCGGCTTGCCGGATTTACAGGGATCAGCCTGGTTGTAAAGCTACAAAAGAAAGATAGGAGGAAGAAACGATGGTATTTGTTCAGCTTGGATTTCTTGAATCACTGCAGGGAATTCTGACGAAGTTATTTAATGCAGTGTTTGCCTCCTTCCTTTCCGAAATACTGCTGGGCATATTCAAAATCCTATGGAGTATGCTGTCAAGCTTTTTGGCTTCATTTCTTCTGACCGGTTTTACCGCCTGGCTTTCCTTTATAGACTATGTTTCCTCGATCTATGACATCCTGGCCGGTGTGGAAACGGTTTCCTATGGAGATGCAGAGGGGCTGACCTTGCTTCAGGCTTTGTTCTGTATTGATAAGGTCACGAAGGTATTTGTTCTGATGACGGCGGCTGCCATGGTTCTGGCTTTTATGTTTTCCCTGTTTGCAGTCGTTCGCTCCATGGGTGATTCCGCACTGGAAAACAAGCATCCGATCAGTGAGGCAATCAAGTGGTCCTTAAAATCTGCCCTGAGCTTTGTGATGATCCCGCTTTTGTGTCTCTTTATGCTTCATTTTACGCAGGTCGTATTTGGGGTCATCAACAAGATCGAATACACGGACACACAAAAGGGAACGCACAGCGTCAGAATCGTAGGCAGTACACCGGGAGATGTGCTCTTTGTGGCAATGGTGCAGGATGCCATTGTGGTCCCGGATGAATTCGATACGGCAAAAACCAGGGACGCTTACGTCAGACAGCGTCTGGATTACTACCTGACAGAGTTTGGTGACGTGGCGGCGGAGCAGTTCAGCTACCGCAATACCAACCAGGTGCTCAAGGATGTGGATGCCACAAAGGTGAATTATTTCCTGGCCTATATCAGTGTAGCCTGTCTGCTGATGCTCCTTCTGATGTCGGCCATCACCCTGGTGCGGCGTATGATCGAGCTATTGGTCCTCTACATTGTCGCCCCATTCTTTGCGGCGACGATCGCGCTGGATGGCGGGGGAGTATTTAAGAAGTGGAAGGATATGTTCATCGGCAAGTTTTTTGCCGGGGCAGGCACCATGATTTCCATGAAGCTGTTTTTGATCGTATTGCCGCTTCTGGCATCTGACCGCATTTCCTATTCCGCGGACAAGATGATGAACCAGATCATCACGATCCTCTTTGTTCTGGGAGGTGCCTGGGCCGTTTATAACGCCAGCATCACTCTGGGACGGATCCTGGATCCGGACAGTGCTCAGGAGGAGGAATCTCAGAGAAGGGATGTCATCAACTTCGTAAAGGGAAGATTAAGCAACATGCAGCAAAGCGCCCAGAAGAGTCAGATGAACAGTATGCAGCAGCAGCTTCAGCAGCAACAGCAGCAGGGCGACGGCCAGTCACAGGGATAAGGAGGAATATAGATTATGAATATGGCTTATCTGGGTTTCTGGAGCGATCCGATCGGATGGGTAATGGAACATATCCTCGACCCTGTGTTCAGCTTTGTCGGGGATCTGCTTAATACTGCACTTACCTGGCTGTTCCAGACGGTCATGGGACCGCTTTTGAAAAATGTACTGATCCCCCTTTCCATCCAAATTGCTAAGTGGGTTTTTAATGCCTGTGCCGGAGTCTTCTATACGCTGATGGCAAATGTCTGGAAGTTTTTGGATTCCATGGAACAGGCCTACAATATCTTTATTGGAATCAAGACGGTGCAGATCACAACCGGAGACAAGACCTCTGATCCGATGACGCTTCTTGAAGCGCTTTACAGCATCGGAACCATACACAATGCCTTTTGGTATATCTTTGTGGTCTCGCTGGTTCTGCTGTTTATGTTTACGATCTATGCCGTGGCAAAGTCGATCTTTGATCTGGAGACAGAGAAACCACGTACGGTATCCCACGTGATGAACTTATTTTTACGCTCCTGCGTACAGTTTCTGATCGTGCCGATGTTTGTACTGTTCATGATCCGCTTCAGCGGCGTGCTCGTGACAACCCTTGATAATTCCCTGCAGGAGTCCGGAGCAAGCTCGAATGCAACGATCGGATCCACGCTTTTTGTGATCAGCTCCCTGGATGCCAGCACGAATGCGGAATTTAACATTTCGACAGCGAGCGCAGAGGACAAGCCAACACTCGGAATCAATGATAAGGCGCGAAAGAATTATTATACAAACGGCAGCAAGGACAAACCGAATCAGACCTACTGGAACTATAAGCAGGTGAAACAGGATTTCGTGTACGCGAAATTTGACTATATTGTCGGATTCGGAGTCGGAGTCTTTGTATTCTTCGTTATGGTGAGCAACAGTGTGGTGTTCATCCAACGAATTTTTGATATGCTGCTTCTTTATATTGTATCGCCCTTCTTTGTCTCGACCATGCCCCTCGACGATGGGGAACGATTTAAACGATGGAGGGAGCTCTTCCTTGGAAAATCCATATCGGGTCTTGGCGGCATCGTAGCGATGAAGCTGTATCTGATGATCGTACCGATCATCATCAGCGGACAGATTACCTTTACCAGCCTGAGTTCGGAGAGCGTAGAGACGGTTTATGTACTGAAGATCCTGTTTTTGCTCGGCGGTGCCTGGGCAGCGACCAAGAGTGGCTCCATGGTTACCGGACTGATCAGTTCTTCTGCAGGTTCTGCAGAGGGTCAGGCAGCCAATATGGGAAACACCCTTGCCTGGGGTGCCATGGCAACTGCTTACTCCTGGTCTAAGAAGGCAGTCGGATGGGGCATTGATGCCATGTCCGGAGGTAAGCCTGAGGAGCGGGATGAGGACTTTGAAGAGGATGATGATGATGGCGGCGAAGGTGGTGCTGCGACTGCGGCTGCGACCGGAGACGGTGACAGCGGCAAGATCCCGGGACTATCCGCAGAGAATGTTGCGGCAGCCGGAGCAGGCACAGGAGCCGCAGGTGGTGCTACATCCAATCGTAAGCCTATGCCTCTGAAAGATGTCTTAGGAAATATGAAGCCGAGCGGCCAAGCAGCAACCGGAGCGGTCGGTGGTACCGGTGGAGCACAGATGCCCGGCGGAGCGCAGATTCCTGGAACCGGAACCGGTGGCACAGGTGGTACCGGAAAAGTCGGTGGTGCCGGAGCTGTTGCTGCAGCCTTGATGAATAAACCGACCGGTGGTAATCTGGTTGCAGGACCGGGTGGCGTAGTTGGAGACAAAAAGGCAGAAGGCGAAGGCCAGAAGCTGGAAGGCAATGTTGGCGGCAATGCAGAGCAGAAGCCGGAGGGCAACGTTCCTAGCAATGCAGAGCAGAAGCCGGAAGGCAACGTTGGCAGCGGTACAGAGCAGAAGCCGACCGATGCAACCGATAAACAGCCGGATGCTACCACAGAGATGCCTGGCGGCGAAGTTCCGAATGCAGCAGGTGCTGACACAGGTAAGCAAGGCGAGAATGATGACGCAGAGGACAACAGTGATGGAGTTCCAGAGTCTAATATTGAGTCGTTGCCGGAAGGACCGGCCGGTGAGCTTCATCCTAATACAGAAGCAGAACCTGCGAAACAAGAAGAACCCGAGAAGAGCGAGGCCGGTGAAGGAAACGGAACCAGTGAAGGAAACGGAACCAGTGAAGGATCTGGATCTGGAACCGGAGCCGGAGCTGGAACCGATGCAGCAGCCGGAAAAGAAGTCGATGCAGCAGCAGTCGGCCAGGGAGCCGATGCCGCGGCAGCAAAGGCACCGGAGATCCCGCCGGCACCGCCTCTGCAGGTTGGTGTACCTTACTCTCAGCCGGAGAACTGGCTGTCCAGAAACACCGATGCCGAACCGGAAGCATGGCCGATTTCGGAGCGCCAGGCAGCAAACGAGCGGGCAGAGCAGGAAAAGGCAGCTCTTCCGCCTCAGAAGACCAAACGTTTCCTGGGTCTGACCTTCAAGACAGGACGCGACGGCAAGTATGGCTGGAACGTCAACATGGGCGGACTCTTCTCCAATACCTACGGAGCAGACGGAAGCCATACCGTGAAGATACTTGGATTTACAAAGCGTATCAACCATAAAGGCAAGACAGACAAGCTGTCCTTCCTCGGCTTTGGCTGTACCTGGGACAATATGGGTCAGAAGCATGGATATGTTTCCCTTGGCAAGCTGTATCAGCAGAAGGTGGCAGCAGACGGAAGCAGACACTATTCCATCGGCGGAAGTCTCTTCACGCAGTCCTATGACTCTGAGAACAACCTGACAAGTATCAGAGCCTTAGGTGTAGAGCGCCAGAGAAATACGGAAACCGGAGAGATGTATACACGTAGGAATGTATGGACAGGACTTGAGAAGGTACAGGACAAGGCCGGAAATGTCCATGTGAAATCTCACTACGGAAAGCATTATGTGCGTGACCGGGCAGGCAACTACAACTTCAGTCATGGCTGGGGCGTAACGCAGAGGAACATGGTCAATGAAAACGGCGAGGCCGAGGCTGTAAGCCGCAGCTTCATGGGCTTTAGATTCTACGAAGCAACATCCAAGCGGGAACGATTATCGCAGCTGGATGTCAACAAGCCGAAGGAAAAGAAAGAAAAGAAAGATAACAAATGAGGATAATACCGAAAAAAACAAAGGTCAATCTGGAATTTTTTAAAGGTGTGGAAATTCCGGATCTGATCGTGGGACTGATCGGAGGCGGCGTCATCATGGCCGTACTCCTTTCGGAGCTTCCCTTTAGGATGTGGATCAGTTCGTTCTTCTTCGTACTGACCTTTGCACTCTTAGTGCCGTTGGACGATCAGAAAACCTACATGATCATATTGCATGCGGTGGCTTTTTTGACCAGACAGCGCAAGTTTACAAGAGGGGAAACCCCACATTCCGGGAAAAAGAAAAAAACAGAAACCTGGGATCTGGTACCCTTTACGGGGATTGATGGGGAGTTCATCGAATATGGCGGCAAGTATTACGGCATTGTCGTCCATATCCCATCGATCGAGTTTCGGTTCTTAGACCGGGACACCCAGAATGGTCTGATCGACCGTACCTTTGGAGCCATCCTCCGTACGGTCGGAATGGGCGAGACCGCTCTCATGGTGAAGGTGGACAGGCCGATCGTCTATGATGATTACGTCCGCACAGAGAATCAAAAGCTGGATCAGCTGAAGGAAGCTTACTTAAACGGTCTTCTGAGCGAGGAGGAGCTGACCGACCGGGTCGGCATCCTTCAGGATCGCTTAGAGCAGCTGCGTCAGATCAATGAGAAGGATCTGGTTTATGTTCCTTTTCACTACCTGATCTTCTGCAACCAGGATAAATCCCAGCTTCGCAATCAGGCAGAGGAGACCATCAAGGCCTTCGGTGTGCATGAGATCCAGTGTGAGATCTTAAAGGATGCGGATTTAGCAGTCTTTCTGAAGTACAACTTTACGCAAAACTTTAATGAGCGGGAAGTTAAGAACCTGACACCGGATCAGTACATGGACTGGATCGTTCCGAAGGAGCTGGAATTTGCCGGAAGAACGGTCAAGATCGACGGTCTCATCACCCACAACTTAAGGATCCGGGATTATCCGGTATCCGTACCGAATGCCTGGGGTGCCAACCTCTTCAATACCATGAGCACCAAGGTGGTGCTGAAGATGACACCGCGAGATCGTTATCGTTCGATCCGCCAGATCGACCGCGCGATCGATGAGCTGAGAGAGCAGGGCTCCAACACCGGACGAACGAGCCGTATCATGGAGCTGACCGAGCATGTCAAGACCTTGCAGGAGCTTCTTCGTATGCTGCAGGGCGACAACGAGGTGCTCTTCGATGTAAACACCTACATCACAGTCTTCGATTACGAGCTAAGCAATGCCTTAGCAGCCGATAAAAAGCCGGATAAAAACAAAAAGAAGGATCTGGCAGCCCGTTCCTTAAAGAAAAAGATCCGCAGACAGTGCTCTGAGGAAGGCTTTAAGACCAATGATAACCTGACCATGCAGTATGAAGCCTACGGGGCAAGCATGATTTCCGCCTGGGATCCGTTTTCCAAATATGCCAGAGGAATCCATTCCGGCTCCATCGCAGCGGCCTTCCCGTATGTATACAACAACCTCTGCGATCCGGGCGGCATCTGCATCGGACGGACCGGCGGCATTCCGGTCTTTATCAACTTTTTCCTCAGAAACCGGGAGCGTGTCAACAGCAACGCAGTCATCATCGGTAAGAGCGGAAGCGGTAAGTCCTATGCGACCAAGACTATCCTGACACAGCTGGCGGCAGAGGACAGTAAGATCTTCATCCTCGACCCGGAGAATGAGTACACCCTGATGGCAAAGAACTTTAACGGCAAGATCATTGACGTAGGAAGTGCGACCCAGGGACGACTCAATCCCTTCCATATCATCACAAACCTTACAGATGACGAGGAAAGCGATGAGGAAAATCCGGACAAGGACACCGAGAGCGTTACCACAAGCTTTTACGTGCACCTACAGTTCCTTGAGGAGTTTTACCGACAGATCCTTCCGGGAATCGAGTCGGATCCTCTGGAGTACTTAAACAACCTGACAGTGCGCATGTATGAGGAAAAGGGAATCGACGCGACCACGGATTTAAGCAAACTGAAGCCGTCGGATTTTCCGACCTTCGATGATCTTTATGATAAGATCTTAAACGACTACCAGAAGGCCAGCGGCGAATACGCAAAAAATAACCTGCGAATCCTCATCAGCTACATTTCCAAGTTCTCGGCAGGAGGACGAAATGCAGCGCTGTGGAACGGTGAGGCCACCATCTCCACCAAGGAGAACTTCATCGTATTCAACTTCCAGTCCCTGCTTGCCAACAAAAACAGCACCATCGCCAATGCGCAGATGCTCTTGGTCTTAAAATGGCTGGATAACGAGATCATCAAAAACCGCGATTACAACATGATGTACCATGCAGACCGCAAGATCATCATTGTGATTGATGAGGCGCACGTATTTATTGACAGCAAGTACCCGATCGCGCTAGACTTCATGTATCAGCTGGCAAAGCGAATCCGTAAGTATAACGGTATGCAGATCATCATCACGCAGAACATCAAGGACTTTGTGGGAACCGAGGAGCTGGAGCGTAAATCCACAGCGATCATCAACGCGAGCCAGTACTCCTTCATCTTCCCGTTAGCACCAAACGATATGAACGATTTGTGCAAGCTGTATGAAAAATCCGGTGCATTAAACAGCAGAGAGCAGCATGATATCATCAACAACGGACGAGGACGTGCCTTTGTCATCACCTCCCCGACCATGCGAACCTGCGTAGATATCCAGACGACTAAGAGTATTGAAAAGCTGTTTACGATGTAGGAGGCAGAGAACAGAATGAAAAAAAGAACCAGAATGAAAGCATTGCTGATACTGGGCGCGGCCGCAGCATTGTCCGTAACAGCCGGATGCTCGAAAAAGGGCGGTGATCAGACCTCCGCCATCAAAAAATCAGGAACCTTAAGGGTGGCCATCACCACAGGAAGAAGCCGTCTTTGCTGGGTGGATGACTCGGACGGCTCCTATCAGGGAATGGAGGCCGGCATCGGCAAGGCCGTTGCCGATGGTTTTGGACTTACCGTTTCCTACGTTCCGGTGGAGAGCGGACGTCCCCTTACGGAGGTTTTGGAAGCTGGGGAGGCCGACATGGCCATCGGCTCCATCACGGATGACGGGAGCTTAAGCGATTCCTTTGGCATGACCACTCCTTACGCCTACGGTTATCTGTGTGCGGTCACCTCCAGGGGCAACTTTGTCAACAGCATCGCAGCTTTAAAGGACAGCCAAATCGGAATTTCCGAAAATGTATCGTCCGCCAGCCTGCTGACGCTGAATGAGGCGAGTCCGGCAGGAGAGAAGACCTACTCCGAGACAGACGGACGCAAGGCTTTGGAAAACGGTACGATTGAAGCCTACATCTGCTATGAGGATGAGGCAGTGGCACTTGTAGAGGAAGAGCCGATCTTTCAGGCACAGAACCTGGTCGATACCGGAGCCGAGGGCTATGTGTCGATCACGAAAAAGGAAAACAAAAGCTTATTGGAGGGCATGGAGGTCATCACCCAGGCATATTTAGACGCCCTGGAGAAGAGCGGCTCCTCTGCCTCCTCAGAATCAACGGAAGAATAAAACATCGATACAGAAAGAGGTGACGGGGTATGGCATATTTTGACAGTCCGAAAAACAGGGCACTCTGGGAAGTAGAGCTGAAAAAACTCCGGGATGAAAAGGAACTTCGGAGTACGGGAAAAAGCAGCGGGACAGCACCGGCTGAAAGGGAAGCATCTGCGAATCGCAGCGTCTTTACAGACCGGCCGACCCGGATCCGCACCTCTTATAAAGAACTGGTGGAGGAAGCAAGACAGGAGCATCTGGCACAGCATGGCGGAAGGGCACCGAGGGAGTTTGTTCATACCAATGAAAAACAGAACAACCCGGTGAAAAAGCCAAAAGATCTTGGAAAGGTGATGTGATGAAAAAAATAATCAGAATCATCCTTGCAGCAGGCCTTGCAGCAGCACTTCCCATGTCAGCCTATGCAACTTCCGGAAACCTTTCGGAAAGCTTTTCGGAGGGCACGTCAGGCAGCACATCAGGCGATTTATCAGACAGTGCGTCGGATGATCTGTCCGGCCTCTGGGCAGACCGCATGACGGACGGTAATCTGGGCAGTACACAAGAGAGTGGATCCGACACCGGAGAAACTTCTTATGACTGGTCAGCCTATGGCCTGGACAGTGGTTCCATGACTCCCGAAGAAGCCAAGATGATCGCAGAGCTGGCAGAGGCCGATAAGAGCAGCCTGAACTTTGAAGAGGCGAAGGATGTGCAGCTGTCCTTCAATACAGAAACCAATTTTTACGCTTATACCTTTTCGAATCAGAACGTTATTGAGTCCAGTGTTCCAAACGGTGCCATGACCCAAGGTCCGGTGATCTTTCATATATCAAAGGACAGTACCGATGTCACGGCCACCAAGGACAATGAGGATTACGCTCTGGGAGACAGCTTTTATTTTTACGAGCCCGGAAGCTATGAGCTCGAGCTGCTGTGCGGCCCGGGAAACTATTCCGGTGACAACCTAGACTTTTACCAATACCGGTTCAGCTTTCAGATCATGAAGGACGGCTGCAGCCGCCAGAATTTTCTGATTGCCCCGGACGGATATGAGATCGGTCACATCAGCCGTAACGGTCAGCCCGTTAAGATTACAAATCCGATCTGTATGAATTTGCGGGAGGACGGAAACTATCAGATCCGTTTTTCGGCAGAGGGACTTCCGGATTACCGCCTTTCTTTTAAGAAGGATACGCAGGCTCCCACCTTAACCTTTTCCCAGGATATCACCAGATCCGGGCTGAAGATGCCTGTCTCGTTTGAGAAGAACCAGGCTGACAGTGTGGTGACGGTTTACCGGGACGGCAGCGAGGTGCAATTAAACAGCCAGACCTTAAAACAGGGAGGTTGGTATCAGATTGAAGTATCAGACCAGGTCGGCAACAGCCGAACCTACCACTTTTTTGTAAAACAGACCTATCATTTATTTAACAGACATCTCGTGACCCTCATCGCAGCCGTTGTGATCGGCACCATCTTACTTGGCGGCACCGGCGGAGTGGCTTTAAGAAGAAGGTCTTAATCATAGATCATCATTCATGATAGCTTATAATCTACGCTATATTTCAGACTTGCCATGGCAGGTTTGTATAAAATATAGAAAATATCTTAAAGGAGGAAAACAGTATGAATCTTATGTTACTTGAGACTTTGGCAAACCCGTTTGAGAGTGCAGCAGTCCCTGTCATGAACCTTTTGAACATGATTCTGGGTCCGGCCATCGCCCTCGTAGCTGCCCTTGGCGCAGTTTGGTGCGTTATCCTGGGTGTGAAGCTCGCAAAGGCAGACGAGCCGCAGGAGAAGGAGAAAGCAAAAGGATCCCTGAGAAATGCCATTATCGGATACCTGCTGATCTTCATTCTGATCGTTGTTCTGCGTCTGTCCATCAAGCCGATGATCGACTGGGTAAACGATGCTTCCAAGTCTGAGACCTACAGCAGCATTCAGGTTCCGACTGAGAAAAAATCAAACAACAACTAAGAAGCGGGCCGATTGCCATTTGGTAACATGCCTGTGAAAAAAGATGGGGCTGTCGCAAAGCAGGGAGGACTGCAAATGCGACAGCCTCTCTGAAAAGGACAGGAAAACTTCCTGTTTTTTTCAGAGAGAATAGACACCATTTTAGGAGGTGGAGACATGATGAAGGGAAAATATAGAACACATATAGCTAAAACCACGGCAGCAGCTCTCATTCTTACCGGACTTCTTGCCGGACAAGCTTATGCAGGCAACCCGAACTGGTATCAGGACAGCCAGGGCTGGCATTATTACAAAACCAATACCCAGCTTGCAAAGAATGAATGGGTCTGCGTGGACGGAAAGTGGTACAGCTTTGATGACCGCGGGGTGATGCAGACCGGCTGGGTGAAACGCAACAACGCCTATTACTACTGCCTGCCGGACGGAAGCCTGACCACTGGCTATATTGAGGTAAACGGAAGTCTGTATTACCTGAAGCCGGACGGAAGCTGCCTGATGAATGGCGTGACACCGGAATTTTACATCACAGACAGCAACGGCGTCCTTCTGACAGACTACCGCGTGATCGCAGGAGTTCGGGTACAGCAGCCCGCCTTGTTTGTGCGGCAGGATTCCTCCGCTATGTACAACTGGACAGCCATCCTGGGTGCAGTTCAGTCCATCGGACAGATTGCCTACAAGCAGACCGGAGGCTTGCGTGCCTTTCATGTTTATCAGGATAAGATTTCCTGGTGCGAGTTGAGCGCATCGACCGAAAAAGAGCTGTTGTCCTTAGAAAAGGTCAGCGGAACCAGCGGTTACCTGCTTCGGATCAAGACAACCCTTGACCGCACCAGCACTGACACCGCAAAGGCGGCAACCTATGATCATCAGATCCTGCGGCTTTTCTGCTACGGCATCAGCAGCTCGGCATCCACACTGGATGATGCAATCTATACAAGCTTTGCGGGATCAAATCCCTACGGGATCACAAACGGTCAGTGGGTAAATATCGGAGACTGCCGGGTTCTTTACTCTCCGGAGGATGGTGCCGGATGCTACGAGATACAGCCGCAGTAAGACAGATCCGGATGGAATCTGAACAATCATAGACATTGAAACCCCAAAACACCGCCACAACAGATGGAAGAAGGTATGACAGTATGATGCGAAGACGAGGTTTTGTGCGCCTGATCGCCCTGTTTCTGGTGCTTTGCCTGTGCGGCTGCAATTCGATCTTAACGCAGGACAATAAACAGTATTCGGATATGGGGTCTGACTCCTTTATCACCTACGATGAGGAAAAGGGAGAGTATGTGCAGGCCGAAACCTATGACATTACGAAAATGACCGGAAAAGACGCCAAGGTTACGATCGATGAAGAATATGCCAAGGAATTGCCGAAGGATGTCCAGGGTACCATGGAGAAGAAACAGGTGGAGGATCATGAGGCACTCTGGAAGGCAGATGGAGTTGCTGCCTTTTTTATCCCAAACTATCATTCTACCAAGGCGGAGGATTTAAAGGACTTTTCCATCATCGATCTCACGAATAATATGTCGACTGTGATCTACGGCTATGAGACGGTATTTTACGGCAAGAATCCGGAACAGCCTCTGTGCGGCCTGAGCGAGAGGGGAACTGCACCGACGGAGCATGTCAACTGGGATATTCCGAAAGATAAGAAGGACGACAGCAGCTATAAGCCGGATTCAAAATATGAGGTCTACTGCCTGATGGAGTATACCCCGGAAACACGAAAATACCGGGTTTTAGGTGCCAAGGTCGGATTGATCCAGGAGAATACCTCCGGAACCACAAATACATCGAGTACCTCCGGAACCGAACAGCTGTATGAGAACTATATGCCGTCTACAAAACGTCTGTTCTGCGGCAAGGTGACTGACTCGGAGGTTCGATTTGGCACGGCAGATCTTTACTACAGTATGTATGATATGTACTTCACCTTGTTTAACGGAAAAGGAGAAATCATAAAACAGCTGGAAGCCTCCTCTCTGTTTATGACCAGTATCCGCAACTATTTGATCGATAAAAAGATTAATGAAATAACAAAAGGAATTCCTTGGTTGAAGCTGCATGCGGCACAAATAATGCAAATGCCAGAATTCCAGGATTGGCTGAAAAAACAAAAAATCACCTACTCCATTGCAAACGTTCTCATGAACGGCAATGCAAGACTGATGGTGGAGCTGAATGTTACAGTGACAGATCAAACAAAAACGGAATCCAAGGAAAAGAAGGAAGAAGGTACGCCCTATTCCCTGGTCTGCAGTTATACCATGCTTGCGACAGATAAAAGCGGTTCCGGAACGGAATTTCGCTCTGACAATGCTGCAATGGGCGGACAGATCCAGATGTGGCAGTCAAATCCGGGACTTTCCTATGAGGATGTGGTCAAAGAACTGCCGGATACCTATTCTTGGTTTGGTCTTTATGATTCCTCAAATGGAACCACCAGTGACCGATACAGGCTTTGTGCTGTGAAGGTAAATGCCGATGAATTTCTGGAAGATGATATTAACCTTGGATATTTTAACCGTATGTTTGAGCAGTATTTCAATTCTTATCGGAGTACAAAGGATTCCCAGAAAAAGGAAACCACAGAACAGCAGGATGATGCACTTTGGAAACAGGCCTACCAGTATCTGTGCGGAGAAACCTGGTCAGAACCGGTAGAGAGAACGGTTCCGGCAGGAAAGAATCCATCAAAAGAAGAAGGTTTAAAGGTGGCAGATCCGGAGCAGGGCAGTGCGATCAATACAAAGGATGAGGTCGAGCATTACAAGAGCGTCATGCAGTATGTGGCCAGACCGGCAACCGTGACCGGAAACAACTATCAGTATATACTGGATGAGAATGACGCAAACGCCAATATGCGGTTTGGCATCTACGATGAGGAAAAGACAGATTCCTCCATGGGTTCCAGTATTTACCGTACCAGTGCAGCGAAGGTAGGAAACTGGGATGTTGTTAAGGAACCAGCAACCAGAGAATACACCGACGAGGATGGCAATACGGTAACAGAAACTGCAGATTTTGTAGCTTATGCAACGATCAAGCTGATCGATAATAATGTTTCAGCAGAACGGTTTGATACCGTCGAAATTGAAGATGGAAAAAACCTGCTGCAGACTCCAAGCGGGGACGTTGCTTATTATCAGTCAAGCTCCGGTGAGAAGGACAGCGAGCTGACTACGATCTGGATGCCGTATTATAAGGGAATCATTGGCAGAATCCAGGAAAATGACATCTGCAGCAGTGTAAAAATCCTTTCGGAAACAAAGGAATACGGCACCAATGTCGTCAATCTGATCGTGGCGGCGTTAGGAGATCAGAAAATCTGGATCTACTACTGCAGAAGACCGGGTTCGACCTCGGATCCGCAGTATGAGATCCCCAAAAAGCTTCAGATCCCGTATACCATGGCGATCACGCCGGTGGCAGAGATCGGTACCGTCACCACCGTGGAGTACAAGGATGACAATGGCAACACCGTCACCACGGAGGCCGGGCAAAAGGCTGTTCTGTCCGGAAATAATGCCATGGATTATGAGCCGGACACCGGAGACTACCGGTTTACAACGCTCCAGAGCGGCATTGTTGTCTATGATTCGGATAAGAAGCGAAGCATTGTGATTGACAACAATCAGTATTATGCCTCCTGGAAGCATGTGAGCGGCAGTTATACGGCGATCGGATTTAATACCAGAACCCAGGATGCCGGATTTGAAGATATCATGAAGGCTAAATTTTACACGGGACTTGATATCAGTGAGGAGGATAAGCTGCTTTTGACCTTTAAAGACCGTCTGAAAATCGATACGGAGATGCAGAAACGGTTCCTCACAAGACCGGACGGATGGAAGGCGGTATGCAAGGAGTATCAGATCGATCCGGATAAAACTTCTGCAAGCAAGATCGAAGAATATGCCAAGAAGATCTACGGGATTTACGATGCCTATGATAAGGCTCTGCAGGACTTCTGGAAGATGGTAAAGTTCCAGCCGACAGCGGAGCAGAAGGAGAAAATCGAGGCGGAGTTTTTGCAATGCTCGAAAACAGTATCCATGGATCGCCTGATCCAGGAAACCCTGATCGAGTATATCAAGAGTCAGGAATCGACGGTTGAGACAACGGAAGCACAGCTTGCCGAAAATGAGGTCGATGACGGCTGGATCAAGAAGATCAAGAAATCCCAGGAGGAGGCGCTTGATAAGCAGCGCCGGGAAAAATATGCAAGGGAGCTGGTAGATAACAGTGCGGAAATCAATTATCAGGCTGACCTGAAGCGATTTGTCCAGGCGGTCAATGACAAACGAACCGTTTGGGATCAATAATAAAAAAAAACTGATATTTGTCCCACAGTTGTCCTGTTTGCCCTGCTATAATGAAGGAGCAAATCAGGAAAAATGAAATGAAGAGATAGATGGAGGAAGCAGTTTGGAAGAATTGGTAACACGAGCCATGATTTTTGCGGCAAAAGCTCATGACGGGATGAAACGGAGACAGGAAAACGTGCCCTATATCCTGCATCCGGCTGAAGTGGCCGCGATCGTCGGTTCATTGACGAACAAACAGGAAGTGATCGCTGCAGCCCTCCTTCACGATGTGGTAGAGGATGCAGGCGTTACGATGCAGGAGGTAGAAGAACGCTTCGGAAGCCGTGTCGCCGAACTGGTTGCTTCGGAAACAGAAAATAAGAGAGATGGGATTCCGGCAGAAGAAAGCTGGAAGATCCGCAAACAGGAAGGGCTGCAGGTTGTAGCTGACACGAAGGATCTGGACATTAAGCGGTTGTATCTGGGAGACAAGCTTGCAAACATCCGTTCCCTTTACCGCCAATGGCAAAACGAAGGACATGCCTTATGGCAGAACTTCAACCAGAAGGATCCAAGGGAACAGGCCTGGCTGTATCGAACCATGGCAGAAAATTTAAAGGAGCTTTCCGATACACCTGCATGGCAGGAATTTCATCGATTGATCGAGATCATATTTGAGGGGGTATAAGGCATGACAGAGATCACCTACGCTATAAAAAACGACAAACTTACCATTTACCTGAATAAAAGAGTGGATGCATCCAATGCACCAGAGATCGAAGCAGAGATTCAAAAGGCCCGCGAGGCTGCACCGGGGCTGCCGATCATCCTCGATGCCGAAAACCTGGAATACATTTCCAGTGCCGGCCTTCGCGTACTCCTTCGTCTGCGCAAGGATGTACCGGAGCTTACCATGATCAACGTATCCATGGAGGTATATGAGATCCTGGATATGACCGGCTTTACCGAGATGCTGAATGTAAGAAAGGCATACCGCCGCTTTGATGTGGAGGGCTGTGAGCTGATCGGAAAGGGTGCAAACGGCGCAGTTTACCGCTACGATGCCGAGACCATCATCAAGGTCTACTTTAATCCCAATGCTCTGCCGGAAATCCAGCGCGAGCGTGAGCTGGCAAGAAAAGCTCTGGTGCTGGGCATCAATACAGCCATCCCGTATGATGTGGTCCTGGTCGGAGAAAACTACGGCACGGTCATGGAGCTTTTAGAGGCAGAGCCTCTCTCCAAGCTGATCAAAAACGATCCGGAGCATCTGGAGCTGCCGTTAAAATACTATACCGAAATGTTAAAGCAGATCCACAAAACCAAGGTAAAGCCGGGTGACATGCCGAACATGAAGGAGACCGCCTTAAACTGGGCATCCTTTGATAAAGAGCATCTTCCGGAGGAGATCGGAGAAAAATTATATCAGATGGTAGAGGCTGTGCCGGATCAGCATACCATGATGCACGGTGATTATCATACTAACAACCTCATGATCCGTGAGGGAGAGGCCCTCCTGATCGATATGGATACCCTCTGCATGGGACATCCGATCTTTGAGCTGGGCTCCATGTTCAACTCCTTTGTTGGCTTTGCAGAGCTTGACCATGAAGTCATCCCGGGCTTCCTTGGCTTCTCCTTTGAGACCTCCCAGACCTTCTGGCGCAGAGCGCTGGCAGGATATTTGGGAACCGAAGACGAGGCAAGACTGGATGAGGTAGAAAAGAAGGCAAAGATCATCGGATATATGCGTCTTTTACGCCGTACCATCCGCCGCGAGATGCCGGATCGGGACGCACTGATCGCATTCTATAAGGAGCAGCTGATCAAGCTTGTGCCGACTGTAGATACGCTGACTTTTTAGAGCTGTATAAACGGGAAACTACACTTATGATGCACAGAGAGGGGGAAATGATATGCCGGATCCAAAGCAGGAACAGACAACGGAAGATACATTTGATGCCGATTACGAGAGGGAACAGATCCGAAAAATCGGAGAAGGAATGAACCGCCTTGCAGCCCATTGGGCATATCTGGGTAATTTCCGCGGCGGAAGAAATTCAAGCGACTTTCGAGACGCACAGCGTCGTCTTCAGCGACTTTGCGGCGTGAGGAGAGCCGGAGATGAGCCGGATTTTGCGGCACACATGGAAGGTCGATCCTTGCGCAGTCTGGAACGCTCCGTGGACGCAACGATCAAGAGTCTGAAAAAATACGAGGAGCAGCACAACTCCTTCTGGGGATTCTTAGGCCGGCTCTTTAACATCGTAAACTATGCCAAGATGCAGGATACGGAAATCGCTCTCAGGCGCCTGCAGGAGATGAAAAACAGTCTCGTTCGCTTAAGAACCCACAACGAAGGCTTAAAAGGTCCCCTTCCCGCACAGCGCGTAGAGACCGCCTTAAAGAAAGCCCCGGAAATCAAAAAATTTGAGGTCGACTGGCAGCCGTCTAAGAAGATCAAAAATTTTGCAGATCAGTTTGAGGCTGCAAGAGCAGCACAGGTTGCAGAGCAGGAAACAGCAGAGAAGAGGGCTGAGGAAAAGAAAAAGGCCAGAGAAAACCAAAAGGTTGGAGAAAACAAAAAAGCTGAGGAAGACAAAAAAGACTCGGAAAACCAGAAAACATCGGAAGACCGTAACGATCAGGACAAACAACCGACTGTTGAGGGTAAAAAGGAAGAACCTGCAACGACAGAAAAGTCTGACGAGGCGAAGAAGTCTGTTGAAGCTGTGACGAAAACAGAAGAGCAGAAAGAACAGCAGAAAGAACAGCAGAAAGAACAGAAAGAGCCTGTGAAAGTGTCTGAAACAACAGAGGTGAAACAGCAGCCGGCGGAAACCACGAAGTCTGAAGAACCGAAAAAACAGCCTGAGGAAGCTAAAAAGCAAAAAGGTGCACAGAAACTGTCGGCAGAAACGGTAAAATCAGCGGAAACAGAGAAAACTGTGGAGAAGAAAGAAATTGATTCGCAGCCACAGAAAAAGCCGGAGCAGCAGAAAACACAGCAAACACAGCCCGCAGCGGTACCTGCCGAAACGAAAGCACCTGTCGAAACGAAAGTACCTGTCGAAACGAAAGTACCTGTTAAAACGAAAGTGTCTGATGAAACGAAAAAAGCCGTTGAGAAGAAAACATCGGATAAGAAGAACGAAACTTCGGTAAAGACGTACAGCTTAAACAACTTGAAACGGATGTTTAGAATTGCCAATAAACCCAACAATCCAAGACCGGCGCAGAATAAGATTGTGATCAATACGAAGCAGCCATCCGTATCCTCGTTAGAGGAAAAGTTTCGAAAGATGACTTCAGGTGATCGGTTAAAAGCAAAGACGCAATTTGCTGCGCAGGAATTCTTGAACTCGACAGACTATAAATGGATGGTTAGTAAATATGGTGCAGATAAACTGAATTCCAATGATATTCAGGTATTGACACAATTGGACAGAGATGCAGGCAAGAATAATGAGCAGATTCATAAGTATCTCAATCACCGGATTCAAAATCTGAAGCAGATCAACAAGCTGGAACAAAATGCAGACGATAACTTTAAAAAGAGACAGGCAAAGGAACCGGAGATCGTTAAAAACAGGGGTGGTATGACCACCAAGGTCATTGTACCGGATGTCACCCAGCCGGAACTGCAGCATACACAGAATGGATGCTGGTCGGTTGCTTTATCCTCCCTTCTGCGTAACAAGGGTGTGGATGTGAGCCAGGAGACTATCCGCAGTTTCCGTCCGGACACCAATGAAAATATTTCAACGGCGGATGATGTTCGCTGTATAAACGGTGACCGCCCCAATTCTATTGGACGTTTCCGGGAACTAGTCTTTCAGACTGTACCGGATACCGCAATCAACGAGGTTCAGTCTGAAGTTCGAAATCTACCAAGAACTGCAGGGGAGGAAAAGGAGGGAAAATGGATCTTCATACCATGGACAGAAGAGGAGAAAGAGAATCAGATCCCAGAGGTCGCAGATAATATGAGAGCGGTGATCCAAAGAGGATTGGAGGCTGACAAGGGGCCGGTGGCCATTGTGGTGGGAAATCACTATCGGACAATTTACGGAATGGAAATAATCCGCGATCAATCTAACAACGAGGTACAAATGCTGTATGTTCATGATCCAAATGATTCAAATTGCACTCTTATGCCAATAACAGAACTGGCTAGGCAAGGTTATCAACCAATATGTGATGGTAATGGAAATGTCGTCCAAGAAGGGTTTTCTTTTGAGGCACAGTGGCTGCAGGATCTGACAAACGACAAGGGACAGCTTGCCCTTAGCAAGGATTTGCAGAAGAAGGGCGTAGACTATGTGAATCATAAGCTGCAGTGTCCGAATAAACTGACAGGAACACAGGGTTCGAAGAATCGAAACAATGGAGAACAGCTTACGATTACGATAGAAAATGAACTGATCATGAGAACCTATCTTCCGAGTACAGTAAAAAATCTGAAAAAGAACCGGGTTAAGGAGTCCTTTAACAATGGAGATCTTGGAAATCCGCAAAAACAGAAAGCAGTGCCTCAGCCAAAGAAAACGATGCAGTATACAGCGAAAAAATCATCGGGAAAGAAACAATCTGATCTGAAAAAGAGCAATCAGCCGGTTCAAAAAGCAAAATAAAAATGGTTCATGCGTGACAGGCGAGGCATCGCATGATCGAAAAAAGCATGTTACGGAGGAACCACCATGAAATTTGATACACGGGATAAAAAACCGCATATCTGGAATATTGCAGTTTTGGCAGTGATCACAGGGGCGAGCCTGATCGCCCTTGGCGCTGCCGGAGCGGAAAAGCACGTGCTGCCGATCAGTATGATCCTGGCGGCATTTTTCCTTGTTACGATCCTGCTTTTGCTCCATGCTTTTTTGGAACAGTTAAAGTACAATCCTTATTCCTACAATACCGTTTACTATATGGGTTTTGCCTTATTTTTAGTATCCGTGCTGATCAACCACCTGATCCTTACGGCAAGACTGATCCAGGATCCTCAGTGGTGCGCCGGCCAGAATGTAGATCAGATCATCGTACTGTTAAATACATCGGCCAGAACCTACATGCTGATCACCAGTCCCTTTATCCTGATCCTTTCTGTGGCACTGTGTATTTCAAACCTAGCTCTGATCCGCCATGAGGGAAAGCGCTTTGTCAACGTTTTGGGGATCATCCTGGCATTTTTGTTAGTAGGAGGAGAGGTATTTCTGCTCCTCTTTGATGGGGATCTTTCCGGGAGTGAGAACTGGATCCGCATTCATGAGCTGATCCTCAACCTCTTTGTGGCCGGATACCTCTATTTTGAATGCATGATGATCGGTCTGATGATCGCCAATGCCATTACCTCCGATCATCAGCCGGAGTTTGACAAGGATTATCTGATCATCTTAGGCTGCGGCATTCGTAAGGACGGGACACCCTGTCCGCTCTTGCAGGGGCGTATTGACCGGGCACTGGCCTTTTACAGGAAGCAGCTTCAGACCACCGGAAAGGATCTGATCTTTGTTCCCTCCGGAGGGCAGGGATCAAATGAAGTGATATCCGAAAGCGAATCCATGAAACGCTATCTGATCAAAAAGGGCATACCGGAAGATCATATTCTCATGGAAGATCAGTCGACCAGTACCTTTGAGAATATGAAATTTTCCAAGGCCAAGATTTTCGAGCAGAATCCAGGGGCAAAGGTAGCATTTTCCACCAGCAACTATCACGTTTTTCGAAGCGGACTCTTTGCCAGGAGAGTGAAAATGCGGGCAGTCGGCATGGGCGCAAAATCGAAATGGTATTTCTGGCCGAATGCCCTCGTGCGTGAATTTATCGGGCTTCTCACCGAGCACCGGGGCAAGCAGGCACTGATCCTTGGCGGAATGGTCGTTATCTATACGGTATTAACCTTTTGGGCTGTTTAAATACAGCCCTTTTTTTTCTTTCTGACATTTTAATTGTCCTACATTTGTCCAGCAACCTGTGATAAACTAAACTTAAGAAAATATGATTGACAGTGTAAAAAACACATCTTTTATCAGAAAGGGAGGAATAGATTATGCCGGGACCGAAAAAAACTACAGAAGGAATGTTGCTTGGAAACAGTGTTTACGAAGAATGGTCCGAGATGTTTGAGAAGCTGCATGAAAATGCACCGATCATGCAGGATGAGTCTCTTCAGAAACTGCTCGAGGAAACCGGAGAGCTGGTATCCAAATTGAAGCCGCATTATACAAAGCGAAACGATATGGGAAATTATCAGCCCATGACCCTGGAGGAATTTCAGGATATCCGCAAGCAGTATCAAAAATGCCTGAAAGCCTTTGATAAGCTTGCCTTTGAACGGGACAAGCAGCCGGATTATAAGCAGCTGAAAACGATGCTGTTAAACGACTATAACGCTTTAAACCGTGTTTCCGAAGATGCACTCCCTCCGCTGGCTGAGGTCATCACGGGAGCTTCGGTTCCGGTGGCAGAGTTCTATGCCATTCCGGGAGGCAATACGATCAGCGGCGCCATGAGCAGTCGAAGTGCCATCGAGTATACCGATAAGAACGGTCAGATCCACCGGGGATTTTTCACCAAGGATAAGACGGTGAATTCCAGAACCGAGGATTTTCAGACGATTATGGATCGATACATCCGGGAATATCCACAGTACAAGGCTGTATTCGATGCATTTATGGAACGGGAAAAGCAATTTAATGATGCGGTCTATAATTTTAAACACCATAAAGCCGGAGTCGGAGAACAGGAATTTGATGGCTTCCTGAAATACATGCTGATTAATGATGGTATTGAATTCAACAGTAAGCAAACGGAAGAATTGTACGATGTCTGCCATCAACTGGCCAAGGACTGCGAGCCATCCAGAAATATCCATTCGATCTTAAAAAAATCCGGAATCAAAGAGGGAACGAAGATTGCCCAGAGAGCAAGTGCGATGACGGATGTGGCAGCCGCATTCGGCAAGAAGGATTTGCTTGCCGGAAGTGAGCGTATCACCGTCATGCAGGGAAAGAAAAAGATTTCCGGTGTCTTTATGGAGGCAGCTTCCTTAGATGGTATCGACCTAAAAAAAGTGACCGAGGACAGCCCGTATCTGAAGCTGGATATGAAAGAATTTGATAATCCTAAGCTTCTTCGCTCTCTTGCAGACCTTCAGATCCTTGACTATCTTTGTGCCAATACCGACCGCCATAATGGCAACTTCTTTTTGCGGCTCGATACCTCCGATCCGGAGCATCCGACGATCAGCGGTGTGCAGGGAATCGATAATGATAATTCCTTTGGTACCCTTCTGACCGGAGGCGTGATGCAGCTTGCAACGAATAAAAATCTGAAGGTCATCTCCTCGGATATGGCAGATAAAGTCCTGGCTATGAAGCAGGCAGACTTAGAGCAGATCTTAGAGCCGTATCACTTTACAAAGGGCGAAATGAACGCAGCGTTTGGGCGCCTTGTAAATTTGCAGGGGATGATTGAAAACGGAAAACACGAAAAGGACGAAGCCTTTGCGTTTAGCGATACGGATCGCCTGATCACGGCAGAAAATGAAGTTCGTGTGATCCGGGATGATGAGTGGGAAAAGCTCACCCTGGACAGTCTGACTCCGGAACCGAAGAAGATAGAAAAAAAGGAACAGAGTAAAGAGAAACCAGAAAAAGAGGAGCAAAAAAAAGAGAAAACGGAAAAAGAGAAGAACGACAAAAAGGAGCCGAACCAAGAGGAACAGAAAGAAGAATCGGAAACGAATATTTTTTACAAGACGCAGGGCTTAAGGGCAGAGCAGGTCATGGTAAGGGCTAAGCTTCAGGTCGACCGGGCTAAGGATGAGCAGTTAAGAGCATCGAATCCGCAGCAGTGGGAAAAAGAACAGCGGGAGAAGGAAGCATTCCGAAAGAGAAAGGAAGCAGCAGAAGAAAAGAGAAAGGCGCCGATCCGTTATACCAAATCCGATGAGCAGACACATGTGGAGGCCCTAAAAAAGCAGCTGGGAGCGGAACAGAAACGGTTACAGAAGATCAAAGAGGACCTCATCAAGGTTGGGGCAGAGAAACCGAAGCGAAGCAAGGAATTTAAGCAGATGTACGGCAAGCTCCAGGAGATGATCAGCCAGTATGATACGTTTCGGGAGAAAATCAAAAACGTAAAGCAGCTTAGTGAGAAGGAACAGCTCACGATCAAGAGAGGTTTTTCGGCTCTGGCTAAAAAACGAAAAGAGTTTAAAGAAACAACAAAGGCATATCTGGACAGAAGTTATGTCTCGGAAAGAACCAGTCTGAGTATCCGGAAAAGCCGGGCAGCAGAGTTGGATCAGATCACCGCAAAAGCACCGAAAAGCTGGCATATGTTCAGTCAGGGCGTTTCTTTAAGCAAAAAGCTGAAAAACGACCTTGCCGAAAAGAATGGTTTTGCATTCTCTGTTTATCAGACCAACCAGCTTCGTGACATGATGAAAAAGGCCCTGTATGACAATGTAGCCGCTATGTCGCGTAACGATCCGAAACGCATGCTCGGCATGAAGGCCATCGAAGCCCAGGATCGCCTCTGGAAATTCAGCCAGACCCAGAGTGCAAAGGAGCAGCCGGAGCTGAATCAGAAACAGAAGCTTGCCTTCAATCAGGTGAATGCAGAAAGTCAGACTGCGAAGGATTTAAAGACCCTCATCGCTTATTCTCCAAAAATCCAGTCCCTGATCGATCAGGAGAACGAAAGAGCCATGAGCAAGAACCGGCCGGACATGTTGATCAAGGTTGACTCCCTGACTCCGCGTCAGGCTCGTACCGTGCTTGGTATGCTGTTTGCAGAGGAGATGAAGGCAAACGGCAGAGGCACTGTTATCCGGCAGAAGGAAGAAAGAAACGCCGGAGCAGAAAAACAGGTAAACCGGGCAGAGGAAAAAAAGAATGCAGATCAGATCAAAAACGCCAATTCCAATGAGGAAAAAAACAGGATCGAACAGGCAAAAGAAGAGCAGGTTCGCATGAAGATCCGACTGGACGACTCCAAAATTCAGAGCGAAAAAAAGTCAGAAAAGATCAAAATCGACCTCGGAAAACCGAAAAATATACAAAAGAGAACGGAGAAAAAAACGGTAAACGAAGTGAAAAAGGGGGGAAAAGCGAAATAAGAAAAAATGTTGATAAAAAACATCATTAAAATTGTCTGTTTTGTATAAAAACAGGTGCAAAAACAGAAAAATGCCTTGAGAAAAATTTGTCAAAACTGCCTAACTAGTTAACAAGTAATTCAGTTAATAGTGCCATTGCTAAAAAAATGACATTCTCCTATAATAAAAGCAATCCCTGAGAGTTCGTTTTTTATCAGAATTTTCAGATGAGAGCGTCTTTTTGAAGAGCCCTTTCGTGTTCGGCCATCACGGAAAGGCTCCTCAAAAAAGGTATGATTCAGGTCAAATAAAAAAGGGGGTTAGTCTCATGGGCATTTTTCTTATCCTTGTAAGTATTGCCGTAGTAATTTTACTCGTATTTAAGGGTGTCCCTGTGTTCTATGCCGCATTCTTAGCATCTCTGGTATGTCTGATTACAGCAGCGCTGTTTACCGGAGCAGGTGCAGATGTGGGAGTAGGCACGTATCTTCTTCAGAGTATGTCGGATACCGCAAATACCTCTTATGTGCAGGGACTTGGTTCTTATTTTACAAGTAACTTCTGCATTTTCGTCCTTGGAGCAATTTTCGGAAAGCTGTTTGACGTATCCGGTGCAGCCGATGTCATCGCTGAGACCATCGTTGGAAAGCTCGGCACCAAGGCGGTTATCCCGGCTATCGTATTAGTTGGTTGGATTCTTACCTACGGCGGTGTATCCGTATTCGTAGCTTTCTTTGCAATGTATCCGCTGATGCTGTCTCTGTTTAAGGAGGCTGATATTCCGAGAAGATGTCTGCCGATGTTCTATTTCGCAGGTGCAGGTACTTCTTCCGGCTGGTTCCCGGGTTCTCCGCAGGCGCACAACCTGCTGCCGGCTACCGCGCTGGGCGTTTCCCCGACCGCATGGCTGGTTCCCGGTGTTCTGTTTGGTCTGTTTGAGACCGCACTGGTTGTAGGATGGGTATACTGGTTTACCAATCACTGCAAAAAGAACGGTGAACATTTCGAGCTGACCGAAGCAGATAAAAAGGTTATGGAGCAGAAGGCTGCAAAAGATACTTCTAAACGCCCGAGCTTCCTGGTTTCCCTGCTTCCGATGATCATGCTGATCGTCATTCTGAACGTGATCAAACTTCCGGTTCCGTTATCTCTGGTACTGGGTATCCTCATTGCGATCATCCTCTTCTTCAAGAGCTATGATCTGAAGGATTTCTGGAACATGATGAGCGACGGTGCCATGGGTGGTGTTACCTCCCTGTTTAATACCGCAGCCATCGTAGGTTTCGGTTCTGTTGTTAAGATGGTTCCTGCCTATGCAACTCTTTGCGGCCTGCTTGTAGGTGCTTTCAGCAACCCGGTTATCGCTTCTGCAGTAACCGTCGGAGGACTTGCAGGTGTAACCGGTTCCGGTACCGGCGGTATCGGCCTTGCAATGCCGGTCGTTATTGAAAACTTCATTGGTGATATTGCTACCAACCCGAACCATATTAACCTTGAAGTTCTGTCCCGTTGTACCTCAATTGCAGCTCTTACCCTGGATTCCCTTCCGCACTGCGGACTGGTTGTATCCGTTATCAGCTACACTGGAAATACCCACAGAAATTCTTACCTGCAGACCGGTATGGTCAATGTTGTATGCCCGATCATCACCCTGCTGTTAATGCTTCTGTTCGTTGTAGCAACCGGTTGCGCATACCTTCCGGTATAAAAGTATAAAAAATGGCCAAAGAAAGCCTTCGTTTGCAGGATGAACAGATGTCTTGCAAACGGAGGCTTTTGTGTTTATGATAAAACTGTACAAACTGTACAAAACGATGCTGCAGATTCTGCAAGAGCAAAGGGTGCAGCACGAAAGGAGAAGGGGATATGGAGTTCAAGTACATTTTGCTGAAAAAAAAGGATGGGATCGCGACCATTACCTTCCACAGACCGGAGGCCCTCAATGCGTTAAACAGTGAGGTGCTTAACGATCTGAATGCAGCAGTGGATGATGTGGCAGCCGATGAAACGATTCGGGTGGTTGTCTTTACCGGCGAGGGGAAATCCTTCATTGCAGGGGCAGATATCAAGGAGATGGACGGAGATACCGCCATGGAGGCGATTCAGTATTCAAAAAAGGGAGCAGCCATTTTTCGAAAGATCGAGCTTCTTGATAAACCTACGATCGCAGCGGTCAACGGCTATGCCTTTGGAGGCGGTTTCGAGTTTATCCTGTGCACGGATATCCGTTTTGCCTGCAGCAAGGCAAAGCTGCGTCTGCCGGAGGTGACGCTGGGGATCACCACAGGCTTTAACGGAAGCCTGCGTCTTCCGAAATGCATCGGGATCAACCGCGCCAAGGAAATTTTGTTTACCGGAAAAATGCTGACTGCAAACGATGCTCTGGAGCTTGGCATCCTGAATCATGTCACGGAGCCGGAAAATTTGATGGATGAGGTCTATGCCATGGCAAACCAGATCGCAGATAACTCTGCGACTGCTATATCCATGGTGAAGGCCATGGTCAATGCCGGGATTGATGCAGACCTGGATACCGGCCGCAACATCGAACTTGGTTATATGGCAGCCTGCTTTGGCACCCCGGATCAGATCGAGGGCTTTTCGGCATTTAAGGAACGGCGTCCGGCGAAATTTCGTTCGATCAGGCGGTAAGACGCTGCATGTGCAGCATAAGTCAGAAAGGAGATCATTATGGCAGGAATGTATTTGGAGGATTTTGAACTGGGAAAGGTTTACACCTCGCAGGGAAGGACCATCACGGAGACGGATGTGGTGAATTTTGCGGGACTGACGGGAGATTTCAACCCGCTTCATATGGACGAGCAGTTTGCGACCACGAAATCCGTGTTTAAAAAGAGGATTGCCCATGGAGCGCTGGGTTTTGTCATTATGACAGGCTTGTCCAACATGACCGGTATGTATGCAGGGACCACCATTGCCTTTTTGGATGCGAAAATCTCGTATCCGTCTCCGCTTTGCATCGGAGATACCGTTCATCTGGAGATGACACCGACCGAGATCCGGCACAGCAGCAAGCCGGGAAAAGGAATCCTGAAGCTGAAAGCCCAGCTGGTCAATCAGGACGGAGGAGTGCCCTGTGACTGCGAGTGGACACTTCTGATGTTTGCACGGGAGTAAGAAGAGAAATAACGTAAAGAAAGAGCATAAAGAAAGAGTATAAAACGCCCCAATTTCGCACTGGAATCAACCTTGCGGAAATGGGGCTTTTGCGTTGTTTTTTATTTATGCAGCGGGATCATATTTTTTCCATGCTGGATGAGGATTGCGGGCTCCTTGCAACGGAAATTTTTCAGATCTTCCGAGGTGCGAAGCGTCCAGAGGGTATTTCCCTTGCTGTCCTGAAAGAGGACTGCCGAATTGGCACGCTTTTCGGTGCCGAGGGCTTCGTTCCAGCCCTCCTCGCGGGCAACGGTCACGTCAACAGCCTTGATTTCAGAATCGCCGGAAAGAAGCTTTAAATGAGAAGCAAATTCCTGTTTCTGGGCAAAGACGGCGACACCGCAAGTGAGTACCAGGATCCAGGATAAAAGCGTGGCACCCTGGTTGGCAAAATACAGGGAGATACAGCCAAAAAGGAAAAATAAAACCATGACGATCAGGTATTTCCTGCCATAATCGTGGTTCCAGTGCTTGATCCGTTCTTGATACTGGGTTAGGTATTTCGCCCGCTCCCCGGCATCTAACACACGCAGGGAGGAAGCCTCCGGAGCCTGGAAGGACTGGGCAGCTGTTCCTTTTTTTACGAGGACGGTCTCGGCAAAGTTTGCGGGAGCCGCAAGGATATGGCGGGCAGACGGGCTGTCTGCAAGCATAAGGCAGACGCGGGAGCCTTCTCCGATCTGACCATACAGCTCTTTGATCGTGAGAACCTCATCCAGATAAACATGATGAGGAAAAACGATGCGCAGCTTATAGTCTGTAACCGTGCCAAACGGTGTTTTTCGCTGCGTGGTATATTTTTTGGAGCAGGTACCATAGCTGATGAGAAAGCGGCTGCCATCTTCCTTTTCTATATGGCAGAGGCCGTAGTTATCCAGGTGTTTTTTGTGTTTTTTCATGTAGTACGGAAAAAATGCAAAGGCCATGGCAGCCGGCATGAGCAGGGTAAGCGGGCTAAAGCCGGCCACGGCAATCCCGGCCAGTGCCGCACAGGCAACCAGCACAATGACAAGCGGTGCGGAATTTTCCGCAAATCTCATAAAACGGCTTGGATAAAGCGCGTCTGCTGCCTGGTACAAGCCCAATACCATTTCGTTTTCCTTTTCGGCAGCATCCCGAAAACCATAATCCGTTTTAGCTTCCTTGACAGAAATCATAGAACCCCTCTTTTCTTTGATGTAATATCCCTCCATCTTATCATGATGATGAAAAAAAGTCCATAAGCCCTTGCTGTACAAAACAGAGGTTTAATGGTAAGATAAAAAATGAGAGTAACAGGAAAGGGAGACAGGATGCATGCAGCAGACTTTTTTGACCAGTGATGAGGTCTATGAAGACCTTTGCAATAAAATAGAGAAACTTGTTTATATGCCGGGAGAGCGTCTCAGTGAGAATGAGCTCTGCAAAACCTACGGCGTCACCAGACACATTATCCGGGCGGCCATCACGCGGCTGAAGGATCGAAAGTTGATCACGGTATATCCGCAGAGGGGAACCTTTGTCAGTCTGATCGATATGAAGTTAGTCGGTATGGTTTTATATCTGAGGGAATCCTCCGAGCAGGAGGCCATCCGGTTGTTGAAATTTAAAAGTGATGAAGTGCTGGAGGCCATGTATTCTCAGATGGAAGAGTGCATCCGCGAGCAGGAAAGGATCATCGAGGAAGGCGTTGATATGGAGCACTTCTATGAGGTGGACGGAAGCTTCCATCGCTGTCTGCACCGGGCAATCAATCAGGAAGATGTGCTGCAGCTGATTGCTGAGCATTACATCCACGTGCGCCGTTGGAGAAACTTTGAGATGGGAGGCACCAAGCGTCAGAAATCCCTGGTGGCAGAGCACAAGGAACTGCTTGAAGAGTTAAAAGCGAAGAACTACAAAAAAGCGCATGAGCTTCTGCATCATCATCTGAATACGGTAGAGCGTCTGTCATACATCTTTAAAGAAAATAATCAGGAGTATTTTACGAACTTTCCGGATTCAAACAAAAATTAGTAAAAATTTGTGATTGAGCCTAAAATTTCAAAATCAGCCTTGGAAATGCAAGCATTTCAAGTCTAATTTGTGAAA
>CAVALB010000002.1:0-77080 GCA_963589345.1 uncultured Selenomonadales bacterium | reverse complement strand
CATGTGCCATACTGATACCTCTTTTCGATTGATAATATCAGTATAGCAGAAAACCATAAATATAGCTAGTTATTTAATTTTTAGTGTACTAGTGTTCATCAGGATATAGTTACAGATTCTGATTATTCATCCGCAATCGTGGCAGATAATCACAGCAAAGCTAATGTTCATGGAAATGTTACTACGAATGGATTTAGCACTATTGGTATAGAAGCGACAGACGGTGCCAAAGTTAATGTAGACAAAAATGTCACCTGTACCGGAGATGGTAGTACAGGTATCGTAGCAAGTGATGAAGCAGAAGTTGAAGTAAAGAAAGATTTGACCGTAGAAAAAGGTGGTGCCATACAGGCATCCGACGGTGCAAAAGTAGAAGTTGGTGGAAATGTTAACAGTGCTGATAGTGTAGCTGCTGATAATGCAACAGTTGACATAAAAGGTAATGTAAATGTATCTGCTTCAGATGGAATTTATGCAGCGGAAAATGCAAATATTTCTGTTGGTGGTAACGTCACAGCTGAACACATGGGAGTTTCTGCTGATCATTCAAATGTCACTGTTAATGGTAATGTTACTGCTAATGAAGAAGGCATTTTTGCTGACAAATCAAATGTTACCGTAGATGGTAGTGTTAAGAGTAATTCTACAAACGGAATTGTTGTTTTCGAAGGCTCTGATATTACTGTAAAAGGTGATGTATCAGGGCAAGTGACTGGAGTTATGAGTCAAAACTCAACAGTACAGGTTAATGGAAATGTGGTTGGAACAAAAGGAGGAGCCGTCGATGCGGGCCAAAACTCTAATGTTACCATTGATGGTGATGCATCTGGTGATTATGGAGTTTTTGCTGAAGACAGTACAGTAACAGTAAAAGGAAATGTACATAGCAAGGGAGATTCGGTTGTTGATATTGTAGGAACCGATAAAACGGTCGTGATAGTCGGCGGTGATGTAAGTTCAGACAGTGAAGTAGAAATTAAGTCTATGGCCGGTTCTGATTCTGAGATTGCAATCAGTGGAACCGTCAAGAATGCGGAAAAAGGTGCCAGTATTTGCGTTGCTATAGAAGATGGCAAAGCAGCCTCCCTTCCGGAAATTGTTGTCGGTGAAATCGAAGATATCAATAAGGTAGAAGTAAAAAATTACAAAACCAACGAAACGGTTTCAGACGAGGTAAAACAGTCCATACTGGATAGCATCAAATATATCGTAAACACCAATCATGCATCTGTGGATGGGAAAGGAACCATTACGGTTACAAAACTGGACGGCGGAGCTTTGGACAAGGATGGAAGCAAAACCTATGACGTTGCAAAAGCCACAGAAACACTTACCGTGCATGTCAACGTACAGGAAGGTTACGAAGTTTCCGATGTCAAAGCAGGCAAAGCAACCCTCACCAAGAACTCTGATGGATCTTATTCCGTAACCATTCCGGCAGGCGGCGGTGTGAACATCGAGGCAGTTCTGAAGGCCATCGAGAAGGTAAAAGATAACAATACAGCCGGAACAACGGTGATCAATTACAGCGGCAGAGATTCCGAAGGTTCCAGTTCTTCAGCTCCGGCTAATAAATGGGTTTCCAGTGGAAGCTTATGGAAATATAATAAATCCAATGGCTCAGAGGCACGCAACGAATGGCAGTATCTGACCTACAACGGCAAGCAGTCCTGGTATTTCTTTGACGCAGACGGATATATGAAGACCGGTCTTTATACCGATGCAAAGGGCAATCAGTATTACTTAGATCCGACAGTCGGCGCACAGATCGGTATGATGGCTACCGGCTGGGTCGAGGTAAACGGCAAGTGGATGTTCTTTAATGATGGAAGCGTTGCCGATGTTCCGGTCGGCTGCTATGTTGAGAGCATGACACGATAGATTAAAAAATAAAGTAACTGTTCAGAACCAACCTCCAAAAATGCTCCGCATTTACGAAAAAAAGGCATCTTGAAAAAAGGTGCCTTTTTGTTGTAATTGAGTGAATTCCGTTGCGAAAGAGCACTTTCGAGAGAGATATTTAACTATTCGCGAAAGTCTAGTTTAACGAATAGTTAGAAGCTTCACCTGGTATCATCGTTATAAATGTCCGGATAATACTTGACCTTGGAACGATTCCAGGGTTTAAAATAAAATGGAATGTATGAAACAATATGGAGGTTTTCAAAGATGAGAAAGAATCATAAAATAAAGTCAATCCTGCTTGCAGGGCTCACAGGAACTATGCTCTTCGGAAGCTGTCTGACGGCTTATGCAGCCGGCGTAACCAAGGCAAACGGAAAGCTTTATTACTACAATACGGATGGCTCTCTGGCAAACGGCTTAGTTCATGATGCTGCATCGGATAAATATTATTACGCACTTTCCGACGGCAGCCTGGTGATTGGCTGGCTTCATCTGGATCAGGACTATTATTACATGAATGATGACGGATCCTTATGGACCGGATGGAGAACCATCTCCGGCTCTCGCTACTATTTCTATCCGGAATCCGGCAAATGCGCCATCAATGTGGCTATGGAGATCGGCGGAAGCTGGTACTTATTCGGAACGGACGGCAAGATGCAGACCGGTTTCCAGAATGTAAACGGAAACACCTATTACTTTGATCCGTCAAACGGTGTAATGTATGCAGGAACAACCAAGACCATAAGCGGAGTATCCTACACCTTTAATGCTAACGGAACCTGCACCACCCATGTAAACACTGCCAACTCCTTTACCATCGGAGAAGAAGCAAATACGCAGAACAATAACACGGCACAAAAGACCACTCAGGAAACAACAACCCAGGGCGGCTCTCGTGTTATTACGGCCGGTTCCAGCAGATATTAAAAAGACAAAAGCGGAAATGTCTATCAAACGACATCTCCGCTTTTGTCTTTTTGGATCCACTGCTCCAGTCCCAAAAGGTAATGGTCAAAAATGGCCTGAGCGATGGTTTCGGTTGTCCCCTCCTTGCAGGCTGATAATAGTTTTTCGTGAATGCGGTGCTGCTTTTCAATCACATCACTGCGGTCGACATTCATGTTGTAACCGATCACAATATTGCCGTAGCTTAAATCGTTCCAGGCCTTTTTCAGGCGTTTCATCGGTACCAGATCCATGATCTGTTCATGAAAACGGTTGTCGAGTTCAAACACTTCCCTGTATGCATCATCCCTAAGCGCTTTCATCTGTGTGACAATCTCTTCCATCTGATCCAAGGTTTCCTTCGGGAATTTCTTTTTGTAAAGCCGGACAGCCATCATCTCATAATTTGCCCGCATATAGTAAATTTCATAAATGTCTTCGGAGCTGATCTGCCGCACGGAACAGCCGGCGTTGCGGATATATTCCACCATGCCCTCTTCCTCAAGCTGACGAAGAGCCTCTCTCACCGGGCCACGGCTTATACCGAACTCGGAAGCAAGCTCCTGTTCTACAATCCTGGCACCGGAAGCAAGCTCTCCGCTTAAGATCTTCATACGAATCTCGTCTGCTACATTTTCTCTCAATGTTCGATAATCCAGTCTGCCCATAATTTTTGCCTGCTTTTCTTTTTCTTTTTTGGTTTTTGCCATTGTACCACACCGCTAGAAACAAGTAAAGTGGAATACAGAACACTTTTCTATTCTGCATTCCACTTTTGTCAAATTTTTCCTTTAGGCATTTTCTGTTGTTCGTGTTTTGCAATCTGAGGAAGGATCAGACCCAGAGCCGTCAGGACTACCGGGGTGATGACATTGAGTGCAAAGGTAAACGGATTGGTATCATACATACCGAGCAGACAGCTTGCTGCTGTTACAAAGAGGCACCATGCTCCAAAGAACTTTGCGATTGCCTGGTTTTTTACAAACCGATACTCGGCCGGGATACGGTCGATGGCTCCGCGCAGGGCAATGTAAGCTACGAATACCCATAAGTAACGCATCGGCATGCAGACGGAATTTAACTTCGTCAGCTGGCGAAGCACGGCTGCTGCCCCCGGAACGAAGGACTGGATCAGGATGATGGCACCGGAAAGCACAGCGACCATCTTAATACCATTGCTGTAAACACCGTACTGGTTGATCTTTTTCAGTGCAGAAGGAATGAACTGCTTGGTGGTCTCATTGTCAAGAAGCATACGAAGCGGTGCATCGATGCTTAAGACCAGAACGGAGAACTGGCTGATTACGTTGCAGAGTGCGTAGATGATCAGGAAGGTGTCTCCTACGTGATAATACTGTCCCAGCTTCTGGAATGCCCAGTAGGAACCGTTCGCTGTATAAGCGTTAAAGCTGTCCTCGCTGGCATTGATGACTGCCGGGTCAAACATACGGCTCATGGCAAGGGTGCCAAGGATCGCACAGACTACAACCATGCCTGCAAGAGCGATCATGCCCTTCGGAAATCCCTTACTCGGATTTTCTACCTTGTTAACGTACGGAGAAATTTTCTCACATCCGCCAACGGCAAATACCAGGATGGAAATAGAGGTAACATATCCCACATTAAACTGCGGAATCAGACCGCGCAGAGAAAAATCTGCATGTGTATATTCTGCAGTCGGATTGATTGCCGGTGCTGCTAACATCATAACAATATAGAGCAGGGACATGATAAAGGTGGTGGTTCCGGTCAGAGTCAGCATTTTCTTAAGCGGGTTTAAACCTCTGCTGGCTACGAAGCAGCCGATCAGGAATACGATCAGGGTTACGATCTGCACCAGATGGGTCGGCAGGGTATCGTAGGTCTCCGCGTTGCGGAATACAGCCCAGCTTAAGGCCTTTAAGCCACCGCTTGATTTACTTGCAATGTAGGTGATGTGACAAGCCCAGTAGGTCCAGCCTGCATAGTAGGCAATCTTCGGGCCTGCGGTCTCGTTGAGCCAGCCGCTGACACCGCCGCTGGTATTTTTGAATGCAGAACCAAGTTCTCCTACCATCAATGCGTAGGGAACAAAGTACAGTGCAAACATCAAAACCCAGCTGAAAATAACCTGAACTCCGTTGAAATAAACGAAGCCATTCAGGATATTTCCGAATCCCCATACGGTTGAGAATGCCATGAAAGCAAGGGTCTTCCATGAAATCTTGTTTTTGTCTGACATGAATCTTCTCCTTTTCCTTTTTGTGTTTCGGATCATGCGCAGCATGATCACAATAGTTCTATTTTATCGTTAATCCAAAGAAATGTAAATAGTTAATTGTAGATTGTCAACAATTTATAAGAAAAACAAAGGGCATATCTGACGATTCTCCCCTCGGTCAGATATGCCCTTTTGATGATCTTTACTGCCTTTGCCATGACGTTTCATGTTGCTGAAGCGTCATGGCTTTCAAATCGATTTATAAAAACTACTCCCTGTTTCGAAAAAGCATCTGCCATGAAGGTTCCCTTACGCTTCTACGTCCTTCTTGATCAGTCCCAGGATCACACAGCCAACGATGGAACCGATTACAACAGCTGCCAGATACATGAGCGGATTGCCGATCGTAGGCAGAACAAACATGCCGCCGTGCGGTGCACGTAAGGTACAGCCAAATGCCATGGACAGGCCGCCTGCGATTGCAGCTCCGATCGCGCAGGATGGAATCACGCGCAGCGGATCCTGTGCAGCAAACGGGATGGCTCCCTCGGTAATGAAGGACAGACCCATGATGTAGTTTACCACGCCGGACTGACGCTCTTTTTCGGTGAACTTCTTCTTGAAGAAGGTGGTACACAGGGCAATTGCGATCGGAGGAACCATACCTCCTGCCATAACTGCTGCCATAACCTCAAAGTTTCCTTCTGCAAGCTGTGCGGTGCCGAATACGTAAGCTGCCTTATTGAACGGGCCGCCCATATCGATGGACATCATGCCGCCAAGGATCATGCCAAGCACGATACGGCTGGTGCCGCCCATGCCATTTAAGAAGCTTGTCAATGCATTGTTGATCATGCCCATGTAAGGATTGATAAAGGTGGTGATCACCGCTGCAAGGAAGATACCGATCACCGGATATAAAAGCACCGGTTTAATGCCCTCTAAGGACTTCGGAAGCTTCGAGAATACCTTCTTTAAACCAAGTACCAGGTAGCCTGCTGCAAAACCTGCAAACAAAGCACCCAGGAAGCCGGCATTGACATCACCGCCTGCCGGGTTTGAAAAGGTGCAGCCCATCTTTGCTACCAGGCCTGCTACAAGACCCACTGCGAGTCCCGGACGGTCTGCGATACTCATGGCAATAAAACCTGCCAAGATCGGAAGCATCATGCCAAAGGCCTGTTCACCGATGGTTTTAAAGTAAGCTGCGATCGGAGTGTTCTTACCAAAGTTTGAAGGATCAATGGAGTAATCATCCAAAAGGAAGGCAATGGCAATCAGGATACCGCCGCCGATAACGAACGGGAGCATATGGGATACACCATTCATCAGATGCTTATAAATAGTACGTCCGATGCTGTCCTTTCCTTCCTCGGAGGCACTGCTCTCGCTGCCGTCCTCCTGATGATGATAAACCGGAACACTGCCGCTTGTTGCGCGGGTCAAAAGCTCCTCTGCCTTGTGGATGCCGTCTGCCACAGGAACCTGGATGACCGGCTTTCCATGGAAGCGAGCCATACCGACATTTTTGTCTGCGGCAACGATAATGGCCTCAGCTGCTTCGATCTCCTCTTTTGTCAGGACATTCTGGGCACCGCCGGAACCGTCGGTCTCTACCTTGCAGGAGATGCCAAGCTTTTTGGCCATGTTCTCGATACTCTCAGCAGCCATATAGGTATGGGCAATACCGGTAGGACAGGCGGTGACAGCCAGCACACGGTAGCCGCTTGTTTTTCCTGCTGCATCATTTGCCGAGGCAGCCTTCGTGGATGCGGTATCGGAATCAGCAGCCGTCTTGTCTTTCGCTTCCTCTTCTTTTGCACCAAATCGTGCAGTCTCTGCATCATCGATAACCTTTAAAAACTCTTCCTTGGAGTTTGCATGTAAGAGTCCTTCCATGAAATCCGGATTCATAAGCAGGGTGGACAGTCTGGAAAGCGCCTCCAGATGTACATCCGCTCCCTCTGCCGGAGCTGCGATCATGAAAAGGATGTTTGCTAAGGATCCGTCAAAGGCCTCATAATCCACACCATCCGGCACAACCATGGCTGCCAGTCCCGGCTCCTTTACTGCTTCTACCTTGGCATGAGGAATTGCAATTCCTCCGCCGATGCCGGTGCTTCCCAGGGCCTCTCTTGCCAGGATCCCTTCCTTATATCCGGCCGTGTCCTTCAGTCTTCCGCCTGCATCCATGAGAGCCACAAGGCGGTCAATTGCCTCCTCCTTTGTGGATACGGATACATTCAGTCCAATGCTTTCCGGTTTCAGCAATTCTGTAATACGCATCGTTCCATCCCCCTCTAATTTTTGTTCAGCTGTGTCATAAGTTCCATGATCTTTTCTTTGGTAGCGATCCCATAGGAAAAGGCGGTTGCTCCTCCGCTGGCCGTGCCAAGTTTTAAGGCATATCCATAGTCCCCGGTCTTTAAATATCCAGCAAGGAATCCGGCTACCATGGAATCTCCGGCTCCCACAGAGTTGATCAGCGTTCCCCTGCAGACTCCTTCTTTATAAACCTCACCTTCCTCTGTTAAGAGAAGGGCACCGTCTCCGGCCATGGATACCAAAACATTACGAGCACCGCGTGTCTGAAGCTCCTTTGCTGCATTCAGGATATCCTCTTTTGTCTCAAGAACCCGATCCAGCATGGCAGCCAGTTCATGATTGTTTGGCTTGATCAGAAACGGATGCAGAGGAAGTACTTCCAGCAGGAGGGCTTTTTCTGCGTCAACTACGATCTGAATTCCGCGACCGGAAAGCCGTTCCATGATTTCCTTGTAAATTCCGCTGCTGATGCTTGCAGGAATGCTGCCGGAGAGAACCAGAATATCTCCGGTGTTCAGTTCATCCAGCTGTTCCATTAGCAGAGCAACATCCTTTTCGGTGATGCTTGGCCCTTTGCCGTTGATTTCGGTTTCCTCATCGGATTTCATCTTCACATTGATCCGGGACATGCCTTCTTTTACGCGGATAAAGTCAGAATGCAAACCTGCCTTCTGGCAGCGCCGCACAATTTCCTCTCCGGTAAAACCGGCAACGAATCCAAGTGCAGTGGTCTCATAGCCAAGGTTGGCTAAAAGAGTGGATACGTTGATGCCCTTTCCTCCGCATACGATGGTCTCTTCCTTTGTTCGGTTGATCTTGCCCGGAACAAAATGATCCACAGCGATCACATAGTCCAGAGCAGGATTAAAGGTTACTGTGTAAATCATATGTCATCTCTCCTTGGTTTTAAGAAAATCTATTTCTTATCGTTGAGACAATCATAATATGAATTTATTTTTTCGTCAATAGTGTTTTGCGTGAAAGTTCTTTTCATAAAAATTTTCGTCAATTAATACAAAAAGATGGCACACCGAACCGGTAATACCATCTTTCTTTTGTGTAAATTAACTATGTTTTTTTTCTACCTCTCAGCCTGTTTATCCGAGGAAATGGCTTTCTCATGACGCCGCACATGAGCTACCGCCTCCGGCATCCCTGCCATCAAAAGCAGATACAGGATTTCGACCACGGCAGTGGCTGCGACTCGCGAGAACCAGAATTCCTCTGTAAAGAGCTTTTCTCTGGTCGCCGTAATGATCCGGTAGTCTGCCATCTTTGCGAGGGTAGATTCCGGATTGTTGGTAATGAGAACGACTGTCGCCCCATTTTCCTTAGCGCCTTCGGCAAGAACCTGAAGCCGGTTTGAGGTGCCGGAGTTTGAGATGATGAGAACTACATCCTCCGGGCCAAGGTTAAAGGCATACGCGGTCTGCGCCTCCCAGATGGTTCCGGCAACGGCTGTGATCCCAAGCTGACTGAATTTGAAGGCTCCGTCTAAGGCTACCGGCAGTGTATTGCCCACTGCTGCCAGCTGGACGATCCGGGCATGCTCCAGCTTTTTTAGGATCTGATCCAGGTTGTCGGTGTCCATCATCCTTACGGTTTCTGTCAGTTCGGCAATCTTATTTGCAAGAATATTTTTCAGAGATTGTGCCAGATCATTCCGGTCGATTTCATTGGTGATTTCCTGTTCTCTTTGCTCATCCTCTAAAATTTCCCGGGTTAATGCAAGCTTCAGATCCTGAAAACCCTTAAATCCGCAACGACGACAAAAGCGCGATACGGTGGCATCGCTCGTCTGACTGGCTTTGGCCAACTCTCCTACGGTCATTCCGGCTGCTTCTGCTTTATGTTCCATCAAAAAATCTGCGATCTTTTTTTCTGCCTCAAAAAAACTGTCATAGGACGAGCAGATCACAGAGGTTGCATTCCGTGCTTCATTCATTTCATCCACTTCCGATTTCGTGTAAATTTATTTCTTTTTTAACAATATATCACACTCTTTCAAAAATGGAAATATAAAAATGCCGGAGGCAGTTTTGGTATTTCTGCCTCCGACACCTGATATGGGGGATATGTCAAATGATTCGCGGAATTTCTTATTTGATCTTATCGATGGTCTCCAAGAGATAATCGGTAAATTCTGCTGCGCTTGCACCGTCTACATCAGTAGTGACAACTTTCTTGCGTTCAGTGATGGTGCAGATATCCAGGGCCTGATCCAAAACTGCCTTGCGGTCTGCATAACCGATATGAGCCATCAGCATACCTGCTGCACGGATCAGAGAACACGGATCTGCGTAGTCACCTCTGCCATGGTTGATCAGGAACGGAGCGGTTCCGTGGATTGCCTCAAACATTGCATACTTATTGCCGAGGTTGGAGGAAGATGCGGTTCCCAGACCTCCCTGATGCTCTGCAGCTACATCGGTAACGATATCGCCGTACAGGTTCGGCAAAACGACAACCTCAATGCCCTTGTTGAACTCCGGATCCAGCATCTTTGCGCACATTGCATCAACCAGACGCTCCTGGATCTCGATATCCGGATACTCTTCGCCTACCTTGCGAACAGCTTTGATAAAGTTTCCGTCAGCCAGCTTTACGATATTTGCCTTGGTTACGATGGTAACATTTTTCTTTCCGTTCTTTCTTGCAAACTCGAAAGCAGCTCTTGCGATGCGCTCGCTTCCCTGCTTGGTCTGTACCTTGAAATCTACAGCCAGATCCTCATCAACCTGGATACCCTTGTTGCCCCAGATATACTCACCCTCGATGTTCTCACGGAAGAAGGTCCAGTCGATATTCTTATCCGGGATCTTGATCGGACGAACGGCTGCGAACAGCTCCAGACCGCGGCGCAGCAGGCTGTTAGCGGATACCAGGTTCGGCCACGGCTCACCGGCACGCGGGGTAACCATCGGTCCTTTGATGAGAACGTTACATTTTTTGATCTCCTCGAATACCTCATCCGGAAGGCTCTGCAGCTTTGCAGCACGATTCTCAATGGTCATACCCTCGATCTCACGGATCTCAATGCGGCCGCTTGCAACCTCCGGTGCTAAAAGATCGTTCAGTACACGAAGTGCCTGTTTCATGATGATCGGGCCGATGCCGTCTCCCGGAAGTACGCCGATGACGATTTTCTCAAGCTTATCGAAATCAGTAACCTCGTTGTCTGCTTTCATGCGCTCGATCCGCTCAAACTCGGACTGGATCAGTTCACCAAACTTCTCCTCTGCAACCTTTACATTTTCTACACTCTTCTCCATGATCTTCCTCCATGTGTTTTCCTTTTTGTTATGTCTTCATTCTAACACGGAGGGTTTCATAGGTAAAATACATAATATCGCATATCTCCTATAGGAAATTTGCATGAAGTGTGGTACACTGTCTTTATGAAAAATACGGAGGCTCTTGCAAATGACACAGAATGAACTTCTTTATATTCTCACGATCGCAGAACACGGAAACATCACAAGGGCAGCCCAGGAGCTTTTTATTTCCCAGCCGTCCTTAAGTGAATCCTTAAACAAGGTGGAACAGGAATTCGGAAAAAAGCTCTTTGACCGCACCCAGGATGGTCTGATTCCGACTGCCTTCGGCCTGCGCTATCTTGAAACTGCAAAAAAGATCCTGAATCGGTTGAAACGTCTTGAGACGGATCTGGATGAATACCGGCAGATGCGGCGTGGAAAACTGACCTTTGGGATTCCCATGAATCTTGGAACCTATCTGCTGCCGAAAATCCTGCCCGCGTTTCAGGAGCTCTATCCGGACATCACGGTACAGTTTAAGGAAAACAACTCGTCAGAGCTTGATAAGCTCATGCTATCCGGCAAACTGGATTTTTCCATCATGCATTATGAAATACCCAATGAGGCCATTCACTATGAGCTTCTGGCAGAGGATGATTTTTATCTGGTCATGCCCCTTGCCCTGGCACGAAGGTATAATTTTCCAGAGTACCGCCCCTTAAGTATCTACGATTTGAAAGCGCTGGAAAAGGAACCCTTTCTTATGGTGGCCAGCCGACAGAAGCTACGGCAGGTTGCGGATTCCATTTTAAATCAGCTTTCCATAAAACCAACTATCCGTTATACAACCAAAAACATGGAAACTGCCAAACGACTGGCTGCTGCCGGGATGGGAATCACCTTCCTGCCACAGTCCTATTTAAATCTTTTTTCCGGGGTCGAAAATCTGGCTTGCTATCCGCTTGATGCTTCCCTAAAGGCATCCTGGAAGTTGGTCATCGGTTATCCGGACAGCCGTCTGCTTTCGAGGTGCTCTAAGGAATTTATCCGATTTTTAAAACAGAAAATGCAGCCGGACGAAGTATGAACCTCGTCCGGCTGCATTTTTTACAGATACCGGCTTTTTAACAATTTGATCAGCTGCTGCTGCGCGCTGTTTAATTCCCGGTCTTCACTCCAGATTGCACCAATATTCCAGTGGAATCCGGCTTTGCCAAGAGAATAGATATGCGGAATCCGGATTGGATTCATCATGCGGACCGTTGCCTCCGGCACGATGCTGAGCGCGATTCCGGTGCTGGCCAAAAGATACAGTGTCATGTGATTGGACGATTCGACCACACTGGACGGCCGGACTCCATGCTCCAGAAAAATAGAATCAATCGCCTTGCGGATCCGGGTATGCGGTCTCATCAGCGCAACCGGCCAGCTGATTCCAACCTTAAACATCATTCCGACCGGAAGCCCGGTTTGCATCACGTTCTTATAAAACACAAAAAAATCCGAAGCATTTTCACCCTGGAAGATGGAAGATGCTCCGGATTTTTTGGTTTCTATCTGTTTTTTTTATTTCGCCGCGTCTTTTTTCAGTTCATCATACATTGCAAGAATCTCCCCCGCAGCCTGAAGATAAGCCTCCCCCTCCGGTGTCGGTCTGAGTCCCTCCGGAGTTCGCTTAAACAGAATGATATCCATATTTTCCTCCACCCGGTGCACGGCTCGGCTTAAGGACGAGGGATTTTTCTGAAGCAGCACAGCCGCTTTCTGGACACTTCCCGCCTCCGCAATGCATTTCATATAACGCAGTTCTTTCTCGTTCATACTGCTCTCCTGAAGTGGTTAGTTATCGGATCTGGAAAAAGCATTCTTCATCTGGCTACTCAGTTCAAACAGCACCTTATCCAGAGTGTCTGCTGTCTTTTCCTTTAACATATCCGCGATCTCCCGGTTCGCGTCCTCCCGCAGAATGCGGCGCTCCTCCGGATCCTTCGCATCTTCCATCAGCGCGTCATACTTATGCAGGATGGCATAGGCATCGGACTGGACTGCCAGCTGATAACGCTCCACATGAACGATGGATTTTCCGTAGGAGGCATCGGTCATCGCTGCAATCAGGCGGCTGTTCCAGTAAAAGTTATCGGTGGAAACCTCTTTTGTGGTGTTGGAGAGGTAATCCGGGGTCGTATGAACTCGTGCATAAAAAGGAACCAGCACGTTAAAGGCATTGGAGGCAAAGGCAAGCCACTGGATCGCAGCCGCATCCTCCGGCTGATCCGGACGCATCTGGATGACAGCCACAAAATCATTGCGGTTAATTCCGACTGCACGGTATTTGCCGCGCTCCGACAGATCTCCGCGACTGACATAGGGATCATAAGGAGTTCCCTGATAATGGGTGGAAAGCACATATTTTACGTCTTCTACGGTCAGTTTCTTCTCCGGCACCAGGCTCCACGGGATATCATCGGACTCCGGACCGTACTCTGCATCGACACCGTCCCAGGAAAAGGTATGCGGATTTAAACAGCGCTCAATATACCAGGCACGCGGGGTGTTGTATACATGGTCGGAATCGGTATGGCTTCCGAAGGCATCACGCGGGCAAAATACACTCTCCTTATCGAGCCGCAGATCCAGATGGTTTTTCTCGATGAATTCTTTCAGATCCGGAGAGCAAAGATGTGCCTTTTTTTCACCAAAGGCATCTTCCAGGTCAAACTCATCCATGCCAAACTGGTTCGGCATCACCACATATCGGTCATCCGGAACCTTTTTTGCGATCCAGTGATGACCGCCGATGGTTTCAAGCCACCAGATCTCATCCGTATCCTGGAAGGCAATTCCGTTTTTTTCATAGGTTCCGTAGGTCTCTAAAAGACTTCCGAGCCGAAGTACGCCCTCTCTCGCACTGTTAATATAGGGAAGCACCAGGCAGACGATATCCTCTTCACCTATGCCTCCTGCAATTTCCTCTTTTCCATCCTCTGCCGGATGGTATTCAACAAGCGGATCCGCACCAAGTACCCGCGGATTGGAGGTGATGGTTTCGGTTGCGGTCATAGCGACGTTCTTTTCATTGACGCCGCTGGCTGCCCAGATACCCTTTCCAGCCACCGCATTCGGCACTGCTGTAAAAGAATACGGATGCTCCGGCAGTTCTATCTCCACATGAGACAATACCGAACGGTATGTCCTCTTTTGCTCCTCCGGGTGAACCACCACGAATTTTTTCGGTGTAAAATGACCGGCTCCGGAATCATCGTTACGGGCGATTATGGTAGAACCGTCAAAGGAAGCATGTTTTCCCACTAAAATTGTTGTACAAGCCATGTTTTTATCCTCCTGATGTCGATGGGTTATGTCAAACCTCACTTTTGCTAATCACATCTTACATCAGGACAGGGAAAAAAACAAGCCGCTTAACGGATCAGATCTCTTCTGCTGATATAATGGGTATGCAAAAGCTCATGAGATTTTGCACTGAGGGGCTCTCCTAAGAATTCCTTGTAAATCTGCTGAACATAAGGATTCTCATGGGATTTGCGGATCGGAAGGTTTCGGTCCTCCTTGTAGATGGCGTCACGCCTTGCAGCAAGCTTTTTCCAGGTGGTCGGTGCATTGCCGCCGCCTCCGATGCAGCCGCCGGGGCAGCTCATCACTTCGATGAAGTGGTAATCGGCCTTTCCTTCCCGTACAAGTTCGAGCATTTTCTTTGCATTGGCCAGTCCGTGGACAATGGCAACCTTTACGGTCAGATCGCCGATTGGAAGGGTAGCTTCGCGGATTCCTTCAAAGCCGCGGACGGCTGTAAACTCCAGGCGTTCCTCAAGGGAGGTACCGGTTACGACCTCGTAGACGGTACGAAGTGCCGCCTCCATCACACCGCCGGTGATTCCGAAAATCTGAGCGGCTCCGCTGCCAAGACCGAAGGGCACATCAAACTTTGCATCCTCCAGGTTATCAAAATCAATGCCTGCGGTACGGATCATCTTGGCAAGCTCCATTACCGTAATCACAATATCCACATCATCCTTCATCTCCGGACGTTTGCATTCGAATTTCTTTGCGGTACACGGCATTACAGATACACTGCAGATATCCTCACGCTTCAGCCCTTCCTTCTTGGCGAAATAGGTCTTGATCACACTGCCGAACATCTGCTGCGGAGATTTTGCAGTGGAAAGGTGCGAAAGGAGATCCGAGCCATATGTCTCACAGTACTTTACCCATGCCGGGCAGCAGGACGTGAACATCGGAAGGATACCGCCTTCAGTTAACCGTTTTAAAAATTCCGTTCCCTCTTCCATGATCGTCAGATCGGCACTGAAGTCGGAATCGAATACCTTATAAAAACCGATCTTCTTTAATGCGTGAACAATCTTTCCGGTAGAAACGGTTCCCGGTTTTTGTCCAAGTGCCTCAGCCAGGTTGATACGGACAGAGGGCGCCATCTGGATCACCATGGTTTTTCCGGCCTGCATCTGACGATAGACCTCATCGGTATTGTCTCGGATGGACAAAGCACCAACCGGGCAGACCTGGACACACTGGCCGCAGCCCACGCAGGAGGTATCGATCAGATCCTTGCCGTAGGGCGGCACGATCTCGGTATGGAAACCACGGTTTTCTTTTGCCATGACCTGAATACCCTGCACCTTGCCGCAGCTCTCCATGCAGCGTCCGCAGAGAATACACTTTTTCATATCGCGGACGATGCAGGGGGAGGACTCATCCTTTTTGGAAGAACGCAGTGTCATCTCATAACGGTTTGGCTGATTCATATTTAGGTCCTTTGCCACCTTCTGCAATTCACAGGCACCGTTTTTTGAGCAGATCAGGCAGTCCTGTGGATGACGTGCAAGGATCAGCTCCATGACATTTTTACGTGCCTTGATGACTTTGGGAGAAGCTGTCTTTACAACCATTCCTTCCGCAACCGGCGTATTGCAGGCAGTCGGGAGCAGGCGCTGACCCTCCACCTCTACCACACAGATACGGCATACCGCTTTGACAGCCTGATCCTCATGATAGCAGAGAGTCGGAATATGAACATTCAGTTTTCTGGCTGCCTCTAAGATCGTCGTTCCCTCAGGAACCTCCACGCATTCTCCGTCAATCTTCAAATGAATCATAATACTCTCCTCCTGTTTGACTGCATACCGGGCAGTGATCCCGGTCAATATGGCTTAAATATGCGGAATAAAAATTCTGGATGCTGCTTGTCACCGGCACTGCTGTGGAATGACCCAGTCCGCAGAGTGCTGTCAGACGCATGGTTTCTGCAAGATCCTGAATGGTATCTAAATCCCGGATAGTTCCGTGTCCGTCCGCAATTTTGCTGATGAGCTGATAAAGTCTTGTACCGCCTTCCCGGCATGGTGTACATTTGCCGCAGGACTCATCCCGAAAGAAGTCCAGATTGTTTCGCACAATGTCAATGATACAGTTGCGGTCATCGATCACGAGGATGGTTCCGCATCCGAGGCGTCCGCCGGAGGCGCTGACCGAATCAATATCCAGTGTCATGTCGATCTGATCGGCATTGATGATCGCACCGGAGGCACCGCCTGTCTGCACGGCAAGAAGCTTCCTGTCATCCTCTATCCCGCCGCAGATGTCATAGATCAGCTCTTTTAAGTTGATGCCCATCTGAAATTCATAGACCCCCCGGTGCTTGACATTTCCGCAGATGGTAAAGAGTTTGGTTCCAGGACTGTTTGGGGTTCCTAAAGACCGATACCACTCGGCTCCGTTTCGAAAGATCGGTGCAATGTTTGCAAGAGTTTCCACGTTGTTGAGCACCGTTGGTTTGCCAAACAGACCCTTGATACCGGGAAACGGCGGACGAAATCTGGGTTCACCGCGTTTTCCTTCGATGGATTCAAACAGGGCGGTTTCCTCACCGCAGACATAGGCTCCGGCTCCGGAACGAAGCTTTACGGTAAAGTCAAAACCGCTTCCGAAGATGTTTTCTCCAAGGCAGCCCTCTTCTATGGAGCTTTTGATCGCTGCTTCTAAGATCGGCATCAGATAGGTATACTCCGCACGCAGGTAGATAAATCCCACATGGGCATTCACCGCTTTTCCGGCAATCGCCATACCCTCCAAAATGGCACAGGGATCTGTGCTGAGCAGGATTCTGTCTTTGTTTGTACCCGGCTCCCCCTCATCTGCGTTGCAGACGATATATTTTATGTCACCCGGCGCATCATAGGCAAACTGTAGCTTCCGGTAAGTCGGGAAGCCTGCGCCGCCGCGTCCTCGAAGACCGGACTGTTTTAATTCCTCAATGATCTCGGCACCGCTCATGGAAAGTGCCCGTCTGAAAGCCTCATATCCTCCGGTCTTTACATAATCTGCGGCACTTTTCGGATTAATCTTTCCCTTGTTTCGCAGAAGTACAATCGTCTCTTCCATCAGTCTTCCACCTCCTCACGGATATACATCTTTACAATGGCTTTCACACTGTCCGGTGTCAGGTTTCCATAGGTTTTTTCGTTGATCATGATGGCTGGGGAAACCTCACAGATGCCAAGGCAGGGACAGTACTCTAAGGTAAACCGGTTGTCCTCCGTGGTTTCTCCCATTTTAATGTGCAAAAGATCCTCCAGGGCCCGCACGATCTCCTTTGCTCCTTTTACATGACAGGGCGCACTCTTGCACATGCGAATGATGTATTTGCCCCGTGGTTTTACGGAGAGCATTGCGTAAAATGTGACAAAGCTGTACACATCCGTCTGTGGAATCCCCATCTCTCTTGCAATGACGGAAGCCACCGATGCAGAAAAAGCGGGTGTGATTTTTTGCACCTGGGTGATCACCTTCATTAACATCTCAGGCCGCCCCTTGTAGCGTGACGCAATCTCTGCCACCTGAACCAGTTTGGATGAGGATGTCTTGTAGCTGTAAGTTTCTTCTACCTTCATAACCAACCTCCCTTTCGCGTTTGCAGCTGCGAAATATTTTCAATATCGTTTCTAAGTACAGTATAGGAAACAATCTTGCGTCGGTCTAATACAGAAAAGAGCGGAATCTATATAGGATAAATGCAATGAATAATATATTTATAACGAACATTGTGCTTTATCAATGATGGTTTCATAAAAAAAGGTTCGAACGAATCTTTTCGACTCGTTCGAACCTTTGTATCACTCTTCCGTTTTACAGGAAGAATGAGAAGAAGAAGGATGCAATGATCAGTACGATACCACCGCCCACACGGCTCGAAAGCTGTGCGTAGCTGATGAGGCCCATACGTTTTGCTGCACTCAGTACGGCAATGTCGCCTGCACCGCCGCGGTTTGCCATGCAAAGACCGGCGGTTACTGCAGAATCGATCGGATAGAAGCCTACCAGCTTGCCGACCAGAGCACTTCCGAGAATTGCACCAAGCACGATGACTGCTGCAATGATCAGGTTTGCCGGGCTGCAGGCTGCAACCAGCTCGCCAAGGTCAAAGTCAAAGCCAAGGCCAACCATGGTCATCAATGCAACAACGGATACCATGAAGGACTGCATGTTTCTTGCGGCTACACGAATATTAGCCGGAACAATGCCAAGGGCCGCGATCACAACGACGAAGATAATACTGTATGCGAAGGTATGGATCTGTGCTCCGAATACGGTTGGGAGGAGTACCTTGCTGAACAGACGGCCAACTGCATAAACAGCACCCATCAAAAGCAGAACTCCGGTGTAATCGGTCAGGGTTACCTTTACCTGGATATCTTCTTTGATCAGATCTCCGTCTACCGGCATGATGTTGCTTCCGTCACCGGTCAGGGACGGTTTTATCTCACCCAGACGGTTTAAGAGTGCGCCTGCCAGGATACAGAACAGGTTTGCAATGGTCAGGATGATGATCGCAAAGGAATAATAGTTTGCAGCCGGCTCACCGCTGATCTGCTCATAGATCTGAGAAAGCGGAACTGCTCCTGCGCCGTTTCCGCCGCCCATGATCGGGAGTACATATTTGATAATCATATCGATCGGTGCAACGCCGAATACCAGGCCGATGGCTACACCAAGTACGCAGGCACCGGCCAGACCGCCGAGGATTGCCGGTACATAGCCTGCAAAGCTGCGAAGCAGCACCTTGCGGTCAAGAGAAAGGATGGAGCCCATGATCAGTGCAACGATGAACACGCTTAAGATGTTGATATCGCCTTGTACCATGGTATCAACCAGCTCCAGATAGCCTTCTGGGATCAGGTTCAACTGCTTTAATACGGCACATCCGAAGAATACCATCAAAAGGCCGCCGCCGATGTAGGTATTCCAGATTGGCAAAACCTTGCCGAATTTGTAAAGTAAAATAGAAATTGCCATGGAAAATGCAATAAAGGAAATTGCATCATATCCAAGAGTATCGGTATAGGCTACTGCTAATACTGCAAAGGTGCATAACAGGTACAGCCACCACGGAAGACCGCCCAGATTTTTCATTTCTTCAATAAAACTCTTCTTTTTTTCCTCGCCCATTACGTTTCTCCTTTTTGATCTTAGTCTCTGCCGAGCTGTTTTTTCAGATAACGAAGCTGACCGCCACAGGAGATTACTTCCAGTTCACTTTCGGAAAGCTCCAGACGTGCCTTAAAGGTGATGCTCTTTGTGTTATTGCGAACTTCTACTTCTTTCTTCTGCATCTGCTCTAAAAGACCGTTGATCTCGAGTTCATCACCCAGTTCGATCTTGTCATAGTCAGCCGGATCCTCAAAGATCATCGGGATGATACCATGGTTGATCAGGTTGCCCTTATGAATGCGGGCAATGCTCTTTGCGATGACAGCACGTACGCCCAGGTACATCGGGTTGATGGCTGCGTGCTCACGAGAGGAGCCCTGGCCGTAGTTCTCGCCGCCGATGATGATGCTCTGTCCCATTTCTTTTGCACGGGCTGCAAACTCCGGATCATAACGATGGTAGCAATACTGGCTCATGAGCGGAATATTGGAACGCATGCTGGAGAACTCTGCACTCGCCGGTGTGATATCGTCGGTGGTGATATTGTCCACGGTCTTTAAGCTGACCGGTACGCATAAGTGCTCGGTTGGCTTCTCCGGGATCGGAAGGAATTTGATGTTCGGTCCTTTTACGATCTCGACCTTCTTTGCCTCTTCCTCCGGAAGCGGTTTGATGATCATGGAATCATCTACCGGATAGGTTTCCGGCTCATGGATTGCAGCAAGCTTTGCAACATCTGCTTCTAAAATGTCCTCTGCAGTTGCGAATGTGCCGAGGATTGCAGTAGCTGCAGCACTTTCCGGGCTTACCAGATAAATCTCTGCGGTCGGATTGCCGGCACGTCCCTTGAAGTTACGGTTAGAGGTACGCACTGCCACGCCCTTGGTAGCCGGAGACTGGCCGATCGCACAGCATGGTCCGCAAGCGGTCTCTAAGATTCGTACGCCTGCATCGATCAGCATCTCTAAATATCCGTCGCGCATCAGCTGCTTATAAACCTGCTTGGATGATACGGCACAGGTGCAGCTTACGTCCTCATGGACATGTCTTCCCTGTAATACCAGAGCGACCTTTGCAATGTCGGAATAGCTTGCGTTGGTGCAGCTTCCGATGAAGACCTGCTGAACCTTACGTTTTTCCGCATCCTTTAACGGGATAACGTTATCCGGCTGATGCGGGCAGGCAATCAGCGGCTGTAATTCAGAAAGATCGATCTCCATCTCTCCGTCATACTCTGCGTCTGCATCGGCAACCATCTCTACATACTCATCTTCTCGTCCCTGAGCCTTCATGAACCTGCGTACCTGCTCATCTCCCGGGAAAATGGAAGTGGTGGCACCCATCTCGGCACCCATGTTGGTAATGGTGGCACGCTCACAGACCTCGAGGGTGGCTGCGCCTTCGCCTACATACTCAAATACCTTTCCAAGACCGCCCTTGATGCCGACTCTGCGAAGCATCTCCAGGATGATCTCCTTGGCATTGCAGCCAGGCTTTAAATGACCCTTTAAGTTCACCTTGATGATCTGCGGCATTTTCAGACGCATCGGAACACCGGTCATGGCCGTAGCCACATCCATTCCGCCCACACCGATGCACAGCATGCCGATGGAGCCGCCATGCGGGGTATGGCTGTCTCCGCCCATGCTCAGCTTGCCCGGAACGCCAAACCGTGCAACCTGTACAGCATGGCAGATACCATTTCCCGGTCTTGAAACATGAACGCCAAACCGTTTTGCAACGGACTGTAAGTAGATGTGATCGTCCGGAGTTTTGTTATCCAGATATAAAAGGTTGTGATCCAGATAGCTGACACTGGTCTCCACCTGTGTGCGATCCAGTCCAATGGCTTCAAATGCCAGATAAGTCATAACTGCGTTGATGTCATGCGTCAGTGTCTGATCTACCTTGATGTAGATCTCATCTCCCGGTTTCATCTCAGACGGCTTTGCCAGATGAGCTTCGAGAATTTTTCTTGTCAAATTCTTTCCCATGAAAAAAACACCCTCCTTAATGTGATTCGTGATCCAGCTTCTGTGCTTGTGAAACTGATTCTCATTAACCACATTATAAGAGAGTGCTCTCTATAAGTAAAATTTCATTTTGCAAATGAACCCCATAACTTTTTCTTATGTGATTGCAAGGTGTTCCTGGCAATATCAAGAAGGGCTTCTTCCACCTCGCCGATATAACTGTCTTCCCGGTATAAAGCCATAAGCGGCCAGTGGATCGGCATATCTGAAAGATGGTAAGCCTCCGCCTCCATACCGCCCTCCATCAGTTCCAGGGTGATCTCCGGTATGATGGCGATCCCAAGTCCCTGGGCTGCCAGCCGGTAGGACAGCATATTGCTGTGAGATTCAAAAAAGATATTCGGCTTTTGTTCAGAATTGGCATACAGGACGTCCACGCTGGAGCGCAGGGCATGTCCTTTTTTCAGCGTGATGAGCGGCAGCTTCGCTACCTCCCTCCAGTTGACGACATTCTTTTCTCGGTCTAAAAAGCAGTTTCCCGAAAGATATCCCTTGGCTGCGACCAAGATCAGCTCCTCTTCCACGATCTGCTGCTGAACCACATCCTTGATGGGATTCCAGTACGGGAGAAAGGCAAAATCGATATTGCCTGCCTTTAACTCCGTGATCAGCTGATTTCCGGGACCTGTGGATACCTCGACATCAATGCCGGGATATCGATCCTTGAGCGGTTTTAAGATCAGAGGCAGCATGTAGATGATGCGTTCACTCGGAAACCCGATCTTTAACCGGCCGGACATATGATGGGTAATATCCCGAAGCTCCCGGTTCATCTCTTCCATCTGCATAAGGATCACCTTTGCCCGCTTCAGATACTGTTCTCCGGCGTAGGTGAGCTTTAACGGGGAGGCTGATCGGTCAAAAAGCTTTACTCCCAGGTCGTCCTCTACCTTGCTGATATAATTGCTTAAGGCCGGCTGGCTGATAAAAAGCTTTGCTGCTGCCTTCGTGAAGCTTCCGCTTTCTGCCACCTGGTTTACATAGGTAAACTGCCGTAATTCCATCTGTTTTTCCTCCATTGGTTCCAATGTACTCTTGGAATATCCATTGTTCAATTATACACGATCTGCAGAGACTTTTCAGCAGTTAAATTTTGACACGCCCTTCAATGAGGATGAAGTGGGGCAAAAGCACCACGGGAATCCGAATTGAAGCAGGATTGTGGGAGTGCAAAGCACGAAACAATCCGTGTAACCATTTTTTTCATACAAAAAGGAGCCGTCATCACTGATCGGCCCCTTTTTGCCATTGCACATACATAAGGAGTTATATATAGTCGCAGATAAGCCGTAAAACGGTGGGAATCTTATCTGTTTCTATTGAAGTTAATCAGACAGCCTGCCTTTACGATCTTGCGCTCGTTTTCGGTCATCGGCTGGATATACAGATGAATCTCTTCTGCCTTGCCATTCTTGATGACATAAGCCGGGATATCGGTCAAATCACCATCCAATGCGGTACGAACATTCGGAACATAGATATAGTCATCCACCTCGAACATGGTCGGCTCTCCCTTTAAGTGGAACGGAAGCATACCCCAGTTCATGCAGTTGGAACGATAACGCTTGGTAGCATACTCCTGGGTGATATTTGCAAGGGCACCCAGAACTCTCTGACAGGAAGCAGCCTGCTCACGGGCAGAACCATCACCCGGCTTGTTGGAGTAGATCGTGGAACCAATCTCAACATCCTCTGCCTTAACAGCTTCCTGACCCGGAATGGTATTGACTACTTTAATAACCTCTGCGATTTCAGCATTTATCTGACCTGCAAGACGCTCTTTTTCCAGAGACTGAACAGCCTTTGCACGGCCTACGTACTCCGGATCACGACGGGACAGGGTAAACTCAGCCAGTCCTAACGGATTGGAACGATAGGAAGAAGTTTCACCGGACGGAATCAGCTCATCAGTGGTGGTTACTTCATCCAGGATCTTGGAGGAAACCTTCAGAAGGATATTCTCGGAAAGAGCCTCCATCTCCGGCCAGTCTTTGATATTCGGACCAAAACGAAGCTCAGAATCCAGCTCAGCTTTGTTGTAACCATTGTAAACTCTTGCCTGGTAAGCGCGATCCTCGTAATTGTACTCCGGAATATCGCCCCAACAATCCATGGTCTCAGCGGAAGTCAGTTTACCGCCGTTTGCTGCGGTTGCTGCGATAGAACGTGCATCCATCAAAGCTACTGCAGACATCTGTCCGTTGCCTGGCTTGGAGCCTTCGCGGTTCGGGAAGTTTCTTGTGGTATGGCGGATGGAAAGTGCGTTGTTTGCCGGGGTGTCTCCTGCGCCGAAGCACGGTCCGCAGAATGCAGAGCGGATGATTGCACCGGCATCCATCAGGTCTGCTAAAAGTCCCTTACGATCCAGATCCGTATAAACCGGCTGGGAAGAAGGATATACAGACAGATAGAACTCGCCGTCACCGATGTTCTTGCCCTTCAGTGCATGAGCTGCCTCTACTACGTTTGTGTAGTTACCGCCGGCACAGCCTGCGATGATACCCTGCTGAACCTGAAGCTTTCCGTCTTTTGTAATTTTGTCTAATAAGGTAAAGTGTGCTCTGCCCTCTGCCACCTGGTCAGCAGCCTTCTCGGTCTCGCGAAGGATATCCTCCAGATTCTCATACAGGTAATCAATCTCATAAGCGTTGGACGGATGGAACGGCAGTGCGATCATCGGCTTGATGGTGCTTAAATCGATCTCAACACAACCATCATAGTAAGCTACCTCTGCCGGATTCAGCTCCTTGAATTCCTCACCGCGGTGATGCTTCTCTAAGAAGGCCTTGGTGTCATTGTCGGTTCTCCAGATGGAGGACAGGCAGGTGGTCTCGGTGGTCATAACATCCACACCGTTACGATAATCGGTGGTCATGGAGGAAACGCCAGGTCCGACGAACTCCATTACTTTATTCTTCACATAACCATTCTTGTATACTGCTCCGCAGATTGCCAGTGCGATATCGTGCGGTCCTACAAACGGCTGTGGCTTTCCGGTTAAGTAAATGGCAATGACACCCGGGTAAGCCACATCGTAGGTCTGCTTTAAGAGCTGCTTGGAAAGCTCTCCGCCACCCTCACCGATTGCCATGGTACCAAGAGCACCGTAACGGGTGTGAGAGTCAGAACCCAGAATCATCTTTCCGCCGCCGGCGAAGCATTCACGCATATACTGATGGCAGACTGCAACATGCTGCGGAACGAAGAGGCCGCCGTATTTTTTTGCTGCAGAAAGTCCAAAATAATGGTCATCATCGTTGATGGTACCGCCAACTGCGCAAAGGGAGTTGTGGCAGCAGGTCAGAACATAAGGAAGCGGGAATTTCTCCATTCCTGATGCACGGGCAGTCTGGATAATGCCGACAAATGTGATATCATGGGAAACCATGGCATCAAATTTGATCTGAAGCTTGTCCATGCTGTCGGACTGATTGTGAGCCTTCATGATCCCGTAAGCAATGGTACCTTTTTTTGCTTCCTCTTTTGCAGCAGCTTTTCCGGTCAGCTGCTCTACCCTTGCAGCTTCTGCCTCCGGAACAAGAGTCTCGCCGTTAACGAGATAAACGCCTCCGTCATGTAATTTAACCATACAAATTCTCCTCCTGTACGTTCAAACGTGTTTTCTTTGCTTGTTGGCTTTATTATGCATCTTTTCTCAGTATTTGTAAAATACTATATACAATATAAAAACTATAGGTTTTTCCTATACATATATTTCGCTGCATAACAGATGCCAGACTATGCTGGGGCTTTTTGAACTTTACACTTTGATTTACAGACATGAAAATGGGCTGGTTATTTTGTAAACGAGGCACTAGTGTACTGGCACATTCATTTTCAAACTAATGACGCTGAATATTTTTTCATTGACAAGGCGACTGAAAGAGGCGATGCGGTGGCATCGTCGATTGAAGTCAACGCAGTTCAATGGGAAAATAGACAAGTCAATTAGTTGAAATATGAACGTGTCAGTGCACTAGGAGGCAGGCAGGAAGGTTCCCACATTATTCCAGGTTCCCTTTCGTTTCGTGAATTCCGGGTGGGATGGGCAGCTGTAGAACATTCGCTCAAAGCTCGTCACGGATCCAATCTCCCAATCGTTGATCGGGGAAGCCTCTGTAAGCTTCGTGCAGCAATAGAACATGCCATACATGGTCGTTGCTTTGCCTGTATTCCAGTTTGCGATCGGTGCTAAGGTAGTAAGACCCTCACAAGAGGTGAAGGCAGAACGAAGATTTGTCACGCTGCCGGTATCCCAAGTGGAAAGTGGTGTCAGATCGGTGACTCTTCTGCAGGAGGCAAACATAAAGTCCATGGCGGTAACCTTTCCTGTATTCCAGTTTGTAAGAGGCGTAAGACTTGTGATTTTTGTGGAATCAAACAGATAACCCATATCCGTTACGCTGCCGGTATCCCAACCGCTCAGAGCTTCAAAATTTTCCAGCATGTTGCATTCATAGAACAAATACCTCATATCCCTTACACGGCTCGTATTCCATCCGGCCAGTGCCCGGATATCCGTAAGACCGGTGCAATGAGAAAACAGGCTGCTCATCTCTGTGACCTTTTCCGTATTCCATGTGTCAAGGGGGCCTACGCTTGTCAGACCGGAGCAATGGTAGAACATATTGCTCATATTGGAAACCAGTCCTGTTTGCCACCCGCTTAACGGTGTCAGATCGGTCAGATTCTTACAGGATTGGAACAATGCCTGCATCGTTGTTACCTTCTCCATATTCCAGTTTGTAAGGGCAGTCAGGCTTGTAAGTCCTGTACAGTTCGAAAACAGATACCCCACATTGGTTACACTTCCGGTATTCCATCCCGCAAGCGGAGTCAGATCCTGAAGATTTTCACAGGAGCGGAAGGTGCAATACATATTCGTCACCTTGCTCGTATCCCAAGATGCGAGCCCGGAAAGATCTGCAAGGTTTTTGCAGAATGAGAAGGTTCCCCACATCGTTGTAACCTTGTCTGTGTTCCAGCCTGCAAGGGGACTTACGCTTGTAAGACCTGTGCAGTGGCGAAACAGATAGGTCATATCCTGCACCTGCTTTGTATTCCAGTCGGAAATCGGACTTAAGTCTGTCAGAAGCGTACAATGGGCAAACATGGATTCCATGTTTGTTGCCATAGCGGTATTCCAGCTGCTGATCGGAGTGAGATCTGTAAGCTTTGCGCATCCCTGGAAAAGTCTGGAAAGATTCTCAGTCCTGCTGATATCCCAGTCTGACAATCCATTGATATCGCTCAGATTGACAAAAATATTTGTTGTATCCTTCAGGTTGTCATTTGTGTCGAAATCGATTTTCGAGGTGCCAAACAGATATTCCAGGCTTCCGGCCTTTACATGCTCTGCCTTTGACCACCATTTCAGCGCAGTGCCGTCACGCCACAAATAGATCGGCGCATCGGAAGTCTCCGTCGAAATAACGCGGGCTTCGCTTGCAATGACTGCATCCGTCGGCTTCACGGCAGAATGCAAAAAGGCAGTAATCTCATGCGGATCTCCCGCAACATTCACAAGCATCTGGTTTAAATATTTTAATTCTGATGTTTTCACACTGTTATAACTGGAATCGATCAGGGTAGCTGTCATTTCCTCCCACTTTGCATACACGGTCATATCCTCCGTACACGCTGCTGCAAAAAATTCCGACCCGGTCAGACATGCCTGATCCGTATACCAGCCTGCAAATTTCTTTCTGACATGATTGGGAGTTTTTTCCTCTCCTTCTGTCACAACCACCTGGTCTTCTCCGGACGCCTCATAGGTTACCTGATTCGTGGTTTTTGCTGTATCATCATCAAAATATCCTCCATTTGCACGATAGGTCACGGTAAACGGTGCAGAAGGAATCTGCAGATTGATCATAACGCTGAAGCTGTCTGTTACGGTAATTCCATTTTCAGTGTAGGAAACCGTTACCGTATAGCCGGAACCGGAGGAAGTATGATTTCCTGTGACGGTGGCAGGATTCAGGCTTAGATCGGAAAAAGGAAGCTCTCTGCCGGTCCCGTCATCGTAAAAGACTGTTGCTTTTAAATCCTTTGCAGTGAAGGTGTAACTACTTTCGGTTTCTGATTCAATTACAACATCACCCTGATATACAACCTGCATTCCGGTAAGCTTCGTTGTTTTGTCGATCAGATTGACCGCCGTAGTCGTATGGCTGAATTTCTCGTATTGTGTCAGGCTGTTTTCAAAGGTCATCTCCGCTTCCTTTTCGGTTGTAAGGACAGCGGTTGCAGTCATACCATCCTCGGACACAATCACATTTTTGACCGGTATGATCCTCTCTTGTTTATAACGCTCCACACTTCGTTCGCGGATCGTATAGGTGCCTGCCGGAATCCCAGAAAGGATGACACTTGCATGGAGATTTCCACCCTCGAGGGTCACAGATTTTGTCCAGGAATGACTAACGTTGTTGATATCGGTTCCCTGGATCAAGAACAGGAAGGTTGCATTTCCAAACGGTGCATGCCAGTCATTGATTTCCTTATGGATTTTGATCTGTACCTGTTCTGTCGGATCATAGCAGATGAGACTTTGCGTTACCGTACAGTTTGCCTCGTTCACGGAAAAACGGATTTTTTCCGGATTCAACCCGTAGCCGTATGGTGCCTGGATCTCTTCAAAATAATAGGAACCCCAGTCAAGATCATTTACGGTGACGGTACCGTCAGTACCGGTTGTCAGATCGGTTTTTACAACACTTCCGTCATTTCGGCAGAGTCGAAAACGGGCATCTGCAAGCTTTTGTGACTTCGTTGCTTCATCCATCTTGGTAAGGATGACAGTCCCCAAAATCCTGTCATTTGCAATCTTAAGTGTCTGAACAGTACCCGCCGTCTCAGTGTCTACGGTAAATTCCTGTCTGGTATCCGATTTCTGATACCCCTGCGGAGCCTTTGTTTCCATAAAATAGTAGGTTCCCCAGCTAAGCCCCTCTGCGATATCCGTTGTTCCGTCACTTCCGGTCAGCAGTCCGGATTGGATCAGGATATCCTCTTCTTGCGTATCACCTTTTTTGTAAAGTGAAAACTCCGCATTTGCAAGAGGTGCACTATCCTGCGATAATTTCATCAGCTTTACAGAGCCGGTCTTTCTCTCATCCTCCTGCCCGATCAGTACCGTTGTTTCTGCTGTTGAGGCATCTAAGGTGGCATATACCGGATCCGAGGCAAGTTTATAGCCCGACGGAGGCATCACCTCAGTAAAACGATAGCTGCCGAATTTCAGGCCATCTATGGTAAGCTCTCCCACCGCATTGGTTTTCACATATTCGAAGATATTCTGATATTCTCCGTTTTTCAGCATGGCCACATCGTAGTAAGCATTCTTCAGGGGCTTTTCGGTTTCTTGATCCGTCTTTGTCAGACGGATGGAAGCGGTTTTCTCCTCATTTAAGGCCTCTACGGTGGTGTGAATGGTATCGGTTGTTTCTGAATACTGATCTTTTCCGACTTCAAAAGAAAGTTTTGTATCGTTTTTCTGATATCCGGACGGAGCTGCAGTTTCCATAAAATAGTATGAGCCCCATGGAAGTCCGGTAACAGTCAAGGTTCCGTCTGATCCGGTGATGCAGCTGTTTTTCCCTTTTGCCGAAGTTTCGCTGTAGGTATAGTTTCCGGCACTTCCGCTTACAAATACTTGTGTTCCGTCTGTCTGATACAGGGAAAACTCTGCGTCTGCCAGTGCTTTTTTCGTCTCGTCATCTGCATCCCGTTTTGTGAGGGTTACACTTCCGGGGATCCGTTTATTCTCGATCGGAAACAGAGTCGGCACTCCATCGATTGGAAAGGCATGGCGCCCGGAAAGTTTCTCATATCCGGTCGGAGCCTTCGTCTCTTCCCAGTAATATATGCCCTGTCTTACGTTATTCAGCACGATACGCCCCAGTGCGTTTACCTCTTTTCCTCCTTCCTCAAACAAAGCTTTTCCGGTACTGTCATAGACTTGAAGCTTTGCTCCGGTAAGAGAAGCATAGTGTTTTGTCCCGTTTTCATCGATTCTGGTCACATGGTCTGCATCGACTTTCTGAAGAATCGCCTTTCCGACCCGGTCAAGGAGCCTTACATAGGTTTCGGAGGAAGGCAGCAGATAGGTTTCTTCAAACTGATTGGTAAGGCCATAGGCATCATACTGAACCGTATACTGATTTACAGCCTTTTTTTCAATCAGATTTCGATCAGATGGTGCCCGCATATTCAGGAGTACATAGGCCATCTGCTTGGTTTTCATGACCCCGTCTTCCATATTCGAGGTATCCAGTGCGATTGCAACACTTTTCACCGTCGACAGATCCGAAGGTGCTTTCATACTCCAGCCGGAGTCGGTAAGATCAAACGGTTGTGCGGCATCGGTGGAATAATAAACGGTAGGTTCCAGTCCAAGACTTCTTGCCTGTGAGGTATCTACGGATACCAAATTTCCCTGCCATGCGCTGTTGATTTTTTGTTTTGTATCCTGCTCTTTTCCTGCTGCTGCGATTTCAGCTCCCTGCTCGATCCGGTCAAAGAAGATGATCTTTTTTGCATTGGATGAGCCAAGACCAAAATCAAGGCGATACTGATATTCTGATTTTTCTTGATCCTGTACAGAATCTGCGTCGCTGTAAAGACGGGTTACCGTATCTGTAACAAATCCTGTGGAATAGGCACTTTTGATATATTTTGACACAAACTCACGCCATTCCGTCGCATCATCGAGAATGGTTTTTACATCCGTCGCATAGGCCATCAAGTCTGCCGGACTGCCGTTTTCATCCAGGTCAAATGCATCCGACCGGATGGCAGAACCGCTGATCTGATCAAGACCGTTATCGTGCGGCATCAGATAAACGTATGTTCGATAAGAGTTACCGTAAGAAATATAATTTGCATAGGAAAGCGTTACCGGAATTATACAGGAAACCGTAGTCTTTAAAGCAGCATCAAGCGGAGCATCTGAAAAATCAAAATCAGCCACAACATAATGCTTTTTGTTGTTTTCACGTTCCAAAAGTGTTACGTGATCCTGAAAATCCGTTGTTTTCGAGCCGCCAAGCAGAGTACCGCTTCCCGATATCATGGTTTCTGTTGTATCCAGATCCACAGACATTCCGGATGGAATTTCCATATACAAAGAAAAGGTTTTCAGCGTGCCGCTGTTGTCGCTTTGGATCGTCCCTTCTCCTGTGATCACTGCCGTAAATCCGGTTTTTCCGTTTCCTTCCACGGACTTCATCTCGGCCTTGGCAGTCAGGTTAGTGATTGGATTGCGAAGCCATACATTGGAATAATCGCGAAGCAGATATTCCTGATAGGTATCCATGTCCCGCTCCGCGAGAGCCTTTCCGTAATCTTGCTCATAGTTCGATTCTTCAAGGGCGCAGTCATTGACCTCATATCCATCCTCGTCGATATAAAGAGCACGAAGGTATGAAAAATTAACGGCCTTTCCATCACGATTTACCTGGTCAGAACTTGCTTTTTCCCGCTCGCTTGCCCAGTCCAGGTGCAGTCGGACTCCGATTTTGGCATAATAAGCATAGGTTCCTGTAATTCCATTCACGCGGATGAATACATTTTTTACGCCATCCGGCAGTACAATGGTGGATGCAAATCCGGTATTTCCGGTATCGAGAAGCACAAATTCATCGAAATGCGTGTCTCTGGTATCGGCTCCGAAGATCTCATAATCGTAGGCTTTTGCAGTACCAGGAACCGTTATGTAGACCATATCATACTCTTCGTCTTCCAAGGTCCGCATCGAACCGTCCTGCAGGGTAACAGCAAGCATGTCATCTCCCATGATCAGGGAGTATTCCTGATCTTCCTGAATTTGGCTGTGTCCGGTCTGATTTCCGCCTGGTTTTGTTGTGATTTTTGAAGTCTCACCCCAAAGAGCTGCTGCCATAATGTCAGAAGCAGCCTCGGATGGATCTTTTTTTCTGACATTGGAGGACGTAGCCGGTGCATTTTCGTATGGATAGTCCTGCTCTAAATCACTGTCTGTACTGTTTCCCTGTTCTGCAGCATAGGCTGTGACAGACCAATCCGGCAGCCATCTTTTTAGAAATCCGGAAATGGCCGATAAAAAGCGGTTACCTTCGCTATGATCGGATAATTTCTTTGCATTGGATTGTGTTGCTTTTGCGCTTTTTGAGATCTCAGCCTCTTCGGAAAGTTCTTCCTCTTCATCGATGATGCTGTCTGCGTCGGAAGCTGTAGCCACCGGCACATCCGATGGATGAAGCTCCCCGTAAGTTATGCCGTTTAATACCTCGCATTCATCCGCAAGCCCATGCACTCTCCAGTCGATATCATTCCAATCCATAAGCTCCGGTTCGGTTATGAGCTCAGCATCCGATGCAGAGGCTACCGGGATTACATCCTCCAGAGCGGCTAAGGAAATTTCATCATCCAAAGACGCATAACTTGCGTTGGAATTGCCATAATCTCTCTTAGCCAGTCCGTAAAGATTGAATTCTACGACTTTGCCGTCATACAGACCGGTGGCCGGAAAACGATCTGAATAATGTTTCGGTTCGCTGTGATCATCTCGATCAAAGTAAGTATTTCCAAGTCTTTCGTAATCGAAGTTGTACTTGTCATGTCCATAGATGTATCCATGATGGTTAAAGCGGTAGCCCGTCACGGTAAATACATCCTCCACATCCACGCATTCATGCTCGCCTGCCGTGGTCACCCAGTCTTCCTCATCCTGATAGAGGCGATCCATATGGCCTTTTACGGTGATTTCCTGACCGTTTAGGGAGGTCTGTCTAAATCCAAGCAGGACATCCTCATAATGTGTGATCTCGTTGCCGTCCTGATCCTGATAGGTGACATCTCCGGGTCTGTCTTTAAAGGGATAAAAACCAAGATCACCGTCTGCATTGCGCTCTAAAGAAAGGATCCTGCCGTTATACTTTGCGATCACATCCTCATCCGCTGCCCCATTCGGGAGTTCTACGGAAATAAAATAATTGGATCGATAAAGCCCTCTGGCCAGATAATCGGTATCAAAGCGGGTGCGAAAATAATACCAGGTATAAGCTTTATCCGCATCCTCATACTCATCCTCGTGCAGCTGTCGTTTCGTAAACGAAATCCGGTATCGATCCCGAATCGAGGTAAAGGCGTAGCTCAAGGGCTCCATTCGGATAGAACCGGCTCCGGAAACGGAGAATGTTGGACTTTCGGTTCTTTGAAATCCGTTTTCACAATGTCTTGCATTAAGGGTCCACAAAAGCTCAAAGCCTCCGGAGACAGATTGCCCGGTCTTCACATCGAACCGGTTGCTGAAGGTATAGATGTCACTTACCGGATCCCAGGTATAGTTCCATTCGGAATCTGCCTGATCTGCCGCCAGCTTACTTGCTTTTTCCATGCTCATGCGGCCTGCGCCTCCGATTCCCGGTATGGTGAAGGTGAGGGAACCGGCCGGATATTCCTTTTTTGCATGGTTCATCCGGTATGTCACAACAATTTTTGGCTGCCTTGTCGCTGTTTCTTCTGCGTTCCATGTATAATTCAGATTTAAGGTGTTCCATGCAGCCTGCACATACCAGCCATCCAGATAGGACTGATATCCGTCAGCGGCAAGGGCCGGGATCTGAACGTTTGTTATGACGAGGGCGAAGGCAAGGAGTATGGAAATCCAGCGCTTCATGTTCAGACGGAATGCTTTTATCATGCTGTTTTGATCTTCCATAATCGTTCCTTTCTGTTCTACTTTTGTTCCAGGAACTCCTTCCAGGCATCTTCAAAAAGAGAGGATCCTGAAAATTCCTGACCTTCTTTATCCAGTATCTGTACGGATTCTGCATATATAATGATTTCATAATCCAGAACAGCGTTTGCATCTGTAAAGGTAGTTTTTACTTTTTTAAAGAGGGAAGGAGTTTCTTTTCCTGCCGGGAGAGGTTCGGTATAGTAATAATAACCGCCAAGATCCGCATCCTCTGCATCGCTTATATACACCCAGCCGTCCGGCAAATGGTCTGCATAGGAAGCTGCTGAAACAAAGTTTATTCCATCCGCAGAAAATGCGGATTTCTCCATGACACTTGAGTCCGAAAAAGCGGCATATACGCGGACAAAGCAGGGAATTGTTCCCGTGTTTTTAATTTTTACATCCTTTTTATAGATATTTTCACCGGCTTCCATTTTTTTCGGCGGAGTATAATCCTCATGAATGGTGATGGTATTTGTACCGACTGAAATCCGATTCTGTAAGGATCTTGCATAGCTAAAATAAGCAAATGTTCCACCGGCAGATACGGCCATGACAAGCAGGATTCCGGCAACCGCAGCAGCATTCCTTTTAGTTTTCATGCTCATGCGCCTCCTTTTTCTTTTTTCCGGCTGCTGTCATTTTGATGGCAGCGCAGCCGAATAAGCCGGTTAACATCAGATGGATCCATACTCTGGAATCATCTCCGGTCTTTGGAGTGGTCCAAGTTGTGGTTTTGCCATCTTCCGGTTCGCTTGGCTTTGGCACAGGCTCTGCTTCGGAAGGCGTAGCCGTCGGTGTAAGGACGGGAACAGCATGAAAAACAGTCGAAGAAGTCCCGGACGATCCTCTGCTTCCTCCTGTGGATGAGCTTGGCAGATCTGCCGTAAAGATCCATTTTGTCTTGGTTTTTGATAGAGCATAGGGATTGTTCAGGTTTTTTGGTACTGTAACGGTGTATGTCAGAAGCTTTTCTTCATTTTTCTTTAAAACAGCAAGCTTTACCGGATCTTTCAAAAATCCATCCATGGTACCCAAATAAATGCTTTCCTCTCCGCTTTTTATTTCCAGTGAAAGTGCCTTTAAAAGAGCATCTTCTGCGATGGTTTCGGTTCGAAACCACATCGTGATCGTCCTGGCATAGTTGTTTTTTAAAAGAACCGTTCCGCTTGCCTGATCTCCGGGCATCAGATTCTCCCAGTTTGAAAAAAAATCGTCTCCCGTCCGTACAAGTCCGTCGGCCCCATTTTCAAAAGCAATCGAAAAAGCTGCTTCTTCTGTAGGCTTCGTGGTGTAGGCGGTATGAACACAGGTTTCGATCACGGTGCCAAACCAGGGATCTTTGCTGTTCCAGTCGGGTTTAAAATTTGCTTCCTGAACAGCATCGGCCGTCATAATGATGGAAAACTCCTTCTTGGCATAATCATTATCCCATTCCTTTGGAATTCTTACATTTTTGATAAAATCAATGCTCTCTTTTTTTCCTACGGGATCCGGATAATAGTAATAATCTCCGATTTTTATCCATTTTTCAGACGCAAGCGAAAGATCCTGATCCGTAATGCCGCTCAAGCCGCCTTCTGCAGTATATTCTGCCTTCATACGAAGCCAGCAGGGATTCGCCTGATTCGTGATCCGGACAATCTTATCCACCGTTTGCCCGGGTGATACCAGTTTATTGTCCATATAGGGAATTTCCTTGCCGTTTTCATCCAGCTCATATTCGGATAATGTGATTGAGATATCACCGATCGACACATGGTTTGTTACTTCCGTTGTATATTCCCGCGCATGCACGGACAGCGGTGCTGCAAATGCCATGATGAGCATGAATGCCGGCGCCATATAGTTTTTCTTTCTCATTGAATATCTCCATGTTTTGACAGATTTCATCGCAGCATGCGCGAGAAGGTTACCCGTAACCAGAAAGGTACGGGAGCCTTACAGATTATTTTTGTTTTCACAGAGTATTGCCAGAAAGATCCTTTGCATTACCGGTGGCAGCCTCTTTGGTTACCGTATTGGTTTCTGCAGTTCCATTTTGTTTAAAATAGATATCATAGATCTTTCCTAAGGCTGCTGCATCGAGCGTATCGGTTAGGTCTGTGGATTCTCCTTCCAGCACCTCTGCCGCCTGGATCGCATATGCATTGACGACAATGTTCTGGATGGAAGCGTCGATTTCGCCCTCTAAAATATTTTTCAGCTGAATCTTATCAAACAGAGCAGTTGTCTTATCTCCCTTTGCAACCTTAGATTTATATGCAAAAACATACTTGTGAGTTTTGGCGGTGTCTGTCGCAGTTACTTCCTTGTCAGTCAGCTCCAGCCAGCTGCTGTTCCAGCTGTTTTTAAAGGAGCCCTGCTTGTCTGTACTGCTTTTAAACCAGAACAGATCGGTCAGGGTCTTGGTTCCTTTGCTTCCGTCGGCCTTTACCACGGTAATGTTATCGTTTGGAACCTCAACGGTCAGAAAAACAATGGCATCGTTGATCCCGGTATTTTCAACGATCGGATCCTTCGCCACTTCCTGGTTTGGAACCAGATTTTTGACATCCTCACTGTTATTTCCCGGATAGTGAGACTCTTCCAGGTCAATCTGGACCTTTCCTACGGTAAATGTGTTGGTTGCTCCTTCCGTATCGGTCAGATACGCCATAGTACCTCCTACGGCTATGGAGCCGAGTACGCCGAGTGTTGCCAGGAAAAGTGCTGCTTTTCTTGCGCTGTTTGTAAAGTATTTTCTCATATGGTTACCCCCTTGATCTTTTGTGGAATAAAGATCTTCCTTTCTTAAAATAGTAATTGTTCAGAGCCAGCCTTCAAAATTTTTCGCATTTCGTCGGTATGGCGCATCATCCGCAGCTTCCACGTTCTACGGATCCGGAAAGCATTTCACATTCCCAGATTGTGGAAACAGTGTATGTGAAATACTTTCTCATGCATATGGCAGGAATCGAACCTGCCCATAAGCCACCATGAATATGCCGTTCTTTCTATATTTCTTAGATGTTTTTTGATTCATAAGACGCAATTCCTTAGTAAATCAGAATTTGGTCCATGCACCTGCGATCATGGCAAGCAGATTGAGTCCGATGATCCAGAATGCAAGTACTGGAAAAAGCCGTTCTTGTTTTGCCAGGATATAGCCGGCCTTTGGTACAGAATAAACATAGGTACCGACAATCTGCTCCTTACCAACCGGCACAAGGTCTTCCTGATCATTTGCATCCCCCTTCGTGAAAAACTGTCCGTTTTCTTCTCTGCTGATCCTATGTGTGACCAGTTTTTGAGAATCTCCAACACGAAAGGTAATAATATCTCCAGGTGATGCCCTTGTATCATGTGTATTGATATAAGCAATACTTCCGGTATGGATCACCGGCTCCATGGAACCGGATTCCACAATATAGGGATCGATTCCAAATAACCTTGGAGTCACAAAGACAAACGCAGATGCAAGAACCAAAAGCGTAAACATCGTTGCGATCCTGCTTAACCAGCCTGAAACAATTTTCATTCATACCCTCCCTTATTTTCTGATCCGGATCGGATCCATTGCAGGATCAGTTTCTGCGTGTTTCCATGACAGGTAGAAAGCGTCAGCAATTCCTCCCCATCGACCGAAGCCTGAGGCTTGATCCTGCTTTTTAAATAACTGCTCACAAGATATCGTTTGTAATTTTCATTTTCAGGGAAATGACTCTGAAATGGGGAGAAATCCCCATTGTCTGTTATATATACGGAATAGAGGCTGTAATGATCCCAGCTTCCATCATGGTAGAGAAAGAGATTGGAATGTGCGCAGGCATATTCCTCAAACAGATATTGTTTCAAGCCGCCAAACATCTCACCTGATTTCATATTATGGCCATGAATGATTGTATTTGGCTGGGAAAACGGAGATTTAAGGCAATCGAAGAAAAGACATCCGCAGGACCGGTTCTGTCCGGCAAAGGTTTTGGTAAGATAGGCTGCGTTATCCTTAGGATATACAACCGGATAATTGATATTTGTGTTCGGAATAAAAATCCATGCTGCATAATCAGGATTGATCTGAGAAAGCGCGATCTCGTTGAGATCCGGGAGGGTTTGCAGGCATTTTGTCTGTTCCTGAGTTGTACTGACAGAAAAAGACTCCAAGGCTCTTTCTTCCAATATACGATCCCTAAGATCCATATAGGCTTTCCTTCCCATACTATGATCATATATGGTATTCAAAGATAAATATCCATTCCAAAAAAAGACAGCAAAAAAGAAAGATATCAGAAGATTTTTTAATCCTGTGCGTACAGACAAAGCCACGCTCCTCTCCTATAATGGGACAAAAAGACAAAACAAAAGATAGAATTGACGATCCGAAAAAATAAATTGTAATTGGGAAATATAGAATATCAAACTGTTACGAAATGCATTTTCGGAGCCGGAATAATACCGAAAGTAGATCACTCAGAAACAGAACATGTTTCTATCGATAAATTGTCATTATTATATCATGAGGAAATATGCGTGTCAATACGAGAACGAAAAAAGTATGAGAACGAAAAAAAGCAGACATTTTTCGAACGAAAAATGCCTGCCTTACATGATAATCCGGGATGCCTGCTTCGCTTACTCTCTCGTAGCCTTTGGTTTCCTTAGCGGAAGATTTTACCAAAGATGAAGCGTACCAGCGGGCCTGCTGCGAACAGCTGCCAGAAGAATGCCATCGGGAAGTTCTTGATGGTGGTAGAGATCCAGATGCTTAAAAATTCCGGCTGAAGACCGTCTTTAAACAGGATGGTTGCCACAAGGCTCATAAACGGGCACATCATCCAGATGGAAAGCACCGAGATCATTAAAATCACAAAAATGATCTTATCCTCTGCCGGATTGAAGATGCGGAAGGTGATCTTTTTTGCGATCGGTCCTACGACAAAGAAATCAAAGAGAAAAGCCACCGGGCACATGATCGGAAGTTCATGGAGTGCAGCAGCAAACACAAAGTTCTGCATTTCTCCGACATCCAGGGTTACATTGTAGCATACCATGGCATAGACCATAGCAAAGACCATCATGATCCCGTAAATGATTTCCTGTTTTAAATTTTTTGGCATAACATTTCCTCCTAAATTGTTTTGCACACAGTCCTCATAGCCGCCTGACAACAATTTCCTATGAATGAAAAAGCAGCGGAGTCGACAAACTCGTTGCGACTCCACTGCATTCTGAATTCAGATATCAAAAACGGCAATTGTCCGATTTTGGTGTGCATCTCACTGCGTTTTTTTAATATAGACGTTATTGTTCTCAACAAAATGCTATTATAGCGGAAAAAGTGTTTTTTTGTAATAGTTTTTTAAATTTTTTTTTATTTTGTCCTATTCCACAAATCCCATAGCCATACAGAATGTTTTCTATGCATTATGACGGGCGCTGCAAGGTAAGTGTAAAGACAGCTCCTCCTTCCGGACGATTTTCGCCCTTTACCGTGCCTTGCATGCGCTCTGCAGCAGAGCTTGCAATCGCCAGACCGATTCCGAAATTACCTCCTTTTCCTTTATAACATCGTTCAAACAGATGAGAAAGGTCTTTTGCAGCAATTCCCTCTCCATCGTCCTCCACGGAAATGGAAGTTTGATTTCTTTCCGGCAATACTCGTATTGCCACTTCGGATTTTGCATATCGAAGGGCGTTTGTCAGAAAATTTTCCAGAACCTTACAGATCAGTTCGCCGTCACCCAGCACTGCTTCCTCTTCCCGGTATGGAACAATCCGGATTGGGATTTTCTTCTTTATGGCCAGTCCGCTTACTCGATCCAGACAGTCTTCCAGGATTTCATCAATGGGAATCGCACTTAGATTCATGGTTTGTTCCAAAGTTCGGCATTCAATACGGGAAAGGGTAAGTAGGCTGCTGACTAATTCTGTCAACCTGGCGCTCTCTTCCAGAATGGTGTGGGCAGCTGATTGCGGATCCTTGAAAATCCCATGTTCAATTCCCTGAGCATAACCGCTGATGGACATTAAGGGATTTCGCAATTCGTGGGAAATATTCTGAAAGAAATCCTTCTGGATCTCACCGGAATGCTTCAGTTGCCGGATCATCCCATTCATTTCCACACGCAGCTCTTCCAGTTCTTTCGTAGGACAGGGTCCCTGGATTTCTCCAAAGTCTCCGCCACCGATGTTTTTTGCAGCCCGGCAAAGCTGCTGCAGAGGTGTTGTGATCTGTTTCGTCATCAGCCATACAGAAGCAAAACAGAGTCCTACCAAAACACTGCTTAGCAGAAAGATCCAGTACATGGCCGGTCGCATCCACAGGGTAAGACGTGTCATCGAGCAGCTCACAACCACATAACCGATCTGAGGCAGCTGTATGGGAATTTTGTAAAAATCAGTCAAATAAGTTCCTATCCCGGTCTTTATGGCAATTTCCGACAATTGATTGTCGGAAAAATCCTTGTTTTGAAGATCCTGACATTCTTCAATCAGGGGCTGCAGGTATTCAAGTTTTTCCTCATTTTTGGGATAAACAGGTTTCCCCTGGGATTCAAATACGATCAGTTCTGCATTTGCACCACTTTCATTCAGGATCGTCTGTGCCTGCAGCAGAAAATCGCGTACTTGTATTTTTCTGGCCTCGGCTCCTAGTCCTTCCTGATCTGTAGAAAAGGTTTCTCGGATCAGAGCAGTCATCGGTTCTTGGACCTTTCCCAGCTCATTGGAAGCAGCATAGTGGGAAAATTGATTGGAAAAATGCCAGAATACAAGGCAGCATAAGGGGGGAATCAAAATCAAGGTCAATAAAACCGGTATTAAAATATACCATAGAAGCGGCCGTTTTTTCTTTATCATTTTCATAAGGACTCCTTATCCAGTTCAAGACGAAAGCCAAATCCCCACACCGTTTCGATTCTTACATGGCTTTTACATTCCCGCAATTTTCTTCGCAGACGTTTTACCAGATCATCTGCTGCCCTGGTGTCTGCCTGCCATTGATACTGCCAAAGATTTTTTAGCAGTTCATCCCTGCTTACAGCTCTGTCCTGATGTTCAACCAGATAGGTTAAAAAATCAAATTCCGTTGGTGTCAAGGACAGGATAGTTCCATCCAGTACAGCGGTACGCCGTTCCGGATAAAGCGTAAGAGATCCAAATGTCAGTTCTGCTGTCGACAGGTTTTCCTTGGAATCCGTACGTTTGCTTCTGCGAAGCAATGCACGGATCCTGGCGACCAGCTCCAGCGGCAAGAACGGCTTCACCAGATAGTCATCACTTCCAAGTGTCAGTCCTGTAACACGGTCGTAGGGGCTGTCTTTTGCGGATACAATGATAATAGGAAGATCAGGGTATTGATTTCGAAGTTTTGAGCAAACACTCAGCCCGTCTGTTCCCGGCATCATAATATCCAATATTACAAGATCCGGAACCGCTTGCAAACAGGCCTGCATCAATTCATCTCCATTTGCAAAAACGCTTACAGCAAATCCCTCTTCTCCAAGAAAGGCCAACATCAGATCCCGTATATTCTTTTCATCATCAGCCAGATAAATGCGTTCTTTTTCATTCATGTTTTATCACTCCATTTTTTCATCTTTTTCTAATTGTAACATGCCATTTTCCCTTCGGTAAAGTTCTGCCACAATTTTGCCACAGTTCTTCCCTCGAAATGAACCAGGCAGCTGTTGTAAAATGATTTCAGGATCAAGGAAGATCCGAATCATGAAAAGCATATTGCAGATAATTTTCGCAATGTACAAAAGGAGACGATTGTTATGATGAAAAGAAAAATGAAAACCGGTTTTATTGCATTTGGCCTGTGTCTTGCACTTCCATTTACTTCCCTTGCAGCAGTAAAAAATCCAGAAAAAGCAGAAGGACGGGAGGAACGTGCCCAGATCCGTACGGAGCTTGCTTCCTATCGTGAGACCCTGGATTCCAACACGAAAGAGCTTGTCGATCTGCTTAATGAGAAGAAAACCTTGATTAATGAAGTTAAAGAAGCGCAGAAAGAATACAAAGCAAACGGAGGAGACAGCAGCGAAGCCGTTGACCTCTCAGAGAGCATCAAGGGACTGAACCAGGATCTTTCCGATACGCGCGGAAAAATCAGTGATCTTCGTAAATCTGCAAAAGAAAAGATGCAGTCCGGGGATGGAGACGGAGCAAAAGCTGATCTTGAAGAATCTATCTCTATTCAGGAAAAACAGATTGAACTGCAAAAATCTGTGATTGAACAGCTGCAGCAGAAACTGGATCTGTTGAAATAATAAAATATTCGTTATACGATTTCCACAAAAAAGGAAACAGACTGTTTGGCCTGTTTCCTTTTTTGCGATTTCCTATACTCCAGGGCCGACTTCTGTTGCCTCTGCTTCCTGATTATGTCCGGGTGCCTCCAGGGCAGCTTTGGTTTCTGCTGCAGTCGGAGCATTGGTAGTTTTGGATTCTTCTGCAGACGCACCGGGACCGCTTGATACTCCGGGACCCTCACCGGAAGATCCCGAAGCAGTTGGTTTTGAGGCATCTGAATCGGGCTTTGGTGCCTGGATCACACCGGCTGAGGATTCTGATTCCTTTGGTTCCTCTGATTGAGTGCTCTCGCTGATCTCCTCTTCTGTTTTGGAGGATTCTTCGATCACTGCGCCTGTTTCCTCCGCTGCCGGATTAGTTGGAGGCTGTGTGGCAGCAGGCTGCTCCGTCTTATTGCTTGTCTGTCCTCCTCCGCTGTTTTCTTCCGCACCGACATTCTTGCCGGATTCTGTATCCTTTCCAGGCTCTCCAAGTCCGGTTTTTGCGGCAATGTAATTGCTGATCTCTTTTACAGAATCCGGTGCGTCATACTGCTCCTGATCGTACATAAAGGCATGCAGCTGCACGACATTGCTCTCCAGTGTTGTAGGAATGACACAGGACTTTTTCCCGATCTTCATCTCCTGATGGGAGAATGGAAAACCGGAGGTCTGACCGATATAATATTTCTTTGCTCCCTTTGCCAGAGTCAGTACATCATCGACACCGACGCTGGTAGAAATCTGTGGATAAACCGCTCCTACCAGGGTACGCAGTGTCTTAAAATTCGATGCCTTTGCCTTTTCCATAGCCTGCCCAAGCACCTTACGCTGGCGTTCCGTTCGGTTAAAGTCCGTATCCATCAGGCGCAGTCTCGCATAGGCAACCGCCTGTACGCCATCCAGATGATTCATCCCGCTGTGTTCCAGCTGGTAAGAACCAACTCCGGTTGAATTCACCGTCTCCGTGATAAAGGAATTGATATAGGCAAATTCCTTATCTGTAATCTCAAGGTCTATCCCTCCGAGCACGTTGATGGCATCTACAACGGCCTTCCAGTTGAAGGTAGCATAATCGTCGATCTTTAAATTCAGGTTGCTCTCTAACGCATGTACGGCCTGCTCATGACCTCCGAGAAAATAGGCTTCATTGATTTTGTCATAATCATCTTCCTGATCGGAAATCCGCAGATAACTGTCACGAAATACGGAAACCAGACGGATTTCACCGGTCTTTTTGTTGATACTGGCAAGCATCTCCACATCCGATAAAGCTCCCTTCCCGAGATTTCCGTCACGGGAATCCACACCGAATACGGCAATGGTCCAGTAACCATTATCCCTGACATGGCGGTAAAGAAGGATTCCTGCAAAAAGGAAGACTGCAAAGATCAGCAATTTGCCAAAATGCCTTTTTTTTCGTCGTTTTCTTCTGTTTTTTTCATAAGCAGAAGAAGTTTGTCTCATTGTTTTTTTCACCGAAACCGGTTTCTGTACGTTTTCTGATTGGGCGATGGTGCGGTTTAGCTCCTGCTGCAGTGCAGTTTCATAGGTATCATAATCATCCAGATCCAGCTCCTCGATCTGATCCGGATCCAGCTCGAAGGAAGAATCATCATTTTGCGTTTTCCGGGTATCAACCGAATAGGAAGTTCTTGTGCCCTGACTCCGCACGTTTTTTATCTGTCCGGATGGGATACCCCGTTTTCGCCGCTGCTGTCTGGATCTCATGCGGGTCAGCTCATCATTATCAAATGCTTCATCTCTGTAATTCAAAACGTCTTCTCCTCTCCGGCCGTGCAGCACGGCTCACTTGCGCACTTAATCGATCAGGCTGCGGCAATAAGGCCACCCAGCATCACGGACCGAGATCGTAACATTGTTTACGGAACCACTTGTCTCATTGATGCAGCGGATCCGTCCGTCCGAAGTCCAACCAAGAAACATGATGACATGCGAATCCTCCCCGGTTCGAATCAGGATATCTCCCGGCTTTAAATCCTCTCTGTTTACTCGCTTTCCAAGGGCGGCGAGGCCGCTGGTTCCCTCGTAAGCCAGACGTTCCCCGGTCACGGACCAGTATACCCAGCTGATCCATCCGGAACAGTCCAGTCCCTTTAAGGTACGCCCATCTACATCCGGTGAGGTCAGGACGCCAAAATGATTGCCGTCATAATTGGGTGCCGATGGTTTTCCTCCCCAGTAATAGGGAACCTTGCCGACCGAGTTGAGTGCAAAACGCAAAAGCTCTTTTCTGGTTTCGGAAATGTCAGAAGGAAGTGCGTCCAGGTATTCTTCGATTTCCGAGGCAGTAAGCGGTGTGCCTGTGGAAATCGAAGAAATGCTCAGCCCGTAATTCTGATACCAATCCTGAGAAGCAAGTGTGATGGCGGTCTGTCGATTTTCCTCTGTCCAGCCCTGCCATCCGCTTTCACCATCCTGGCTTACCTCATTTCCAATCGCATCCAGGGCAAACAAACTGTTATTCTCGGTAAATCCGCTAACCTTTAAGGTAATGGTTAAATCGACATGTCCGGGACAGCTCAAGGCTTCTTCCTCATCAGAAATCGTGCCGATCGGTTCCATATCTTTCTTTTGAGTCTGGCTTTCTTGTATAACAGTTGCTTCACTTCCAACCTCGGAAGCATCCTGTAAATTTTTTTGCGCTGTTTTGGCAGTTGTGTCTGTGTCGGAAAGAGTCTCTAAAAACTCGGCATCGGATGGAGATGCCAGGTCTTCTCCTTCTGCTGCTTTGTTTTTGGCACCGGCAAGCCCCGCAGTGATTACGGAAGCCGCACTGCTTTCCTGGGAAGGGCTGACCTCAGACTCTGACGTTTCTGCAGATTTTGCAGACTCTGCATAAGAAAGCTCTGCATTGGGATTTTCTTTTTCTTCCTCCGCCTCTTTCAGAAGCTCCTTTTCTTCCAGCTCATCTGCATGTTTTCCGACACAGCCGGAACAGTAATAGACATCGCTGATGGACATGGTATACGAATGCGAGGCTTCCCACAAGGCTTTCGCATAGGCGAGAAAGGCTTCACTGTCCGTCGGATCATGATAATAAGTATAGACATTTGCCATTGCCATGATTTGCTCGACATTGGAATAGGGCGATATGGAATGTCCGTCTCCGTCTAGAGCATAGATCCGGACATTGCGAAAGTTTCCGATTGTCCAGGTGGATGGTTCCTCACGCTTGTGTTTTATATCCTCCGGATTATATTTTCCAAGGATCCTGCTTTTTGAAATTCCTAATTTGTCAGCCATATCTGCCGGTGTCACATCAGAATAGCTGTAAAGCCCGCTAGACCAGTTTGCATCCCTGCTCATCAGTTCATGAAAAATCTCTCCGGCCAGGCTTTTTGCAAGATCTGTTTGATCGGCACCTTCCGGAAATATATGTGCCAGATTTAACTCAGAAGGAGTGAAAATCCAGCTGTTTTCCGGCTGTGTTTCTTCTGTGCTTTTCGGGAGTGTTTCTGCCGGAGTCTCTTCTGTTTGTTCTATGGTTTCTGCTTCCACAGCCTCCTGCGGTGCGGGTCGATACAGAAAGGAAAGGCCTATGCAGCCTCCTCCAAGGATCAGCGCCATTCCTGCAGCAATCATCTGCTTTAGATACTGCCTAAAATCCTTGATCAGAGACTTGGTAATATCATTGAAATTAAAAGGTTTCATATTTGGATCTCGATCTTTTCTTATTTGTGATTGGCTCACTTTCGCTCATTTTATCATAGAAGTATTGGAAAATACAGACGGGAATTTTTAATTTTCCATGAAGAAATTCAATTCGATTGACGAAAAAACCATTCTGTTCTATAATAAACCCAATTTCGTTTTTCAGGAGGAACGAAACATTCAATAGCAAAGCTATAGCGCCATGCACCTGATGACTGTACGTGAAAGCCGGAAGGCTGGTTATTCAGGTTAACGAGGTGGAGAGATCATCGAAGATTCGGCGGGTACTCTCCCATGCTTCTCCGGGCGTGTATATTCTGTGAAATATGTGGGCAACCGCAAAACAAACGCAGGATAACCGGAGGGTCTTATTTTTGTGCGTTTTTTTAGAAAGGAAAATTCATATTATGTGTGGAATTATTGGATATTCAGGTCCGCTGAATGCGGAAAAAATCTTGTTAGACGGACTGAGCGGTCTGGAGTACCGCGGTTATGACAGCGCGGGCATTGCTCTTTGCATGGAGGACACCAGCATCAGCATTGCCAAAAAAGTCGGCAAGGTAAAAATCTTAAGAGAATATTGTGAAAACAATCTGCAGGGAACTGCCCACAGCGGTATCGGACATACGCGCTGGGCGACCCATGGCGGTGTAACCGATGCAAATGCACATCCACACCGGGCAGGAAAAATCACCCTGATCCATAACGGGATCATCGAAAACTATCACGAGCTCACAGAACAGTTCCATTTAGAAGGAAAGCTGGTTTCCCAGACAGACAGCGAGGTGGCTGCAAGGGTTCTGGATGCCATCTATGAAGGAGATCCGTTAAAGGCGATCGAACAGCTGCAAAATCTGATCGTTGGTTCCTACGGCTTTTGTATCTTATTTGATGACCAGCCTGGCTCTGTTTATGCCATCCGAAAGGTAAGCCCTCTTGTGGCCTCCTACACGCACGCCGGTGCCATCATTGCTTCTGATCTGACAGCGCTGATTCCTTACAGCAATCAGTATTTCGTGGTTCCGGAAGACAAGATTGTCCGCCTGACTCCTTACAAGGTTCATGTATACAATCTGGATGAAACCTTTTCCAAGTTTTACCCGGAAATCCTGACCGTCAACTGGAACATGGATGCTGCCATGAAAAACGGTTATCCGCATTTCATGATGAAGGAGATCCACGAACAGCCGGAAGCAATGAAAAACACCATTCTGCCGCGTATCAGCAAGGGACTTCCGGACTTTTCTGACGATAAGATCCCTGATGAAATCCTAAAAGACTGTAATCAGATCCATATTGTTGCCTGCGGCACTGCCATGCATGCAGGTATGGTTGCCCGCGCACTGATAGAACCGATCTTACGTATCCCAGTTACGGTAACAATTGCCTCGGAGTTTCGTTACGAGCAGCCGTTGATCGATGAGCACACGCTGGTGCTGATCATTTCCCAGTCCGGTGAGACCATTGACACCTTGGCTGCCTTGCGCCTGGCACATTCCTACGGATCCAAAACGCTGGCTATTGTCAATGTCAAGGGTTCCACGATTGCACGAGAAAGCGATTATGTGCTTTACACCCATGCCGGTCCGGAAATTGCGGTAGCCAGCACCAAGGCTTACTCCGTGCAGCTCGCAGCACTTTACATGATCGGCTGTCGTATGGCTCTGGTTCGAGGAAAATTCTCAGAAAAAGAAGCCGGGGATTTCCTCTCCGATCTTCTCGATGCGATCCCGGCCATGGAGACCATGATTGCCCAGGAAGAGATGGTCAAGGGTGTTGTTTCTCATATTATCCAGAGCCCAGACGCATTCTTCATCGGTCGCGGTCTGGATTATGCCTTTTCCTTGGAGGGAGCTCTGAAGCTGAAGGAGATTTCTTATATCCACGCGGAAGCTTATGCAGCCGGAGAATTAAAGCACGGCACCATTGCCCTGATTTCTGATCAGGTACCTGTCATTGCCATTGCAACGCAGGAGCATGTATTTTCAAAAACGATTTCCAATATCCGGGAAGTCAAGGCCAGAGGTGCTTTTGTGATTCTCCTGACGAAGGAAAGCTCTGTTGTAGATGAAAACCTTGCCGATATCCGGATTCGCATTCCGGATGTGGATGATCGTTTTACGGTATTTCCGATTGCGGTCATCCTGCAGTTGATTGCCTACTATGCGTCTCTTGGAAAGAACCTAGATGTAGATCAGCCGAGAAACCTGGCAAAATCTGTAACTGTGGAATAAAACATTTATCAAAAAAAACTCAGAGTCTGCACCGATGAGGTGTAAGCTCTGAGTTTTTTTATTGTTTACTCTGCAAATTCGCTTGCTTCCATGATCTTTCCATCTCTCCAGATACGCTCCAGATCATAAAACAGGCGGTCTTCCTTATCAAATACGTGCACGATGATATCACCGTAATCCATCAGGATCCAGTTTGCACTCTGATAGCCTTCTACCTGGCGGCACTCATATCCTGCCTTGCCAAGTTCCTCCTGTACGTTATCGGCCATAGCCTGCACCTGGTTTCCGTTAGATCCGCTCGCGATCAAAAAGTAATCCGCCAGAACCGATACCTCTCGGATATCAATCACACGGATGTCTTCGCCTTTTTTGTCCTCCAGGGCCGTAATGGCCAATTGTACCATATTTTTTGCCTGACTCATATTTCCTCCTTTGTTAAGCATCTGCTTTCTGCTCCATGACCTCTTCAAAGAATTCATATGCCTGTTTGGTCATTGGATCAATGGTATTTCCTTTTTTATTCAGATATTCCAGAGTTCCCTTCAGAATCTCATACATGGTTTTGTCCAGATCCTGAAACGCCAGATATCGCATTTGCGGAAGGTTGTCTGCCTTGTCCCTACGCGGCTCGATGTAGTCTGCAATATACAGAATCTTGTCCAAGGTTGTCATATCCGGTTTTCCGGTGGTATGGCAGGCAATGGCAGAAAGGATTTCCTCATCGTGGATCCCGTACTTGTGTTCTGCCAGATACGCACCATATTTCGCATGGATCACAGCAGGTGCCTTGATCTCAGCCTCTGTAAGTGTGACCTCATGCTTCTGGCATTTCTGAATCAGCTCACTGTCAGTAAAGCGTTTGGCGCAGTCATGCATTAAACCGGCAAGCTCAGCCTGTTTGATATCGATGCCATAGCGCATGGCCAAGGCTGTGCAGGTGAATGACACACTGATCGAATGTTCATAACGCATGGGATCCAGCTTTGATTTTAACTGCTTGCGCAGTGTAAGGATCTGTTCTGTTATCATTATATATCCTCCGTACGGTCAGGATGTTGATACAGGCCGTGTTCTTTGATATAGCGCTCCACGCTGTCCGGGATCAGTTCATGGACACGGTCTCCAAGACATTGCTGTTTTCTGAGTTCCTGAGAAGAAACATGCATGGGAGTGCTGTGTAAAAGATAAATTTCTGCTTTGTATTTATTTCTCAGATATTCGGCCTGCTCTTCTAAAGAGCACCCGGCATCTTCGCAGTCCCGTCCGGCCACAAGGATGGTAACCTGAGTTAACACAAGCTCCGGATGATACCAGCTCTCCATATGATAGAGAGAATCCGCTCCGACAATAAAGAAAAACTCATGCTCCGGGTAAGCTTCTTTTAAAAGCCTTAAAGTCTGAGCCGTATAAGTATTGCCGGTTCGGGAAATCTCGAAATCTGAAAAACGAAAATACGGATAGCCTGCGATTGCAAGCTTAACCATCTCGCACCGATCCTTTGAATCCGTTACCTGATGGTCAGATTTGTGCGGAGGATTATGAGAAGGCATAAACCAGACCTCATCCAGTTTGTATTCCTTAAGAGCCTGTCTGCCAAGCATCAGATGTGCGTTGTGGATCGGATCAAAGGTTCCGCCCATAATTCCAATTTTGGCCAAACATCTCACTCCCTTCGCTTCAAAACCTCCGGTTACACGGATTGTTTCGTGCTGCGCACTCTCACAATCCTGCTTCCATTCGATGGACAATCCGTTAAGGCAGAACGATCTTGCGTTTTGCCTCATCCTTAGCCGGTTTGTAAAGAACAATTTTTTTACCGATGACCTGGACGACCTCGGAACGTGTGCGTTCTGCCAGCACCTCTGCGATGGAGCGGCCGTCATCCAGACAGTTCTTTAAAACGGTGATCTTGATCAGCTCACGTGCCTCCAGTGCCTCTGCAATGGCAGCAGTCAGCTCCGGAGTTACGCTGGACTTGCCAATCTGAAAGATCGGATCCATTGTCATAGCCAGTCCCTTTAAATAGGATCTCTGCTTACTCGTCATGTTTTATCTCCTGTTATTTATAATAATCAAATGCAAGGCCGTACATACGGACGGTGTCGCCCTCTTGGATGCCTGCGGCCTCAAGCTCGCCTAAAATGCCGTTTTCCTTTAAGAACTTTTGGAAGAACTGGAAGCCCTTTTCTGACTCCAGGTTGGTATAACCAAGCATCTTCTCGATGCGCGGTCCTTCTACCACAAACTCACCATCCTCGTTCTGTTCTACAGTATACGGCAGGTTGCGGTCGCCGGCATATTCAATCTCAAATTCCTTTTCAAAGATCACAGGGTCAAGGTTTACGGTCTTTAAGAGCTCATAAACTGCATATAAGAGCTCCTTTACGCCTTTTCCGCTGACCGCAGAAATCGGGAACACCTTAATCCCTTCCGGCTCAAATTCCTGCTTCAGGATTTCCACCGGATCTTCATCTTCCGAATAAACGGCATCGATCTTATTGGCTGCAATGACCATCGGACGCTTTAAAAGCTCCGGGTTGTAGGCCTCAAGCTCTGCATTGATGGCACGGATATCTGCGATCGGATCACGTCCCTCTGTACCGGCTGCATCCACCACATGCACAAGCACACGGCAGCGCTCAATATGGCGTAAAAAATCATGGCCGAGGCCAACACCCTGAGATGCGCCTTCGATGAGTCCAGGAATATCTGCCATAACAAAACCGGCTCCGCCGTCTAAGTCAACCACACCCAGATGCGGGTTTAAGGTTGTGAAATGATAGTTTGCGATCTTCGGTCTGGCATTGGATACGCGGGAAAGAAGGGTGGATTTTCCCACATTCGGAAAGCCAACCAGACCAACGTCTGCGATCACCTTTAACTCTAACTGAACCCAGAGCTCATGTCCCTGCTGACCCGGCTGGGCATATTTCGGAGCCTGCATGGTCGGAGTTGCAAAATTCATATTGCCAAGACCGCCCTTGCCTCCCCGTAAAATGGTTTCGCGTTTATGTTCACCGGACATGTCTGCGATGACCTTGCCTGTCTCAAAATCCTTGATGACTGTGCCTTCCGGAACCTTGATCACCAGGTTATCCGCATTGGCACCATGACACCGCTTCTTGCCGCCTTGTTCTCCATCTCGTGCAACATATTTCCGGACATGCCGAAAATCTGTCAATGTATTTAAACCCGGATCCACCTCAAAAATGATGTCTCCGCCTTTTCCTCCGTCACCACCGTCAGGACCGCCTGCCGGCACAAATAATTCCTTGCGGAAACTTACGTGTCCGTCTCCGCCTTTTCCTGATTTGATAAAAATCTTTGCATTATCTGCAAACATGGATTCACCTAAATCCTTTCCAAAAAAAGGCTTCATACCAGTAATCAGTATGAAGCCCTGTCAGTATCATTATTCGTTGATTGTTCTCGGGTAAACAGAAACCTGTTTTTTGTCTCTGCCCTTTCTCTCAAATCTTACAACGCCATCTACAGTAGCGAATAAGGTATCATCGCCGCCGCGTCCTACGTTCAGACCCGGATGGATCTTAGTACCGCGCTGTCTGTAAAGAATATTACCAGCTAATACGAACTGACCATCTGCTCTTTTAGCGCCAAGTCTCTTGGACTCAGAATCTCTACCGTTCTTGGTAGAACCAACACCTTTTTTATGAGCGAATAACTGAAGGTTCATCTTAAACATCACTTACACCTCCTCAAATCGAATTTTTATATACGGTTCTCCGTATGTCTCCTCAATGTCCTCTAAGCCGAGCACAAGAGAATTCATAAGGAGCGCTGCTTCCGAACTGATTGCTCCTTTAAACAAGAAACGAAACATACCAGAATTTTCATCCTCATCTGCCTCAAACCGGTCTTCTGTAAAATGCTCTACAGAATTTGCCATGTTGAGTGTCAGGGCAGACACAGCTGCACAAACAAGCTCCTGTCCTTCCTGATGATCATCAGCAAGACCTGCATGACCAAGAAGGGAAATCCCACGGTATCGATGCTCGGAATCAACAGATACAGTTACATTAATCATGATTAATTAAGCATTGATCTTGTCGATCTTGATCTCGGTAAAGAGCTGTCTGTGACCATTTTTCTTATGATAGCCAGTTTTTCTCTTGTACTTGTAAACGATCACCTTTTTTGCTTTTGCTTCCTTCACTACAGTTCCGGTAACAGTTGCACCTGCTACTAACGGACATCCGATGGATAACTCTCCGTTGCTGACTGCAAGAACCTGGTCAAACGTAACGGTTTCGCCAGCGTCTACACCAAGCTTTTCAACCTTAATGATATCGCCTTCTGCTACTTTGTACTGCTTACCACCTGTTGCAATAATCGCGTACATATGGCACCTCCTATTATCATTACTCGCCGGTTTTGGTGTCCGGATCCGATGGACTCGGAACTTTCTAACCTCGCCGTGCGGCACATACTCGTATATATTAGCATAAGAATATTGAACTGTCAATCATGTTTTTAAGATTTTTTCCACTATTCTCGCAGCCAGGTGCGCGGAGAAAACAGTAAGAGTATGGGGAACAGCTCCAAACGTCCGGCCAGCATATCAAACATCAAAACGTATTTGTTGAACGGGCTGTAAATGCCGAAATTACAGGTAGGACCGACTTTCGAAAGTCCTGGGCCAATGTTATTAAGCGTTGCGGCAACTGCCGTGAAATTGGTTGTCAGGTCAAAGTCATCCAGACTGATGAGCAAAAGTGAACACGTAAAGATCAGGATATAAGCTACCAGATAGGTGTTAATGGAGCGCAGCACTGTATGCTCAATGGGTTTTCCCTCATATTTGATTACCTTGACATTGCGTGGATGGATCAAGGCAGAAAGCTCTTTGTTTACAGTTTTTACTGCAATGGCAACACGGGATACCTTAATTCCTCCGCCCGTACTCCCTGCACAGGCGCCAATGAACATCAGGCATACCAGAATGCTTTTGGAAAAGCTCGGCCAGAGATCAAAATCGGTAGTGGAATAACCGGTCGTGGTGATGATGGAGCCAACCTGAAATGCTGCATGTTTTAAAGCAGTCAATACATCCGGAAACATTCCGCGGATGTTCCAGGTGATAAACAGCGTGCTTACCAGAATGATGCCGAGATATCCCCTCATTTCCTCACAGCGCAGGGCATCCTTGGGTTTACGAATCAAGAACAGGTAATATACATTAAAGTTGACTCCAAACAAGATCATAAAAATTGTGAGGATCCATTGCTGTAAGGAAGTATAATCCGCACAGCTGCTGTTTACGATACCGAAGCCTCCGGTGCCTGCAGTGCCAAAGCTCATGGCCATGGAATCAAAGAGCGGCATACCGGAAAAAAGCAGCAAAACAATCTGTACGACTGTAATAAACAGATAGATCATGTATAAAATCTTGGCCGTTGTCCGCACCCGCGGAACCAGCTTTCCAACCGACGGTCCCGGACTTTCTGCCCGCATGATATGAATGTTGTAGCCACCGGCTAACGGAAGAACCGCCAGAATAAATACCAGCACGCCCATGCCGCCGATCCAGTGGGTAAAGCTTCTCCACATGATCATGCATTTGCTTAAAGCCTCCACATCAGGCAGTATGCTTGCCCCTGTCGTGGTAAAACCGGAGATCACCTCAAACAGAGCATCCTCAAGTAGGGGAATTTCCCCGCTTAAAAAAAACGGAAGTGCACCAAAGAAGCTTAAAACGATCCAGCTTAACGAAACTGCCACGAAGCCCTCTCTTGCATAAAAAACCGTATTTTTTAATTTCCTTCTTGCCAGCAAAAAACCGCAGATTCCGCAAAAAAGAGCCACACCCAGAAAATAAAAACCGCTCGGTTCCCGGTAGATCAGTGCCACCAGACAGGGCAGGATCATCAAAATCCCTTCAATGCCAAGAACCCAGCCCAGAAAATAAAAAACGATCCCAATATTCATCCTTCAACCATCCCTCTTACCTTAAGACATCCTTTAAATCCTTCAGTCCGGAATGCGTCGTCACCACGATTACGGTATCTCCCGGTTCTATGGTATCTTTACCGCGCGGAGTGATAATTTTTCCATCACGGTTGATGCAGGCGATCAGAAGATTATCCTTGAAGGAAAGCTTTTCGAGCGGGATCCCGATCAGAGGGGCATCCTTTCCAACGCGAAATTCCAGAGCCTCTGCCTTATTCTGTACGATTTTATACAAGGTTTCGACATTGCTTCCCATGGAATTTTGCATAGCACGAACATAGCGGACAATCCCGTCAGCCGTGATCATTTTTGGATAGATGATGCTGCCTAAATTCATCTGCTGAATGATGTTTTCAAAGGCAATGCGATTGATCTTGGTTACCAGCTTGGCCTTGGAAACACTGGCAGCATACAAAGAAAGCATGATATTTTCTTCGTCAAATCCGGTCAGAGCCGCAAAGGATTCCGTCTGCGTGATCCCCTCTTCCATCAGAAGCTGCTGATCGGAGCCGTCTCCATGGATGATCATGGCCTTTGGCAGCAATTCGCTCAACTCATGGCACCTCGCAAGATCCTGTTCAATGATCTTGATTTTGATACCGGTATCCTCCAACATTTTCGCCAGATAATAGGTGATCTTTCCGCCGCCCACTAACATTGTGGTGCGGATCGTCGTATTTGAGATTCCCACTTGTCGGAAAAATTCCGTTGCCTGCGCGGATGATGCCACAAATGAAATTTTATCACCCTTTTGCAGACGGAAATTACCGCCCGGAATCATGACATCCTTACCGCGCTCTACTGCACAGATCAGGATGCTGCAGTGCAGACGCGGCGCCACCTCACAGACCTGCATGTTATCCAGAACCGAATTATCCGGAATAATAAATTTCATCAGCTCGACACGCCCCTTGGCGAAGGCATCGATTTTGATGACGGACGGAAATTTTAAGAGCCTTGCGATTTCTGTCGCAGCCGCCAGCTCCGGATTGATCGCCATGGAAAGGTTTAACTCCTCGCGGATATACTGCACCTCGTTTGCATATTCCGGATTTCTTATCCTCGCAATGGTATGGCAGTTACCTGCTTTTTTTGCGATCAGGCAGCAAAGCATATTCAGCTCATCCGAATTTGTGGTTGCGATCAGAAGATCCGTTTCGCGGATTCCTGCCTCCACCTGTACCTGATAAATAGCACCGTTTCCTTCTACTCCCATTACATCGATATTATCCGTGACCGATCGAAGCTTTGCTCCGTCCTTGTCAATGACGGTAATATCGTGCCCCTCATTATTCAGCTGTTCCGTCAGGGTAAGTCCTACCTTGCCGCAGCCTACGATAATAATCTTCATGCTGCATCCCCTTTACATTTTATGTTACAGTTCAGCCATGCGCTGGTTTGAATGAGAAAGTGTGTTGCAAGCTGGCTTGCATAAGCACTCTCTCATTCAAACCAGCATATGGTGGAACCACCAAGCTTCTTGTTTTCATGAACATGGAAACAAGAAGATGCCATGGATGAACTGTAACCATTTTATACTTTAACCTGCGCGATCTGTTCCCACAGAGGCTTCTTTTCTTTTTTTCGTGTCATTTCAACCAGACCAAGCTGCGTCATATCGACAATCGTTGTTTTGACCGGATCCGTTCTCACTGCTGCGCGCAGGGTATCCATCAGAAGCAGGTTGTCTTCTTCCTGATCCATATCAATGAAATCGATCATGATAATGCCGGACAGATTGCGCAGACGGATCTGCCAGGCAATCTCCTTTGCGGCCTCCAGGTTGATAAGGCGTATGGTATCTGCCAGTTCCTTTTTACCGGAATATTTTCCGGTATTCACGTCAATGACAACCATAGCCTCTGTGCATTCTATTATAAGATATCCGCCGGACTTTAGCCATACCCTTTTCTGACAAGATTGCTCCATCTCATGATCCAGAGAATATAATTTTGTCAGGCTTAACAACTTGTCCTCGTAAAACCGCAAGCTGACTGTCTCGGAAATATCCGAAACCAGGAAAAACTCCTGCAGTCTCGCATACAGATCCGGCTGATCGGTTATGACTTCCTTGAGGCTTCCGTTTGGAATGCCCTTCAGTCTTTTGATATAATCCGGATCTGCCTCATAAAGCAGGCTGTAACAGGTACGATAACAGGCATTGGTTAACACCCGTTTATACTGTGCAAGCAAGACGGAAAGCTCCTGAAGAAGCTTCTCATTTTGCCCATATGCATTGGTACGAATGATGATGCCGACCTGCGTCCCCTCAAGCACCGTTTCGATCTGCGGACGAATTGACTCTTTCCACTCTCGGTCTTCAATCTTGGAGGAAAATCCAATGATTGGCTTTGCGGCAGTCAGTACAGCATATTTTCCCGAAAAATTTAAGTTCCCGGTCAGAACCGGATCCTTTGTTTTTACGGCATCCTTCGCCACCTGCACGATAATCTCATCGCCCTCTTTCACCTTTCCTGCATGTCCGTCGGCAAACAAGGTTGCCTTGTTGTCCGTAAAGCTATAGTAACCGGTGTGTCCCTCTGAGAAATCTACAAAAGCAGCATTCAGATTTTTAACGATTTTTTTTACTTTTCCTATATAAATATTGCCCAAAACGGAAGCCGTATCTTCAAGCCCCATCTCGATCGTACGTTTTTCTGAGACCAGAGCTGTCAGTATACGGCTGTTCCATCGGGTGATGATCAGTTTATTCAATGTCTTCTCCAAACGAATCCAGGGTCACAAAGACATGGTCTCCTTCTGTGCCCTTGTCTGCATATACTTCCAGGCGGGTTACCATCAGAGCAAACTCACCCAGAGCCTCCCCACGGCTCTCTGCATAGGCACGAAGAACCGCATCCGGCTTTAGGTTTGCTGCACTTCCTGTGGCAATCTGCAAAAAGACCTTGTGATCCGGGCGAGCTTCCATCCGGTAGATCTGCGGACGGATGTTTACCTCCCACTCTCCTTTTTTCGTCTTTTTCACAATGAGGATCTCTTCCTGCTCTAAGAATGCCGGGATCCCGGCAAAAAACGCATCCGGATCCGCCGGTTCATAGCCTGCACGGAAGCGAACCTCATAATCAGCTGCTGCAACCAGGGACATGGCATTCCCGGCATCATCCGGAAGAACTTTGTAGGAAAGGGCTTCCATGCCTTCCACCATGTTTTCATTGATGCGGCGAAGCATTTCTGCTGAAGAGTCTGTGCTTAAGACCTCAATATCTACATACTCACCGCGACTTTCTAAGCCTACTCCGAGCGGAGATGCAAAGGACATGATCTGATGGGGGCTGAAGCCCTCACTGTAACGGATATCCACATCCGCCCGACGCATAACCTTCTGGAAATAACGCATGATGTCCAGATGACCGATAAATTTCATGGTGCCTTCCTTGGCAAATTTAATTCTTATCTTCAAAGCAGACACCTCCTCCGTATTTTTTTGCACCGCAGCCAGAGCACTTCTGACGGCAGTTTGGCGTCACGGTTTCTCCAAGTGCTGTCAGCCACTCACGTTTTAAAAATTCCTTGGTTACGCCGGCATCGATGAAATCCCATGGGAAGATCTCGTCGAGGCTGCGCTCCCTTACCGTATAGAAATCCGGATCCACACCGCAGGTCTCAAAGGCCTGCATCCAGATATCGTTGTTAAAATACTCGCCCCAGGAATCAAACATGGCACCGTTTTTGTAGACCTCCTCCACAACAGCTGCAACCTTGCGGTCACCGCGGGCCAGAACACCCTCAAGCACGGTAAGATCCGCCTCATGATAATTGTATTTTAAGCTCTTGCGGTTCAGCATTTCCTTGAACTTATCTTTTACGATGTATGCACGCTCCAAAAACTCCTCCTTCGTGCACATCTTGGCCCACTGGAACGGAGTAAAGGGCTTTGGAACAAAGAAAGAGGAGCTTGCCACCACCTGTACCTTTCCGTTTCGCTGTTCCTTCGGGATCTCATCGTAGTAAAGCTCTGCCACCTTCTCAGATAAAAGAGCAATCCCTTCCATATCCTCTCTTGTTTCAGTCGGAAGCCCCAGCATAAAGTAGAGCTTTACGCGATTCCATCCGCCGTGGAAGGCCTCTGCGGCACCTTTTAGGATAATCTCCTCGGTCAGTCCCTTATTAATGACATCACGCATGCGCTGCGTTCCGGCCTCCGGTGCAAAGGTCAGGCTGCTTTTTTTGATATCCTGCACCTTACTCATTACATCCAGCGAAAAAGCATCAATTCGAAGGGACGGCAGGGAAATGTTGACACCCTTGCCCTGGAACTCATCGATCAGGAAGTTAACGATTTCTTTTAAATAGGTATAATCGCTGGAGCTTAAGGAACTCAAAGAAATTTCTTCGTGTCCGGTGCTCTTTAACATCTTATAGGCATGGTCCTTTAAAAACTCCAGGCTGCGCTCCCTGAGAGGACGGTAAATATTGCCGGCCTGGCAGAACCTGCAGCCGCGGATACAGCCGCGCTGGATCTCTAAAACCACACGATCCTGGGTCACCTTTAAATAAGGAACCACCGGTGTTTCCAGATACGGAACCTCGTTCATTTCCATGACAAGCTCCTTGGAAACCGTAGCCGAAATCCCTTCTTTGTTCGGCGTAAAGGAGGCAATGGTGCCATCCTCCTTGTAAGTTACATCATAAAGCATCGGCACGTAAATCCCCGGAAGCTTGGCTGCTGCTTCCAGAAAATCTCTTCTGCTGCCGCCGTTCTTCTTATTCTCTTTATACAGATCAAAGAGTGCATCGTACTGGGTCTCCCCTTCGCCGATATAGAACATGTCAAAGAATGTGGCTAATGGCTCCGGATTGTATGCACACGGCCCGCCTCCGATTACGATGGGATCCTCCTCGGTACGGTCTTTTGCATGGAGTGGAATGCCGCTTAAATCAAGCACCTGGAGAATATTGGTGTAGCACATCTCATACTGAATGGTAAAGCCTAAAAAGTCAAAGTCCTTCACCGGATCCTGGGATTCCAGTGCAAACAGCGGAATCTGCTGCTCGCGCATGATCTTATCAAGATCCGTCCAAGGGGAGAACAAACGTTCACACCACACATCTTCTCGCTTATTAAACATTGCATATAATATCTGCATGCCAAGATGCGACATACCGATTTCGTATACATCCGGGAAACACATGCAAAAACGGATGTCCACAGTGGACGGGTCCTTAACGATGACGTTCATCTCATTACCCAGATAACGGGCAGGCTGCTGCACCGATAAAAGGATTTCATCACTTAATGCTAATTTTCTCATAGTTTTCCTATCCGATTTCTGTTTTCTCTTTTCTAACAAAACTGTTATGTCGTTGCATTCGATCTATTATAAGGTATTTGTTTCATTTCCGCAAGGGATTATTGCAGCCGGTGCAGCTCTTATTGAAATTATCAGAGCGATTGCAGAACGTTAACTGCTCGGCGGATTTCTGTATCATCCGTGCGATAATATTCGAACTCGCTCAGTCCTTTGATTCCCATATGCACCCGCTTGTTTTGAAAGAGCATCTTACTGTTGATCAGCTTTTTACCGGACATGTGAAAGGCTCTTGCCCCGGTTTTCCTTGCAATTTCAGCAATATTTGAGGACGTTACGCCTGCTCCGACAAGGATGGTAAGACCACAGCTGTCATCGCTTCCTTCATCTGCAAGCTGAACCAGTTTTTTAAGAAGTGAGCATCCCGTTAGACACTCCGCTTCCTGACCGGAGGTAAGAATCGTATCTATACCAAGCTCAGTCGCTTTTTTCATAGTCTCGAGTGGGTTTGCGCACACGTCAAAGGCTCGATGCAGGGTGATGCCACAATGCCCTGCCGCCTTGATCATTTCCAGCATCTGCTCTTCGTTGAGGGTTCCGTCGGCATTCAGGCTTCCGATCACGACTCCGTCTGCGCCGTTTTTTGCAAAATAGGAAATATCCGAAAGCATTTGCTGATATTCATAGGGTGAATAAAGGAAATCGCCGAATCTGGGACGGATCATCGTTCGGATGGGAAGATTCGTTTCTTTTTTTACCTGTTCAAATAGGGTATATCCCGGCGTTGTTCCTCCGATTTCAAGATTTGCACACAGCTCCAGACGCGTTGCACCGCCACGCTTTGCCGCCAGTGCAGATTCTACAGTGTCTACACATACCTCTAATATATAATCTTTCATTTTTATAGCACCATCAAAAGCGTACCTGCTCCGATCAGCACGCAGCCTATCAGAGATTTCAAAGTCAATGTTTCATGTCCAATTTTTGCAAGAATGGATGTGAGTGCTGCAAACACAGCAGATAAGAGCGCACATACAAGCCACATAACAGCCCCTTTACATTTTTAATGCCATGAGAGAAGGCCGCCGCATATCCGTTTGCGGCGGCCTTCTCTTTTATTTAAGGTTATTATTTATGTTTTGGCACCATAACTTCCATACCGCCCATATATGGCTGCAGCACTTTCGGAATTTTAACTGTTCCATCTGCCTGCAGGTTGTTCTCCAGGAAAGCGATCAGCATACGCGGCGGAGCAACTACAGTATTGTTTAAGGTATGAGCAAAGTACTTGCCGTCCGCTCCGTCTACGCGGATCTTTAAGCGGCGTGCCTGTGCATCTCCTAAATTGGAGCAGGAACCAACCTCGAAGTACTTCTTCTGACGCGGAGACCATGCTTCAACGTCGCAGGATTTTACCTTTAAATCTGCCAGGTCACCAGAGCAGCACTCCAGGGTGCGAACCGGAATGTCCATGGAACGGAACAGATCTACGGTATTCTGCCATAATTTATCGTACCACATCTTAGACTCATCCGGTTTGCAGACTACGATCATCTCCTGCTTTTCAAACTGATGGATACGGTATACGCCACGCTCTTCGATGCCGTGCGCACCCTTTTCCTTACGGAAGCACGGAGAATAGCTGGTCAGTGTTTTCGGAAGCTGATCCTCCGGAGTGATGGTATCAATAAACTTACCGATCATGGAATGCTCACTGGTTCCGATCAGATACAAATCCTCTCCTTCGATCTTGTACATCATAGCGTCCATCTCAGCAAAGGACATAACACCGGTTACCACATTGCTTCGAATCATGAACGGCGGGATGCAGTAGGTGAAACCACGATCGATCATGAAATCACGCGCATAGGAAATTACGGCAGAATGAAGTCTTGCAATATCGCCCATCAGATAATAGAAGCCATTTCCTGCCACCTTACCTGCAGCATCCAGATCAATGCCGTCGAAAGTTTTCATGATATCCGTATGATACGGAATTTCGAAATCCGGCACAAACGGATCACCGAATTTTTCGATTTCTACGTTCTGGCTGTCATCTTTTCCGATCGGTACACTTGGATCGATGATGTTCGGAATGGTCATCATGATCTTTAATACCTTAGCTTCCAGCTCTGTTTCCAAAGACTCCAGCTCAGCCAGACGTGCTGCGTTTGCTGCTACCTGAGCCTTAACCTCTTCTGCCTCATCCTTCTTGCCCTGTCCCATCAGCTGACCAATCTGCTTGGATAACTTATTGCGAGATGCACGAAGGCTGTCGGCTTCTGCCTTTGCTGCACGATTTTTTGCGTCCAGTTCAATCACCTCATCAACCAGCGGAAGTTTCTCAAACTGGAATTTGTTTTCAATGTTCTTCTTTACAATGTCCGGATTCTCGCGGACAAACTTCAGATCTAACATGTTTTCCTCCTGTATACGTTTTTGTTTTCGATGCAGCAATCGGTTTGGGATTAAAATCTGTATCTGAAAATCAAAAATGTAGTATAATCGCATTGATTATACTACATTTCCATCGGGTTGGAAAGCCCTATTTCGTTAATCCGGTTCGTAGTTTCCTTTTCAGTCAGTCTTTCTTATATTTCTCGATGACGCATTGATGTTCCTTGCTGCTTTTATCATAGTTAATGCCAACCAAAAGAATGTCCCCCGTATAGCTTAGGATGGATTGCGGATATTTTTTTTCCTTGATCTGTTGTAAGGCTGTTTGTGCGTTCTTATTCCATTTGAGTTCGATGACAAGCGCCGGGTAATCACTTCTGTATTCCGGTTTGGGGATCAGCACAAAATCGGCAAATCCTCTTCCGGTTTGCAGTTCACGGATCGGTTTGAAATAATACTGTATGGCACTCAGATATGCAATCGCCAGCACGCTGCTCAACGAATTCTCGTTATGATATTGGATGACAGAAACATATTCGTTATGGATTTTCTCAATTTGTTCGGCCACTGCTACTCCGTCCATATCCAGAGTAGCATCGAGCAGACTTTCGGATTCTTGTTGAAAGGTTAGCATTTCGTTCCAGGGCTTACTCTCAACTGCTGTCGTTAACTCCTGACGAATTTCTTCATTCGGGACAAAAGCCGTCTTCCTTCCTTCATTATATCCCAGATATCCGAGATGGATCATATAAGTCAGTACATCATCTTTGCTCCTGATGTTTTCTGTGTCGTTGGTGAAGGTTGCTGTGTTGACCCTTACCTCTGCTCCGGAGAGCATTTCGATTATCGCTGTTTTCAATCCGTCATAGTTCATATTAATCAACGGAACGATCGTATTGTAGGAGGCTGTCTCTGACCAATAGCTCTTAAATTCGTTTCGCTGCATAACACTGACAACTGCTTTCGGATTGTAAACTTGATAATCTTTTAAAAGATAGCCATCATACCATCGTTTTACCTCGTCAAAGTTCTGATTATACTCTTTGGCCAGCTTTTTCACCTCATCATCGGTAAAACCGATGTACGGTGCTAATTTGCTTGCTCCAAGCATGGTAAACTCATCGAAGTTGTTTAATGCTGACTGTGTTCTTTCCTTTTTTATAGGAAGTATCCCCGTCAGATATGCCAGCTGAATATACTTTGTGGGTTCTGTACCCTTAAACATTCCTCGTAGGAAAGTAATATACTCTTCTTGTGTTCTATCGTCTGTCGATGTATCTCTGATGAGAACATCCCATTCATCGACGATCACAATAAACTTCTTCCTAGTTTTGTCTTTAATTCTCGAAAGGGCATCCGACAAGCTTGACACATTCGATGACAGTACCACTGTATAAAGTTCCCTCAATTCGCACATAACCGAATCTGTAAGAAAATCGATTATTTTGCAGTCTTTTGGGCAGTTTGTCAGAAACCACTGTATATCGATATGGATTACATCATATTGGTTGAGATGTTTTTTAAAATCCGCCATACTGCTGATTTCCAGCCCAGAAAACATGCTTTCTGAATCTGCACCTTTGCTGTAATAGGCCGCGAGCATATTAGCCGTATAAGATTTTCCGAATCGGCGTGGTCTGCTGTTGCAAATGTAAGCATTTGTTGTGTCCAATACGCTGTTTGTATATTCGATCAGTCCTGTTTTGTCGATGTATATTTCAGAGTTCAAAGCCACCTGAAATGCGCTGTTATCCGGATTTACAAATCTTCCCATGGTTTAGCTTCCTCTCTTCCTTTGTATATTTATCTTACCATTTGCTCCTGTAAATAGCAAGTTATCGAATGATTCAGAAAGCTGCCCGACTTCGTATCGATAGGAAGATACAGGATCTGCGAAACCAAAGGTAACCGATGGCTAAACCCTATAAACAGTCAAACATTGCGCAAAACTAAGGTTTTGCGCAATGTTAAAGTATGTTTTTCGAATGTATGTTCTGTCTTCTGCCCGTTTTTTACGTGAATTCACGAATTGCGTATTCAATTGTTATAATTATCTGACATCGTTTCTGCTTTTCGAACCCCCTATTTTGCAAGTATTTTATCCATGATTGTGCTACGAGTTGTTATGTATAGCATAACAGTGTATAGCAGTGTATAGTCCCGGAAAGCATTTAAATGTTTTTGTTTGACGGGATATCCTTCCCTATGCTATACTGTTTTTCAGGAGGATAAATATGGTAAAGGAAGAAAAGACAACAAAAGAAAGCAAACAGGTAAACTTTCGCATTGATCCGGATTCCGCAGAAGCATTTCGGCAGTTCTGCACATCCCATGGAATGAATCAGGCACAGGGATTTGATCATCTTTTGCAGGTTTTGGAATTGAACAATGCGAAGGCCGAAGTTCCGGGACGTATTGTAGAAATAGAAAATTTTGAACGGCTCTTAAAGGATCTCTTATCAGCATACATAGGAAGCATTGAACTGAGCAGCAACGCAGAACTGCGTGTACAGGAACATTTTCAGTCGGATTTAAAACGGAAGGATCGAACCATTGATGAACTGAGGGAAAAAGCAGAGCTTATGGAGGCGGAAAAGAAAGAAAATGCTGCTTCCATGACTGCTCTTTGTGAAGAGCAAAAACGTCTGCAGGAGCAGACGCAGTATGCAATAAACCAGATGGAGGCTGCTAAAAAGGCCGCTTCAGATCAGGAAGAGCTGAACCGTCTCCTGCAGATGCAAAATCAGGAGCTGCAAAATAAAATGCTCCAATATGATGCTCTGTTGCGTTCCGAGGAAGCCGCAAGGAATGAATCCGCCTCATTTCGATTGAAAACACAGGAGCTAGAACAAAAACTGTCTCATGAGATGGATCAGAACAAAAGCTTAGAACAGAGTGCTGCACAGGCACAGAAAGAACTGCGCGAACTGGAAAATCAAAATTTAGAGAACCGGCTTCAAATCGCAGATTTAAAACGACAGCTGGCTGATAAAGATTCTGACATGCAAACGGTATTAAAGCAATCACAGATGCAGGCTGAACTGGAAAAAGAACGGGCTGTGATTGCTAAGGAACGGGAAATGCAGGAGGAGTTAAGAAAGGCAGATCGGGAAACCGTACGCCTGCAGGCGGAACTAGAGCAGCTTCGCGGAAGGCTGACACAGGAAAACAAACAGAAACCAAACGAAGAAGCAGCCTTACAGGAGACTGACAAAGATACATCGGCTGAAACAGCTGTCATTAAAAAAAAGGAGTAATATACGATGCAAGAGCTGTCATATCATGAGCAGCGTGACCGAAAAAACGAGGCAAAACTTCAGGAACTGCTTGCTGCTCTTCCTCGATTCTGTGAGGATTTTTTTCGAGGGATCGCACCCTCTACTTCTTCCATGACCCGACTCTCCTATGCCTATGATATCAGTATGTTTTTTGATTTTTTAGTCAAAATGGGAAATCATTTTTCCGGATCAAGCATAAAAGACTTTACCATGGAACAGTTCCGTCAGATTTCCATCGCAGATATAGAACAATATCTAGAATATTTGAAATATCGCCCGGATGATCCGGAGCATAGGAACACCAATAAAGAACAGGGAATCAAGCGAAAGTTCTTTTCATTAAAAAGCTTTTTTTCTTATTTTCAACGCACCGGTCGGATTACAGCAAATCCAACGCTATCCATGCAGGTGCCCAAAATCAGGGAAAAGGAAATCATCAGACTAAATCAGGATGAGATCAAAGAACTGTTAAAAGAAGCGGAAAGCGGAGCCGGATTATCACCTAAGCAAAAACAATTTCATCAAAAAACAAAGGTAAGGGATTGTGCCATCCTTGCTTTGATGTTAGGAACCGGCATCCGTGTATCCGAATGTGTGGGATTAGACCTGTCCGATGTGAATCTACAAGATCAGGGAATCCATATCCACCGGAAAGGCGGAAAAGAAGCAACGGTATATTTTAGCAATGAGGTTGCGCAGTATTTGGAGCGCTATTTAGAAGAACGCAGGATCCTGTGTGAAAAAGAAGTCGATTCTCAAGTGAACATGCCAAATGAACCGGCACTCTTTCTTTCTCTGCGCAAAAAGCGGCTGACTGTGCGCAGTGTGGAATATCTGGTAAAGAAATATGCATCCGTGACTGCGCCAACGAAAAAAATCACTCCGCATAAGTTGCGAAGCAGTTATGGCTCCGCTCTTTATGCGAAAACGAACGATATCTACCTTGTCGCTGATATTCTGGGACATCATGACGTGAATATCACCAGAAAATTTTATGCGGCAATCGAGGAAGAACGTCGAAAAAGTGTGCGAAAAATTGATATTATATGAATACGAACCGTTTCTTTACAGGCAGCTTTCCGTCCGGTAGCAGATTCCCTCCTTCATGACAAAAGCGCAGTCCAGCAACGCCTTTTTATCCTGCATCAGGTCTCTCTTCCAGGCAGATATGTCGGCAAGCTTTCCTTTTTCCAGAGTTCCAATCTGGTCAGAGAGCTGTAAAATCCCGGCATTGACGTTTGTGGCGGCCTTTAAGGCATCAAACGGCTTCATCCCACTGTTTAACCAGGCCTCGTATTCATAGCCGCTTTCATAATTCTGATGATTCGCTACAAAGTCGGTACCGTAGCCAAGACGGATTTTGCTACTGCAGATCACCTCGCGCCCGGCCTGGAGCGCATCCTTGTAGAACTCTAACTTTCTTTGAAATTCCGGCTGCTTTTTCTTGATCTCCTCAGGATCATAATGAACAGCCTCCTCATAGGGACTGAAGGTCGGAACCAGATACAGCCCTTTATCTTCGATCATCTGCGCTGTCTCGCGGTTCATTAGACTTCCGTGCTCCATTCCGTCGATTCCAAAGGCAATCAGCTTCTGCATGAGTTCATTCGTGTATACATGAGCCGTGACGGTTTTTCCAAGCTCATGAGCCGTATCCAGGATGGCTTTTAATTCTTCATCGTTCAGCTGCTGCTGGATCGGTGTATCATAAGGCGTAAAGAAACCGCCTGTCGCCATAATCTTTAAAAAATCCGAGCCATATTTTACCTGTTCTCGCACTGCGTTGACAAAGTAATCCTTGCCGGCGCCCAGGGTCAGCCTTTCATGTTGAAGGGTTTGAGATAGACGTGGATTTTTTGCAAAGCCCTGGCTGAGATCACCGTGACTTCCTGCAGAGCATAAAAACATCGGTGCCGCCACAATCCGACATCCGGGGAAGTACCCATTCTCAATAGCACGTTTTACATCCAAAACGCCATATCCGTTGCTGGTAATGCCGCCCACATGCCGCACGGTGGTAAATCCCCGGCGCAATGCCTTCTCGGCGCAGCGTGCGATGGCGAGGGTTTTTGCCTCCTCACTCTGCGAATATACCTCCTCCCGCACGGTGTGCCAGTCAAAATAATCCATATGCATATGGGCATCGATCATACCTGGTGTGACCTGACAGTCTGTCAGATCGATCACTTCTGCTTCCCTCGGAACCGGAATATCGGTTCCGATCTCCGCAATATGATCCTCTTCCACTAAAATACTCTGCCCTGTTTTCCACTCCGGGGTAATCCCATCGTACAAACGACCGCAGTGCAGAATCTGATACCGTTTCTTCATATGATAAAGTCCTTTTTAGTTTTCAAAAATTTTCGGATCCTCTTCTCTAAGAAGATATCTTACAAAATAATCCATCTTTCTGCGCACAAAATATGCATCAGAGGGGACATTGTGATTGCATCTTGGAAGAACCATCAGGTCATATCGTTTATCCCTTGCATTCAATTCATCACAAAGCCGAAGCGTCTGTGCCATGGTCACATTGTCATCCATGGCTCCGTAGGCAAGCATCAGCTGTCCCTTCAGATTTCCGGCAAACCTTGTGATATCTCCATGTCGGTATACCTCTTCTGTGTAAAGGCCGTTGTATCGCTCGGTCCAGGAATGCTCATACATTCTCTGATCGTAGTTTCCGGAGGATGCAACACCCACACGGTATACTTCCGGGTACTGAAGTAGGGCAGAAACGGTTGCGTATCCGCCTGCGGAATTTCCCCACATACCGACACGATTTAAATCAATCTGTGGATAAAGAGTCTTTAATTCCTTCAAGACATAGGCATGATCCTTAAGCCCCGCACAGGCATGGATGTTGTGATAGCTAAAACTGTGAAAATCCATGCCTCTGCCCGGCACGCCGCGGCCATCGAGAATGAGTCCGGCAAAGCCAAGCTTTGCAAAGGACTGCAGACCTCCGTAAATCTCCCGGTTCATGGCATTGTCCCAGGTAAACTCTCTTGGAACATTGTAAAGCTGGGCACCGCCGTAAATATAGTCGATGAGTGGCCAGGAGTCCGAATCCTCTGCCGGATTCGGCTGAAAGAAAAGACCGCAGAGCTTTGTTTTTCCGTCTGCTGCCGTAAGAGTGATCCGCTCCGGTATCTGATAGCCGAGTTTTAAAAGCTCCGAAATATCTGCCCGCTCCAGCTCACAGATCAGGGAGCCGTCGAGCGTTCGAAGCACCGTGATCGGAGGAAGATCCACACGAGAATAGGTATCTATAAAAGAACAACTTCCCATGCTGATCTTATGTACGGCATCCTCCGGTGTCAGGCGTGTCAGGCCGCTTCCGTCAAATCCGATGCGATATAATTGATAGTACATGGGATCAGAGCAATCCGGAACATTGTTTGCCATAAAATAAATCTGTCTCGTTTGCTCATCGACACGAATCAGCTTTTGAACAATCAGCTCCTTTTCATAAGAGCTCAAGAGGTCTCCCTCACAACTGCTTCCATTCTCCGTCATACGATACCGATACAGATGGGCAAAGCCATCTCGCTCGCTCTGCCAAAAGGCATAAGTTCTGTCTTCCGTAATAAAATTAGAAAACAGATAGCTTCCGTATCCGTCAAGCAGGCCAAAGGCGCCGAGATTAAAAAAACGATCTGTCGTCTCACGGATTACTGCTTTGCAGGTTCCGCTTTCTGCGTCCCCCAGATAAAGGCAGGCCTCCTGGTATCCCCTGGCGATCCAGGTAAAATAGAAATGACGGCTGTCCTCCATCCATTTGACCGAAGATTTTTCCTTTGAGGTAAAGACCGGATACAAAAAATCCGGTGCATCTATCTTTACAAGTGTTTCTTCCGTCACAGAACCAACGTACAGGCTGTAGTGCGGAACTTCCTCATCCGAATCTGTCACAAAGGGACAGGGATACTCATAAAGCTCTGGGCGCAGATCCTGAAGGCCGTCTGCGTAGGATGCGATCAGCGGAAGCTTTTTCGTGTTTCGGCGGTCTGCTCGGTAGGTGATAAAACGGGTGCCATCAGGGCTCCAGAGCACCTGCGGATGCTCCTTATAGCCCTGACGCTGTACGGTAATCTGACTGTAAATATCAATATAGCAGCCATATTCCAGATATTGCTCTCCGTCAAAAGTCAACTGCGTATGTTTCCCGGTTTTTTTCTCAGTCAGGATCAAATCGTGCTGCACATAGGAAAGCACGTACGCACCGTCCGGCGAGGTCGTTTCCTCTGTCTGAATGCTGCTTTCCTTCCGTGTCTGCTCCGCTTCTGTCTCTTTCAGAAACCGTATGGAACCATCAATCCCGTTTCCTTCTACCGGAATCGACCGGACGCTTCCTTCGACCCACTCCTGCCGTTCATAAAAAAACGTAGTACCATCCGCATTCCAGTAAATTTTCGGATTTCCGTTCAACACGGCATTGCGGGTATGCTTTGTCTGAAGCTTTTCTGCCGCTTCATACCGTTCTCTCATATTCTGTATACTCATGTTGTCTCTCCCTCTTATAAGAATACACTGACGCCGGGACCAAGCGGAAGGTTCAGCAGAACCCAGACAACCATCTGGACAATCCATACAAGAAGGAAGGCGATGGAATACGGGAGCATCATGGAGATCAGACTTCCCATACCGAAGTTTTTGTCATATTTCTTTGCCATACCGATTGCGATCGGAATATACGGATAGATCGGCGTGATGGCATTGGTGGTGGAATCACCGATACGATATATGATCTGTGCAAAGGCCGGACTGTAGCCAAGCATCATCATCATCGGAACCAGGATCGGCGCAAATATGTACCATTTTCCGGAGCCGCTGGTCATAAACAGGTTTACCAAACAGCAAAGCAGAATGAAAAACAGCATCAGCGGAATGCCGGTAAAGCCTGCTGCCTGCAAAGCACCTGCACTCTTAACAGCAATGATCATACCGAGGTTGGTATAGCTGAACATGTTGATGAACTGTGCGATGACAAATACCAGGACAATGTAACCGGTCATGCCATCTAACGCCTGTGCCATCTTATTCGGAACATCCGAGCTATTCTGAATGGTTCCCGCCTTAACGCCATACACCACACCTACCAGAATAAAGTAGATGATCAGGATCGGAACAAGACCCTTGATGAAGGGGCCGTTTAAGATGGAGCCATCTTCTGCACGCAGGACACCTCCGGACGGAATGACCATAACTGCAAATAACAGGATATACAAAAGGCTGAAGATTCCGGCTGCGCGAAGTGCCTTTGCCTGAACCGGGGTGATCTCAGAGCCGGATTCCACCGAATCCACACCCTCACCGTTAGCCGGGTTGTAGGTACCGAGGCGCGGAACGATGAATTTCTTATTTACAAATACACCAACTGCCGTCAGAAGAAATACGGATACAAACATAAAGTACCAGTTACAGGTTGCATTTACGGTAATGGACGGATCGATCATCTGAGCTGCGGATTCGGTCACACCGGATAAGAGAACATCGGTTCCGGCAACGATAACACAGGCCGTGAAACCGGCATTGGTAGCTGCGTAACCGGCAAGCAGTCCTGCAACCGGATGCATGCCGACCGACTCAAAGGCTGCTGCTGCCAGTGCAGGTACAACAATGATGGATGCCTCAGAAGCAATACTTCCGTTGATACCGAGAAATAAGACGGTACCCGTCAGTGCCCACAGCGGAACACCTAAGATTGCCCGGCGCATGGCGGTTGTTAAAAGACCGACTTTTTCCGCAAAGCCGATTGCGATCTGCATGGCTAATACCAGGCCAAGCGGTGAAAATCCCTGAAAGTTTGAAAGCAGGTTTTCTAACAGCCAGATCAAACCATCCTTACTGATCAGGCTCTTTGCCAGAACCGTTTCTCCGTTAGTCGGATTGATCACACTGACACCGGCTAGGCTGCAAGCAAGACTGATCAGTGCCAGGATCAGACAAAGCCATAAAAATAAGATGTACGGATGCGGAAGCTTATTTCCTACCCGTTCAATAAAATCCAGGACTTTTTGGTCCTTTTTCTTTTGTGCCATACCCTGCATAAAAGTACCTCCTGTTTATCTTCTTTTTTAGACCACGGTCTTATTATAAACAAAAAAAGAAGAAGGCGCAAGTGCTGCCACGTACGCCTTCTAAAATTAAGTTTAATATGGTGAAAGCAAAGGGAAAATGAACATTTTCTTTTCACTCTTCTTTTTTCGCTTCATATTGAGAAGAATATCCGATATAGGAACGTTTCAGCTTCGGAATACTCACAGCTGCCAAATCGTAAGTTCCGCCGGCCAGGCACCAAGAGATCAGCTGACTGCGCTCCTCAGCGACAATGTCCGCAGCCAGTGTATGGCAGTCAATATCGGTGCGGATTTCGCCCCGCGTCTGTCCACTGCTAACGATTTCCAGGATGATTTTTACAAAGGCACGTTGTTCTCCCCAGAATCGAATCCCCGTGGTGCCGGAAAGCTGGCTGATGTAAAGGTTTGTCAGCAGCTCTCTTCCAATCCGTCTGCTCATAAAGTCAAACATAAACTGGTTTAAGCGAAGAAGCTGCTCAAAACTCTCCAGTTTTTTATCAATGCTCTGATAAAATTCTTCATATTTTTCATCAAACAGCTCATACATGGAATCTAAGAGCTCTGCTTTAGCATGAAAATAATAATAGAATCGCCCCTTAGAGCAGTGTGCCTCCTTCAGGATATCCTCCATGGTGGTATTTTGGTATCCTTTCTGGTAAAACAGTTTCCAGGCCGCATTTAAAAGCTGCTGCCTCTGTTTTTGTTCGTTCAATTCGTCCTTAGTTCGCATGTGTTCCTCCTCTTTATGGATATTGTAAACATCTTCAAGATGAAACGCAATACATTTTTTTAACCGTTCAGAGCCGATTTTTAAACAAGATGTTACAAGATTCTTATTTCTTTTTTCGCCTCTGTATTTCTCCTTCGGTTTGCGTTATAATATTTGAGGATGCTGGTGGCAGCAACACGTGCTTAGCATCCACCAAAACGAATCGCAGATGTAAAAACACTGCGCACGCAACAATCCGGTGCAAAACGCATTTAGTACATTTCAGAAAGGAAAACGTATGATACCAAGAAAATTCAAATATGCCCTTACCTTGACTATGCTGGCGCTTGCAAGTGCCTGCCTGATCTCAGGATGTAAGAAGAAACATGATAAGATCGACCTCTCCGGCAGTGAGACGACAGAAGCAGCCGTACAAACGGCTCCTGCCTCCACGGCTGCTTCAAAAAGTGAAACAGAAGCCAATATAAACATCGAGCCCGGCATTGAAAACGCACAGTCTGAAGGCACATCGGCCGGCGGATCTGCTGACGCATTTTCTCTTTCAGTGAAAACGGAAACCTACAAAAATAATAACGTTTCCATTCAGTATCCGGTCGTTTCCGACAGTTCGATCAAGTCGTCCGTTAATGATCATCTAAAAGAAAATGCGCTGTCGATCCTCAAAGGCTGGCAGGTGGATGAATCCGTGGATACCCTGGATGTTACCTGCAAGATCCTCTCAGCAACAAAGAACCGGATCACCGTCCGCTACGAAGGCAGCTATATGGTATCTGGTGGGGCGCATCCTTCCTCTGTTTTCTATACTAATACGGTAAATTTAGGCTCCGGTGCCGATATCAGTCTTTCGGATCTGGCAGATCCTGCTACACTGGCCTCCTATGTCATGTCAGATAGCTGCACCTTCCCGGAGGCAGATGAAGAGATCGCAACAGAGGCAAAGCGGTTTCTGAAGGAAGAAAACAAAGACTACTTTATAAAACTCTTCCAGAATGCAGATTTTCCTTACAAGGAGAACTTCCCGGAATGCTTCAGCTACGAATACGAAGGCACCATCTATATATCTCTCCCGGTACCGCATGCAATCGGAGATTCCATTCTGGTTGCCTATACACCGGAAAATAAATAACACCAATCAAGGAGAACCTGTTTATGGAACATGTAACCATTTTTGACCACCCGCTGATCCAGCACAAGATTTCCATTCTGCGCAACAAAAATACCGGAACCAATGAATTCCGTGCCCTGATTGAAGAGATTGCCATGCTCATGGGCTATGAAGCTCTGCGAGATCTTCCTACAGAGGATGTCGAGATTGAAACTCCCATTGAGACCTGCAAAACTCCGATGATTGCCGGAAAGAAGCTGGCTGTGGTTCCGATTTTGCGTGCCGGACTCGGCATGGTAAACGGCATCTTGGCTCTGGTACCAAGCGCCAAAGTCGGTCATATCGGCCTTTACCGGGATGAGACAACCCATGAACCGCACGAGTACTACTGCAAGCTTCCGACTCCGATCGACCAGAGAACCATTGTCGTCACAGATCCGATGTTAGCAACCGGCGGTTCTGCTGTGGCTGCCGTGGATTTCATCAAAAAGCACGGCGGCAAAACCATTAAGTTTATGTCGATCATAGCCGCACCGGAAGGGCTCAAAAGGCTGCACGAGGCACATCCGGATATCCAGATCTATGTCGGACATCTCGACCGATGCTTGAATGAAAATGCCTACATCTGTCCGGGTCTTGGCGATGCCGGGGACCGGATCTTCGGAACAAAATAGAATGGTGAAAAACCTCCGACAGAGACAATCTCTGCCGGAGGTTTTTTATGAACAGCTATAACTATTTTATTGTAATACGTCCCTGTCCTGCAGGATTTGCATAGTCATCTCCTACGCTGCCGCCAAGATACGTATTGATGTAGGAAGACAATGCATCCACATCAACCATCGCATCATCTTTGAGGATCTTCGAATCTTTAAACATGGTCATGCCGTCGCCTGCTGACTTAAGCATGTAGTTGTGAGAAGCCAGCGTATAGGTGCGGTTTAAATCCAACGGTTCACCGTTTACCTTGATATCGGTCACGCGGTATGCGCCGGATACTCCGAGGAAGTTGCTCTTTTCATCCAACTTTACACTGGACGGAACCGAACTGTCGATCGTGTAAGTTACACCGGATACCTGCAAAAATCCGCCGCTCTCCTGCGGATAGTTCTTTGATGCCATCTCCAATGCGTCCTTAAGCTGCTGACCGGTAACCTCTACCATGCAAACCATATTTCCATAAGGGAACACTGCAAGAGTATCTTCATAGGTAATGTTTCCGGCTGAAATGGAGCTTCGGATTCCGCCTCCATTACTCAGACCGATCTCTGCGCCCATCTCATAGCGGTAGGCATCTGCAGTCAGATCTCCAAGGTTTGTCTCTGCATTGCGGACTGCCCGCTCACCGGTCTGCAAATTCTTATCTGTCAGATCTACCTCGGTGCGGCCAAGCACGGTTTTTAAGCTTTCCTGATAGACCGCCTGAACAGACTTGATATAGGAATCGGTCTGAGCATCCACTGCTTTTCCGTCCTCCGTCACCTTGGCACCTCCAGGAATTGTCAGCTGCATGCCGGCATAAAGAAGGTTCTTATTGTGAATCTTGTCGCGGTTTGCATCATAGATTTCTTTCCAGCGTGATGACGATCCCAGCTGATTTTTTGCAATCCTGCTCAGACTGTCTCCCGTTTTTACGGTATAGATCGATGCAGTATTCTCTGTCGGAACCTTATCTACAAGCTCGGTTGTGATCGTGCCGTCTGCCTTGATCGTCAGCTTTCCGATATTTTTAAGCTTGGTTCCGGTCTGGGTCAGAGAAACCTGCTTTCCGTCCTTGTTTGCCACGGTCTTGTTCGGAATCGTCTCATGGGAGTGACCATCAATCACTGCATCGATTCCGTTTGTATGTGCGATCACTGCATCGGATGTCCAGCGCTCTGTTGTTCCATCCTCCCCGAGGTGCCCCACAAGAATCACGTAGGAAGCTCCTGCATTTCTTGCTGCATCCACAGTAGACTGAATCTGTGCATACAGCTTTTCGCCGCTCTCATCTTCACAGAATCCATATATATAATTTCCGTTTGCATCCTGAAAATAAGCCGGTGTCGATTTTGTGAAGCTTTCCGGTGTGCTTGCTCCCACAAGCGCAACCTTTGCATCTCCGAACGTAAACATCTTATAAGGAGCAAAGACGGTTGTGCCTGTGCTTAGATCCATAAAGTTGCAGGAATAATATCCACAGTTCAGTTTACCTGCAAGCTGCAGGAAACGGTTCATTCCATAGTCAAACTCATGGTTTCCGGGAATTGCAAAATCGTAGCCGACCTGATTCATAATATCGATCAGGTATCCGCCATCTGACAGTGTTCCGATTAGTGCCCCCTGGATTGCGTCACCGGCATCTGCCAGAATGACATAGGGTGTCTGCTGCTGCAACTGCTTTTTGTAGAGTGCAAGACCGGCATAGCCAATGTTGTCATCCACACCGCAGTGAACATCATTCGTGTAAAGCACTACAATGTCCTGATCCTGTGCAAATGCCGTGAGCGACATTCCGGTTGTCAGGCTCAGCACCATGGCCAGAGTCAGCAGCCAGCTAAGCAGTTTTGAGTATCGCTTCTTCATACCCTTTCGTCCTCCTTTTCACGAGATCCAATTATCAAGATACTGCATTGATTATAGCAGTTTTTTCTGAATATTGGAAGCACATATTGAAAAGGTCAAAAACATTCATAGTTTACGCATTTTTTTCATCCGATTATGATCTGATATTCTTTTTCGAAGCTCTCCCCAGCCGCCACACTGTTTACGTTTTCTTTCTGAGACAGCTCTTGATCAAATCCCACATTATCGCATCTTCCCATCCAGGGCTCCAGACATACAAAGGGTGCATCTTTTACAGACCATATTCCAAAGCTCGGGAAGCCTTCTGCTCTTATTCCAACATATGGAGTTTTGTCTTTTCTGCAAAGCCATACCTCTTTAATCTGTGTATGGTCAAAGATTAACGCATCTTTTTCAAAAAGCTGTTCCGTTACCGGATAACATTCCTGTTTAAGTTTTAATTCTGATACCGCCGTAGGATCTACTGCTTCTTCCTTGGGATCGATCAGCACGTAAGAAAGCTTTTCTTTTCCCGGGAATCGAAGAATATAATCATCCTTTTTCTCCTCCGGTTTTCCAAAACGAAATGCGGGGTGCCCACCGATCGTAAAGTAGATTGTCTCTTCGGAAGGATTCTTCACCTCCCATTTTACGTTGATCCTGTTTTCATCCAGGGTATAGGTAATGAACAGCTGAAAATCATATGGATATATTTTTTTCGTTTCATCGGTGGAAGTCAGAAGAAATTCTGCTTTTTTCTCATCCGCATACCTGCATTGAAATTCATGGTCTCTTGCAAATCCGTGCTGAGATGTCGGGTATTGCACTCCCTTTATTTTTACCGTGTTTTTATAAGTCTTTCCGACATTTGGAAAAAGAACAGGTGCGTGGCGCTTCCAATATTTGGCATTCGCCTCCCAAAGAACCTCTTCTTGAGTCTTTTTGTTGAAAATACGGGTCAACTCAGCTCCGTGCTCTGCAATTTCTACACTCAGAATTTCATTTTCTAATTTCATGACCTTCCTCCTTCTGCTTTTAACTGCAACCGTTGGTTCGGGCGTTTTGACATCCGAACCAACCTTACACCTGCTTTCATTGTACAACCCAACTAACTATTACACAATAGAATATAGGGCGAAGCCTTCTATTTTAATCTTTAATCCAGCTCGTAAATATCACCGTATTTTGCCTCAAAGGACTCCTTGTCCGCCGGTACTTCGATCTCCTCGTTTATAATCTGTTCCTTTACCTGCTCAACCTCTGCAACAACATCGTCTGCGATCAGATCCGTGCTTGGAGCAATATCAACGCCACCTGCCTTCAAGTCATACGTATGAACGCTACTTTCCAGCGTGCCGTTTACCAGAGACTCAATGGTGTCATATACCGCATTATCTACGCGCTTCATTGCAGATGTTAAAACGGTATCCGGGGAAATGCTGGATTGGTCACTATCGACACCGATTGCATAAACACCGGCTTCGTGACAGGCTTCGATCACACCAAGACCGGTTGCTGCAGCAGCATGAAAGATCACATCCGCACCGTTTGTAATTGCAGTATTTGCCATGGTTTTTCCGGTTGCCGCATCTGCAAATGAGTTAGCATTAAATTGCTGGATCACTGCATCCGGATTTGCATCCAGGACGCCTGCACAGTAGCCGTAACCAAACTGATTCATGGTTTCATTAGCCATACCTGCTACATAACCGACATTATTGGTTTTTGTTGTTTTGCCGGCTACATATCCGGCCAGATAAGAGGCCTGCTCCGCGCGAAACATCAGGCAGGTTACATTCGGCAGATCAATGGTTGCATCATCTACAATCGCAAACTTGATATCCGGATTCTGTTCAGCTGCAGTTTTTGTCGCATCTGCCAGCATATAACCGATACTGATGATCAGATCATACTCTTCATCTGCAAAGTTTTCCAGGTTTGGAGCATAGTCCGCATCTGTACTGGATTCCAGGTAGTCGACAGAAACTCCAAGTTCCTCTGCCGCACGCTCCATTCCTTCCCATGCAGTTTGGTTAAAAGAACCATCGTTTACACCGCCTACATCCGTAACCAGGCCGATCTTCAATTCCGAAGCATCCTTTTCTGATACAGAAGTATTCTCTTCTGGACTCTTGTTTTCCGCACTGTTTGTGCCGGAACCACCACATGCAGTAAGAGAGACGCACATTGCCGCCATCATAAGAGCTGTTAGTCTTTTTTTCATAAATTCCTCCACGATACAATTTTCGCAGCAAAAAACTGCCGGAGTATTTTATACCACAAAAAACTCTCATCCAAAAGGACACATGGCAGTTCTTTTGATACTTTTTGCAAATGCCAATTTAACGCTTTGTTTTATAAAGGTCCGAAGTTCCGGGACTGCCGTACAGAAACGCATACCCTGTGGAATTTTTACCTCGTGCGCTTGCGCCGCCTATTGTCTCCCCTGCGGCCAAACTCGCGTGCTTTGCACGCTCAGACAGGGCCTCCGGGGAGACGCTATGCTCGCGCACTCGGAAAATTCCAAAGGGTCTGCGCTTCTGTACGGCAGTCCCGGAACTTCTACTTTACTGGCTAAGCTAGAATAGTAAACAGACCATAACTGTATTGAAAAATTTTTGATAAATCGGCTTTATAACAAAATAAGTGCAGGCAATAATATATTTAT
>CAVALB010000001.1:0-113470 GCA_963589345.1 uncultured Selenomonadales bacterium | reverse complement strand
AAGCAAAATTTCATAAATCAGACGTGAAATGCTTGCATTTCTAAGGCTGATTTTGGAATTTTATTTGGCTCTGAACAGTTACCAAAATTTCATAAATCAGGCATGAAATGCTTGCATTTCTAAAGCTGATTTTGAATGTTTTTCAAACTCTGCGACAAATCAAACACCAGAAAAGCCAGCCAACCAATGCTCCCACGGTATTTGTGACAACATCATCCAGCTGACAGTATCCCCTCTGCGTAAGAAGCTGTGTCAGTTCCAGAAGAACAGAACTGACCAAGGCTGTCAGTACACAGATCCAGAATCGTTCCATCCTTCGAAAACACAGGGGCATCAAAAATCCAAAAGGCACATACATCAGGATATTTTCAATAAAATAGGCATGACTGACTGCTGATCGCCCCCAGGTTTCAAACAGAGTAAGATCGATCGAATGACGACTTCCCGGCTCTCTGGAAAACAGAGCAGTCTGTAAGAGCACCAAAAGATAAACCACAAGCAAGATCCGATGCAGCCTTTCCGGCAAGATCCGCAGCCGAACACCTCGTCCTGTCACCTTCATAAATCCAAGCAAAACACCCACCGCAAGCAAACATCCGGCCGCGATCACGAACAGATAAAAAATCGGCTGACACAGATCGATCAGGATACAATATAACACATCAGTCAACATAGAATTTTTCCAATCTTCCATAATTAAACATTATTTTTATCTTACCATTAAGAAGACTTTATTTCAAGCGCGTTATTTTCTGCATTTTTATGAATGTAAGCGCTTTCATTTTTGTTTCTTTTATGCTATACTCATAAAAAGACCGTTTTAAAAAGCGGTATAAGGCATAACCAGAAGGAGGATTTTATTATGAGTGACATGGCAAAGAAACATCCGGACTGCGCTTACTGCGCAAAGGGGGAACTGGTGGAAAAATTCGGATATGAGATCTGTGAGCTTCCGGCTTCTACAGTATACCTTTTTAAGGAGCAGAGCCATCCTGGCAGATGTATCGTGGCATCCAAGCATCACGTATCTGAGATGCTCACCTTAAGCAAAGAGGAGCAGGAGGCCTTCCTTGCCGATGTGGTTGCCACGGCAAATGCGATCCATGCAGTCTTTCATCCGGACAAATTAAACTACGGCATGTATGGTGATACCGGCTGTCATCTGCACATGCATCTTGTTCCAAAGTATAAAGATGAATTTGAGTGGGGCGGAACCTTTGCTATGGATCCGAACCTGAAAAAGATCACAGAAAAAGCAGAGCTGGAAATAATCGCAGCTCCGCTTCGGGAAGCAATCCTTAAATAAGATATCCGCTGATGCCGGGGTCAAACGTGTTTTGATCCCGGCATCCTTTATATGCGGCCTCATTCGATTGCCGCATACATCTTTTTTCGGTGGAGGAAATAATAGCTGTATTCAAAGAGAAGCATGCAGGTCCAGCCAAGGGCACAGGCATAGGCTTCGCCGGTGATTCCGATCCTCGGCACAAGGATATAGACAAAAATGGTCCGTATCGTAATCTGTATGATCGTGGAAATCAGGGTGATGGTCATGTTGCCCATTCCGCGCATAAAGCCTTGCATAGCATTAGTGACACAAGGGTAGATGATGGTTACAGCCTTCACGGAAAGATACGAAACGCCCAGGCGGATCATCTCTTCCCCACCGGTATCCGGTGCAAACAGCTGAATCAGCGGTCGTCGCAAAAGAAGGATCAGGATACAGATGATCGGATAATAGATCAGCCCGATCAGGATACCCTTCCAAAGGGTTTCCTTTACTCTCCCACGATCCTTGGCTCCGCGGTTTTGGGCAGCACAGGTCATCATGCCATGGCTTATGGTCTGTGCCGGGATCCGTCCATAATCTTCGATCTTGCAGCCGGCATTGAAGGCTGCGATGACATCAATTCCCTGAACATTGATCACACTCTGGACAAGCAGCTTCCCGATGGGCTGACAGGATTGCTGAAGTGCCGTGATCAGTCCGCTGGATAAGATCTTTTTCAGTAAAACCCGATCCAGGATCAATTCATGAATCCCAAGCTTTAGAGCCGGAATATGACGGTACACATAGATGTAACACAATATTGCAGAAAAAGCTTCTGCAATGATTGTGGCCAGAGCAGCACCAAACACGCCCCAGTGAAAAACAAAGATAAAGAGACAGTCCAGGGCTGCATTCAGTACGGACGAGATACCGACAAAGGTAACAGGAGTTTTAGAATCTCCAACCGCCCGGAGCGCACTGGACATGATATTATATTGGAAGGTAAAGAAATTTCCAATAAAGAGCAGGCGCAGATAAATCAGGGAATCGGTCATAATGGAAGCCGGAGTATTCATCATCTGAAGGATCGGGTGTGAAAATAGTACGCCAAGCAGCATGACCAGAAATCCGGCTATCGTCCCAAAGATCAGCGTTGTCGAAAGGGAGCGCTTCAGCTTCTCAATATCCCCTGCACCGTAATATTTACTCATGTAAACCGAAGCGCCGATACCAATGCCTGAAACACTCTGGATCAGCAGCACCGATACCGGATTCGATACAGAAACGGCACTCAAGGCAGCAACACCGGCTCCCTTGCTGACAACAATAGAATCCACAGCATTGTACGTAAGCTGCAGAAAGTTTCCGAAAATCAACGGAATGGCATAAGCCAGAAGATGGCGGTAAATACTGCCGCTTGTCATATTTCTCATACAAATTCCCCTATCATTTCATGATATAAGGGACAAAGCATTTTGTCCCTCGTCTGATGTCTGCGGATCATGAATCCGCGCGTTTTGCATTCTGGATCCAGACACCGTTTTCATCCATATAATAATATTTGCCCGGATCGGTCATGACCCATCCTGTCTGCATGGCACCGGTCTTATCTGCATAATACCATTGATCGTTCCAGACAAACCAGCCGGTAGCCATCCGACCGTCATCTCCAAGGTAATAACGTTTTCCCTCTCGTTCCTGCCAGCCGGTAAGTCGATATCCACCCTCATCTAAGAGGTACCAGTTCGCCTCAATCAGCTGCCAGCCGGCACCAAGGTAACTTCCGTCCTCCAGCTGGTAACGGCTTCCCTCCAGATAATTGCGCCATTTCCCGTTTGTATAACCGATCACCTGTTTTTCACGATAATCCGCATCCGGAGATCCCACCCAGGAACCAGCCTTCACATAAGCCTGTTCGCTTACCTTCGGAGTGGCACGTACAACAAAAAAGTAGGTATGAAGATCATCCATATAGGCACTGAAATCACAGGAGGTTTCTCCGGTCCGCCTTGTCATGACACATTCGGCCTCATCCATGCTTTCGTCATCAAAATTGACCTTGCGCCAGTTGTCTTCATCCCGATCCACCGAATCGGCTATATAAAGCTTCACCTGGTACTCATGTGCCTTTTTCACAGAAGACCACTTTCCGGTCGTATCAGTCTCCCACCAGACATGATCCGGGGTGCCAAGGTTTATGGTTTCCACAGCCTTGTCAGATGCATAAGCTTGAAATTGCAAAACTGCCAGAAAGACAATTACAGCCAAACAAACCGTGAACCATCCCGTCATCCGCCTGCGTGTTTTCTTTTGATCCATCCGCGTTGCCTCCTCTCTGTTTTTTTGTATCCATCCACCTACTCACTCCGCAGTGCATCGATCGGATTTAACTTTGCCGCGCGGCTTGCCGGCATATAACCAAACAGCAGACCGATCCCCACGGAGACGCTAAAGGATACGATCACAGCCATCGGTGTCGGTGTCGCGCTTAATCCGGCCAGGGTTCCGATGGCAGAGGTGGCAATGCTCCCAAGGATGATCCCAATCACACCGCCTAAAGAGCTCGTCACTGCTGCCTCGATCACAAACTGCTGCATGATGACACTCCGCTTTGCTCCCAGAGCCTTGCGGATACCGATCTCTCTCGTTCGTTCTGTTACAGATACCAGCATAATGTTCATAACTCCCACGCCGGCCACCAAAAGGGAGATTCCGGCGATACCGCCAAGTCCTGCCGATACCATGGCAATCATGCTGTTTAAGGAGTCAAGCATCTCACTCATGGCAGTCACCGTATACAGATCGTCATTCTTAAATTTCTCATACAGAAAATTCTCGATCAGGGTCTTTCCGGCACTGGCTGCCGACAGATCCCGGATCGTAAAGGTGTAGTTATTGATATTGGCATTGCGGGCCATTTTCACAGCGCAGCTATAAGGCATAAAAAGGAAGTCATCGGTACCGCCCTCTTCCAACTCGTCTCCCTGCTGCTCTACGATCCCTACGATCTGGAACGCATAGCCGTTTACCTTGATGGTCTCGCCATAGGCTTTCTCGGCACTTCCGTAGAGCTCATTTGCTACATAAGCTCCGATCACACAGACTTTATGCCGTGCGGTAATGTCAGCATACTGGATATTTCGCCCATAAGTCAAGGTCCAATCCTTTACCCCCAGATAATCCTCACTGACTCCGCTCACCGATGTGGATGTCATAGAATCCGTACCGTTTTTCACGGTGCCGCTGACACTTACCATCGGTGTCATATGGTCAAAGCTTTCTGTATTCTCATCGTAAAAGGCATACATTTCATCCACAGAAACCGAACGGGAAGGAAGGTTGATCATGTTGACGGTAATCTGATTGGTGCCCAGGCTTGCAAAGCTCTCTGTCATATACGACATATAAGCGTTCACCAGACTTACCAGGATGATCACAGATGCCACACCGATGATAATGCCGAGCATTGTCAGAAAAGAGCGCATCTTATTGCTCAGGATACTCTTAAGAGCCAGCTTAAATGATTGCAGCATAGTCTTTCACATCTCCGTTGAAATTGATCTTTCCATCCTGGATCCGCACCACGTGCTTTGCCTCCAGCGCAATGGAGTTGTCATGGGTGATCATGACGATCGTATTTCCCTCATCATTAAGTTCCTTTAAAAAATTTAAAACCTCACGACTGGTCTTGGAATCCAGTGCTCCCGTAGGTTCATCAGCCAAAATAAGCGACGGATTGCCCGCCAAAGCCCGGGCAATCGACACACGCTGCTGCTGGCCGCCCGAAAGCTGATTTGGCATATTCTTCCATTTTTCTGCAAGGCCGACCCGCTCTAAAGAACGCATGGCACGCTCCCTTCGTTCCTCAGCCGGTACCTTAGCATATAACAGCGGAAGCTCCACATTTTCCAACAACGTAGACTTCGGAAGCAGGTTGTATTGCTGGAAGATAAAGCCGATCATCCGGTTGCGGATATCCGCCAGCTGATCATCACTCATCTGATCCACATCCTCACCGCCCAGAAGATAACTGCCTGAGGTCGGCACATCCAGGGCACCGATGATGTTCATAAGGGTCGACTTTCCGCTTCCGGATTTTCCGACAATGGCAACGAACTCGCCGCGGTTGATGGTGAGGGAGATGCCATCGTTTGCGTGCACTTCTTCATCTCCCATATAATAAATTTTGTAGATATCCTTTAATTCGATCAGAGGCTCTCCCATCTATATTCTCCTATCTGATTTCATGTAGGAATCCAGGTTACGGCATTTTGCCGTCTCCATGGCTTCCTCCCTGGCCGCCGCTATGGTTTCCACCTCCCTGGCCGCCACCGCCGCCGGGACCGCCCATGCCTCCGTCAGGACCGCCCATGCCGCCCATCTGGAAGGTATCCGTACTGTTGCTCGTGGAGGAGTCTACATACACCTCATCCCCCTCTGAAAGCCCGCTTGTGATCTGCACATAGTCATCATTGCTGATCCCGGTTTCTACTTCAACCGCCTTAAATCCAGCCGGTACATTGCCCTTCTGCTCTGTCACACTTTCATCCTTTATATAAACCCGATTACCCCGCATCAGAGAATCCACCGGGATCATCAGCGCTTCATCTACCTGATCCAGGATAATGGTTCCGTCCACGTTCATACCCGGCAGCAGGTCTCCCACCTCGTCGAGGGTCACGGTGACCGGATAGTTGGTCACACCGTTGGACTGAGAGCTTTGCAGGCTGATATTGGTCACCTTTCCGGTAAAGGTTTGTCCCTCCATGGCATCTGCCGTGATATTGACCGTCTGGCCAACCTTCACGCGCCCAACATCCAGCTCGTCCACAGACATTTCAAAGGTGACCTCAGACAGATCATAGATGACAGCCAGCGTTGAAGTCGTGCTGCCGGAGCTTCGGTCGATCTTATCGCCCGCCTTTACGCTCTTTGTAATGACCTGACCGGAAATTGGTGCGGTGATCGTATAATTATCGTAGGTTTCCTGTTTGTTGTCTGCATTACTCTGGGCAGACTCGATCTTTTCCTGAGCCTGGTCTACCGCATCCTGGTAGGAATCCAGGATATCCTCCACATCTTTAGCCTTTATTCGAAACAGCGGTGTACCGGAGGTCACATAATCGCCCTCGTGCACCAAAAGTTCTTCAACCTCCAGGTTTCCGTTTCCGGTGATCGATGCCTTCATAGTCGTATCCGTCATCGGTTCAAAACTGCCCTCGCTGCAGCAGGCAAAATCACCGATGGTGACCACAGCGCTGTGGGAGGTCGTAAGTCCGCCGGGATTTGCCACCTCCAGCGTAACATAACGTACCATGCGTCCGCCGTCTAAGACTTCATCCATGTTGCTGACAGCTGTGACTACGCCGGAAAGCTGTTCCTCTGTGTCTGTCAAGGTAATGACAGCCTGACTGCCCACCGGGATCAATGCAGTCTCTCCGGACAGAAACGGAACCTTCAGCTTCATGGTCTGATCATTATAAAGCTCTGCAAGATCCGTATTGGAGCTTACCTTGTCTCCAACCTGGATATTAAGCTTTTTAATAAATCCTGTACGTGTGGATTTGTAAGTATTGCCGCTGTAATCACTGACTGCTTCATTATAGTCCTCGAGTGCCTGCTGATAGCTTTTGTTCGCGCGTTCCAGGGAATTTTCAGAGGATCTTAAATCAGACTCCACAGAGGAAGCATCGATCTGATACAGAACCTGTCCTGCTGTTACCTGATCCCCCTCCTCAAAATCTGCGGTCAGAACCGTTCCTTCAACGAGAGACGTGATGGTATAGGTATCCTTGGGAGAAATGGTGCCGGAGGAAGTCAGCTCTGAGGTGAGCGTCCCGACTGTGGCTTTGGCCGTCTTCTGCTCTCCTGACTTGGCTCCTGCACGTTTTGCCTTAGTGCTGTGATTGTACCAGAAAAAGCCACCGCCTGCAAGCACTGCAATGCAGATGATCCCGATCACAAATCGAAGTTTACGTTTTCTTTTTTTCTTTGCTCCCCCGGCCGGATTCTTTGCTAATTTTTCTTTCAGTTTTTTTATCATCCGCGGCCTCCTTTAATCTTCCACATAGTCCACAACACTGTAGGTCGCATCGCCGTCAGAACTCTCACTTTTTTCACAGATCAGGGTTACCCGATCCCCTACACGGATAGAACCATAGACAGAAAACGCAAACTGCATTTCTGAATTGCTCAGCTTGTATTCCTGGCCATTATCCAGAGTTACTGAGGTCGGTGTCATCACATCGCTGGAGCTGTAATAGATATTTTCCACCGTACCGCGGGCTGCACATCGACCGGACTGCACATCCTCATCCGCAATGTATGCCCAGATTGTTTTTGCCGTCTGATTGTAATAAATAACCACGTAGCTGCTTGACACATAGCTTTTTAATGCCTCATAGCTGGAAGCATCGCCATTTACAAAGATGCTGGCCTCCTGCACGTTAAACGGAACATAATTGCCGATCTGAGATCCCTTTGTCACGAGCTTTGGACCCTTCAGGTTTGTATCGGCAAGACCAAGCGGATTGACCTCGCCGTCGGAGTTTAATTCACAGCCAAGCACGGTTGCGTAAGCTTTTCCCGTACTCTTTGTTTCCGTTTTTAAAAGATTGTAGAACAGATTGATGCAGTCAGAGCGATTTAAGATCTCATTCGGCTGCCGATCCAGATTTTCATTCAACTCCAGTGCGTAGAATTTCGCCATGCGGGCACTGGAGAGGCTGCTGCCGAAATCCTCACTGGTATACCCCAAAAGTGCCAAAATCCCTCGCGCAGCCTCCTGAAGCGTGACGGACTGATCCGGCTTATAAAGACCGCCCAGATAACCGGTTACCCAGTTTTGTTCCGCTGCGATTCGGATGCTGGAGGCATACTGCGCCGTGGCCGGAACATCGGCATAAACTGAAACACTGCTGGTGGTCGGAAGATAGTCGCGGTAAGAGGATGCCTTCACCAGCATATAGGCAAACTCTGCACGGCTTACCGGATCATTCAGTCCGGTACTGGTGTTGTTCATGATTCCTGCGATACCGACCACCTTCCTCCGATAGTCCATGTTATTATCTGCCGCAAATGCGGTCATATTCGGTATAGCTGCCATGGCAAAGGTCATTCCCGCCATGACGGCTGCAAGTTCTTTCATACTCATCGTAAGCTCCTCTCTGGGATTGAAATTGAATCGTTCGTTTTTTGAAGCATATCAGATGAATGTGTTTATTTTGTGTTATACTTCAGAACATTTTCATGCAGCGAGCAGCTACACCCCAAAATGCGCTACATTTTTCTTAATGATCTCTGCCGAATTTTAAATTGCCGCCTGGAAGAAATCGCACAATTCATTCCATCTGATACCGACCAGACATTATAACCTGCTTCATATCATATAATCTGCATAGACAGAAAAAAATGGAAGCACTGGAACTTAATCCGATACTCCCATTTTTTTAAAATTTAAACATTATATTTATTTTTTCAGATTCCTTCTTTATATGTTTTTGCTGCTCTTTTTTTAACTGCGCATACAGCCTTTCTTTTTTACTCCTAAGCTCAGAAACAGACATTTTCCGATACACTTTAGGAACTACGAACTTATCATTTTCATAATACATCATTGGCCGTTACCTCCTTAACTTGAATTTGAAATTTGTCAGCAAGTTCTTTTAATGTGCACTTTTGTGCAGCATCATCTGCATAACCCTGATTTTGATATTCAGCAAGGGTCATGCTGTAATATGCTTCTGATATATCCTCCGCAGCCTTATACATATATATTCTTCCATCATGGCAAATAACAATTCCGACTGCATAATTGTTGAAGTAGTTTGATTTTATATCTGCAATACTAGGAGGAAAACTATTCGGATGCGTATGGATCGTTAGCAAGTTTTGATACTGCTTTATAACTGTTTCGGTCCTTCTGGAATATTGAACAGCTTCTTCTATATCGCGTTCAACTTCCCGCCCAACTATTTGTATGGTATCTAAATCGATCCAATACATATCTTCATACAATGTACCAGACCTATGTATCAGCATTTTCTTAGCAATCTGATATAGCAAACGATTTAACTGCGGATTATCAGAAATCTCATCGAATTTCTTGCGATAGCTTCCGCTATTAATATATGCCTGATTTACAACTGTGTTTTTGTTTCTTCCATATCGTTGTTCTTCTGTTTCGTGCGTTTCAAAAATAACTCTGCTCCACCTTATCTGTTCTTTTCATTTATATTGTAAATCACTTTTAGCTGCTTAGCAAGTTTTTTGAATATATTTTTAATGATATTTTATGTTTGAATTTCTTCATATAAAAGTAAAAAAAGGACCGAACAGATCCTGTTCAGTCCTCGAATTCCAAATGATTTTAATTAGTTCTCTACAGAAACGATTTCTTTCTTGTTGTAAGAACCGCAAGCCTTGCAGACTCTGTGAGGCATCATCAGGGCGCCGCACTTGCTGCACTTTACTAAATTCATAGCGCTCATTTTCCAGTTAGCTCTACGTTTGTCACGTCTTGCTTTGGAAGATTTATTCTTTGGGCAGATAGACATGGTTTACACCTCCTTAAACTTTTGAAATAAATCCTGGATTACTGACATTCTTGGGTCAGGCGAACTTCGGTCACAGGAGCACTCCGTGTAATTTAGGTTCGCACCACATCTATTGCAAATTCCCTTGCAGTCTTCCCTGCACAATACCTTCATAGGCAGATTAAGCAATAGTTCGTTACCGAGCAACCGGTCTACATCCAGATTATAGCCGCTTACATAGGGCTGTTCATCGAGATCTTCTGTACGTTCGCTGTCGGTTTTTGCAAAATCCAGCTCCTCATCGAATTCCAGTTCAAACGGAATATCTACGGATTCAAGGCACCTGTCACAGGGCATCTGCAAAGTCACCTCTGCATGGCCTGTAAGAAGAAGCTTCTTGCTTCCAAGGTTCTGAATGTGTAACTGAACCGGGCTGCGTTTTACGATACCATAAGTGTTTTTGCTGGTGCAAAGCTTCACTATGTCAATATCGCACGTATAGTCCTTCTCTTTTCCATCTATGGAAAACAGCTCTGTCAAATTAATAAGCATATCAGTCTCCTAATACGCACCTGTATAATTATATACAGGTGCGCCGGGTTTGTCAACAAATATTTTATTTTTTTATTCATAGGAAATTGCGTCCTATGAATAAAAAACGCTCCGCGGGATGCGCACTCGGCGCAAGGGTATGTGGTTGCTGAAGCAACCGCGCCTCGGCGCGAGAATCCGGCAAGCCGGATTCTTTTTTATTAAGCTTCTACCAGTCTCTTGGTCTCTCTTGCGATTGCAAGCTCCTCGTTGGTCGGGATCAGCATAACTTTCACTTTGGAATCTGCTGCGGAGATCACTGCATTCTTTCCTCTTACATCGTTTGCCTGATCGTCGATCTTGACTCCAAGGTAGCCTAAGTACTCACAGATTGCTTTTCTGCTTTCTTTATCATTCTCGCCTACACCTGCGGTAAATGCGATGGCATCTACACCGTTCATAGCCGCAGTATAAGCACCGATGTATTTTGCTACACGATAGATGAAAGCATCCAGAGCTACTGCTGCTAAGTGGTTGCCCTCTTTCTTAGCTGCCTCGATATCACGGAAGTCGCTGGAAACACCGCCGCTCATGCCGAGTACGCCGGATTTCTTATTGAGGATGTTTAATACCTCGTTTACGTCCTTGCCCTCTTTGTTGCAGATGAACTGAACAACAGCCGGATCGATGTCACCGCTTCTGGTGCCCATGATCAGACCCTCAAGAGGAGTCAGACCCATACTGGTATCTACGCACTTGCCGCCGATGGAAGCAGATACGCTTGCACCGTTGCCCAGGTGGCAAACAATAACTTTCGCATTCTTCGGATCCAGTCCGCCGAACTTGATAGCCTCGCCGGATACGAACATGTGGCTGGTGCCGTGGAAGCCGTAACGACGAATGCTGTATTTCTCATAGTACTCATGCGGAATTGCATACAGATACGCCTTCTCCGGCATAGCCATACCAAAACCGGTATCCCATACTGCTACGTTTGGCTTGCCCGGCATTGCTGCCTCAGCTGCCTCGATACCCATTAAGTTAGCCGGGTTGTGCAGAGGTCCAAGATCAAAGCACTCGCGGATTACTTTCTTAACATCATCGTTAACAATGATGGACTCGCTGTACTTGGTTCCTGCATGCAGTACGCGGTGACCGATCGCTGCGATCTCATCGGTGCTCTTGATTACGCCATGCTCTGCATCCTGGAGAGCTTCCATAACCAGCTCGATTGCAACGGTATGGTTCGGCATATCCTTTTCTACAACGTATTTGTCTTTTCCGGACGGCTGATGGGTCAGTTTGGAACCTTCGATTCCGATTCTCTCGCAAAGACCTTTCGCGATTACGCTCTCATCGGCCATATCGATCAGCTGATACTTTAAGGAAGAGCTTCCGCAGTTGATTACTAAAATTTTCATAATGTGATATTCTCCTAACTAAATTCGATTACTGATTCTGGCACTGTACAGCAGTGATTGCAACAACGCCTACGATATCGTCAGCAGAGCAGCCTCTGGACAGGTCGTTAACCGGCTTTGCAATACCCTGGCACATCGGGCCGTAAGCCTCTGCCTTGCCAAGTCTCTGAACCAGCTTGTAACCGATGTTTCCTGCATCCAGATCTGGGAATACCAGTACGTTTGCATGTCCTGCAACCTTGCTGTCAGGAGCCTTGGAAGCGCCAACCTCCGGAACGATTGCAGCGTCAAGCTGAAGCTCTCCGTCCAGTGCCAGCTCCGGAGCCATCTCCTTAGCAAGCTTGGTAGCCTCAACGACTTTGTCAACGTCTGCGTGCTTTGCGGAGCCCTTAGAAGAATGGGACAGCATAGCAACCTTCGGCTCCTCACCGGTCAGCATCTTGAAGCTCTCTGCGGAAGATACAGCAATTGCTGCTAACTCTTCCGGATTCGGGTTCTGGTTCAGACCGCAGTCGGCAAATACGAAGGTACCGTTGCTGCCAAGATCGCAATCCGGAACTTCCATTAAGAAGAATGCGGATACTAACTTGGTGCCCGGTTTGGTTTTGATTACCTGCAGGCACGGACGAAGGGTGTTTGCAGTGGAATGGCACGCGCCGGAAACCATACCGTCAGCATCACCGTTCTTGATCATAAGGCAGCCATAGTAAGCGTAATCGCTTAAGATGGTCTCTTTTGCTTTCTCAGGAGTCATGCCTTTGGATTTTCTCAGTTCAACAAACAGGTCGATATATTCCTGTGTTTTCTCATAGGTCTGCGGATTGATGATGGTAGCACCGGATACATCCAGTCCCTCGCTGTGAGCACCGATATCCTCCGGAGTACCGATAATAACAAGGTTTGCAAGACCCTCCTTCAGAATTTTCTCTGCAGCAACCCAGGTTCTGCGATCCATGGACTCAGGCAGTACGATTGTTTTTTTGTCTGCCTTTGCTTTGGCTTTGATAACATCAATAAATCCCATAATAATACCCCTTTCATGTTTCATGCATTTGACACTATTATAAACATTTTGAAAAGCAAAAAACAAGCTGTATTTTGTATTTTTTTGCACTTTTTATCAAACAAGGTTAACTCATGAAGAGCCCTTGTTTCTAAAACAGATCCGCTGTATAATGATATTTTCCAATATCTCCCTTACGGAAGGAACCACAAAATGACACAGATCAAAATTGCAGGCATCATTGCCGAATATAACCCCTTTCATAACGGACACCTCTATCTGATCGATGAGATTCGCCGCAAAACCGGTGCGGACTATGTGATCGCGGCCATAAGCGGTGATTTTGTCCAGCGCGGAGAACCGGCTGTTTTTGATAAATACACCCGCACGCATATGGCGCTGTGCGGCGGTGTCGATCTGGTTGTAGAGCTTCCTGCTTTGTTTGCCACCTCAAGCGCAGAGGATTTTGCTGCCTGCGGTGTGGCATTGCTTCACGGACTCGGATGCGATTTTCTGGGATTTGGAAGTGAAGCCGGAAATCTGGATGTCTTGAAAAAAGCAGCTGATTTATTTGATGAGGAATCCTTGGAATGGAAAAATCTGCTTCAGAGCTATTTAAAACAGGGAAAGACCTATCCGGCCGCACGAAGTCTCGTAGCAGAAACACTGACGCAGGATCCGGAGCTTTCCGCCCTCCTCGCCTCCCCAAACAACATTCTAGCCATCGAGTACTTAAAAGCTCTCAAACGGCTAAAAAGCTCCATGCTCCCGGTTACCATCCGGCGAAAGGGTGCCGGATATCACGATCAAGACTGCTTCTCTTCCTACGCTTCTGCATCTGCGATCCGCTCAGGTTTAGAGCAAAGGGTGGGTAACTCTACAGATTCATTCGCAGAAAAAGCGCTGCAAAAACAACTTCCGAAGGCAGTCTTTGAGGTACTCTTAAAAGAAAGCGCACTGGCTGCACCGCTTTTTGCAAATGACCTGACCGAGATTTTGCACTTCCGGCTCCTTTCTGCCCTTCAACACAAGGAGGATCTCAGTGTATTTCTCGATCTTACCCCGGAGCTTGCCTCCAGGCTTACGCGACAGGCTCTGGTGTTTGTGCCGTATCAGGAACGGGTCATGCAGTTAAAAACAAAGGGATACACCTACACCCGCGTCAGTCGTGCCCTGCTGCATCTGCTTCTCGGCATAACGAAGGAGGATGCCTGTCTCGGAAGGCAGCTCGGCTATGCTCCTTATGCCAGGATCCTTGGTTTTCGAAAATCAGCCGGACCTCTGCTCTCTTCCATTCGCAGACAAGGAAGCCTTCCCCTAATTACAAAAACAGCTGATGCGAAGAAAATTCTTTCACTTGAGGCCATGAAGATCCTGGAAACAGACTTTTTTGCTTCCCATCTATACCAGTCTCTCCTCGCCTCCCACGGAAGGCATATCCGCAATGAATATACAAAATCCGTCATAGTCCTGTGACCATGACGGATTGCACATTTAAGAGATCACAAAATTTTACAGATCGTTGGACTGATCTGCAAAAAGTCTAAGATCTCCTGAATCTCTTTCTCATTTTTCTTTGGTTTTCCCTCGTATACTGCACGTAATAGAATATTCTTCGGCGTATGCTCCATATCGATAAATTCCAAGATCTGGGTTCGATATCCTTTCTGCTCCAAAAGCTCCGCCCGAAGTGCATCGGTATACAATGCAGCCATTCGTTCTTTGATCAGACCATAATGCAAGACCGGCTTTAGTAAGTCATTCTTCATCTGCCTGTTCAGCTCGTGCTGGCAGCAAGGCACGGAAAGGATCACCTTCGCTCCCCAGCGCACAGCCTTTTCCAGAGCATAATCCGTTGCGGTATCGCAGGCATGAAGCGTGACAATCATGTCCACATGATCAACCCCTTCATAGGAAGCAATATCCCCATGATAAAACTTCAGATTTTCATAACCGTAATGCTTTGCCAGGGTACTGCAGTGCGCGATTACGTCCTTTTTTAAGTCCAGACCAATGATGCGGATGGGATATCCCTTCATCTCATGCAGATAGTAATACATGGCAAAGGTCAGGTAGGATTTTCCGCAGCCGAAATCAATGATAACATTTTCCCGGGTCTTATCAAGCTTTGGCAAAATATCTTCGATAAACTCGAGAAAGCGATTGATCTGCCGAAATTTATCATATCGGCTTTTTACGATTGTTCCGTCCTGAGTCTGCACGCCAAGATCCACAAGGAACGGCACTGCCAGCCCCTCCGGGATCACGTATCGTTTTCTACGATTATGCTGCAGCTTTTCTGTAAGCTTTTCCGACAAACCCTGGGAAGTCGGATCGTCTGTTTTTATCGCCTGTATCTTTGTGGGAGCCTGCTTTCTGACCTTGACAGTGGTCGTTCCCTTCTTGCCAACCAGCACCGTAGCACTTCCAAGGTCAGAGAGCACCTCTGCCTGCCTAAACATACCGGAAAGCTGCTCCGTCAGATATTCCTTCACTTCCTCGGCATTCATGTTCTTATGAAATGCCTGGGTCTTTGTAAATTCCTCTGCCTGAAAATGAAGTGCGCCCCTCTTTAGCATAGGGCGCACTTTTACTTTCAGCAGAAGATCTTTTTTTACCGGATTGCTTAATACAATCTGGCTTAAATGTTCGTTGATAAAATCATCCAGCATGGATGCTAAGGTTTCTTTTGCCATAATCTTTTCCAAGTATTTATCAGTTCTTAAAGCTGTGGATCGGAGCCGGGATCCTGCCGCCGCGGGTCACAAACTTTTCGCAGGAATAACGGTTTACCGGCATAACCGGAGCATAGCCGAGAAGGCCGCCGAACTCTACGGTATCGCCTACGGTTTTTCCAATCACCGGAATTAAGCGCACTGCCGTGGTCTTCTGGTTGATCATACCGATTGCAGCCTCATCTGCAATGATACCGGAAATGGTGGTAGCCGGAGTATCACCCGGGATTGCGATCATGTCAAGGCCTACGGAGCAGACACAGGTCATAGCCTCCAGCTTTTCCAGAGTCAGAGCTCCAAGCGTAACTGCATCGATCATCCCCTGATCCTCACTGACCGGGATAAAGGCACCGCTGAGTCCACCTACATAAGACGATGCCATCACACCGCCCTTTTTCACCTGATCGTTGAGCATAGCGAGGGCTGCCGTGGTTCCCGGTGCGCCGACGCGCTCCAGACCAATTTCTTCCAGGATTTCTGCTACACTGTCACCAACCGCCGGAGTAGGTGCCAGAGACAGATCGATGATACCAAACGGAACGCCAAGGCGTTTGGATGCCTCCTGGGCAACCAGCTGGCCTACTCGGGTGATCTTGAATGCGGTTTTCTTGATGGTCTCGCAGAGTACCTCGAAGTTTTCACCGCGTGCCTTTTCCAGTGCCACCTTCACAACGCCGGGACCGCTGACACCTACATTGATGATCGCATCCGCTTCTGTCACACCGTGGAAGGCGCCTGCCATAAAGGGATTGTCATCCGGTGCGTTGCAGAATACCACAAGCTTTGCGCATCCTAAGGAATCATCCTCCTTAGTGGCCTCTGCAGTTTCCTTTACAATCTCACCCATCAAACGAACCGCATCCATATTCAGGCCGGTTTTGGTGGAGCCTACATTGATGGAGCTGCATACGCGCTCTGTTGTTGCCAAAGCCTGTGGGATGGATCGGATCAGATTTTCCTCAGCCGGGGTCATGCCCTTGGAAACCAGGGCAGAATAGCCACCGATAAAGTTTACGCCAACCTCTTTTGCAGCCTTATCAAGGGTCTTTGCGATCGTCACAAAGTCCTCCGGTTTTTTGCAGGCGCATCCGCCCACCAGAGCGATCGGAGTAACCGAAATACGCTTATTAACGATCGGCACCCCGAAATCCCTTGCGATCTCTTCACCGGTGGATACCAGATTTTTGGCATAGGTTGTGATTTTTTTGTAGATCTTGTCATTCAGAGCCTGCAGATCGTCATCGCAGCAATCCAAAAGGCTGATGCCCATGGTAATGGTACGAACATCCAGCTTTTCATGTTCGATCATATTGTTGGTTTCAATTACTTCAAACATATTCAACATGACTGTATCCTCTTTTCTTCGGTCTTGTGATTAAATGATGCTGCCAAATCTCAAATACGATGCATCTTTGTAAAGATCTCTTCGCGCTGGCATTTGATAGCCACACCGATCTGCTCACCGACCTTCTCAAGCTCCGAAGCAATCTCACCGAATGAATCGGTTGCATGTTCCATATCTGCGATCATCATCATATTGAAGTAATCCTGTACGATGGTCTGCGAAATGTCCAGGATATTTACCTGCTTTTCTGCCAGATACGTACATACCTTTGCGATGATTCCTACGGTGTCTTTTCCTACAACTGTGATAATTACCTTATTCATGTGGCCATCCTCCGTTTGTATAAAAGTTTTAGTAACTGTTCAGAACCAACCTTAGAAATGCAGGCATTTCACGTCTGATTTACGAAATTTTGCTTGGCTCTGAACAGTTACAAGTTTTATAATCTACAGATCAATGATCTGTGACATCTCATCCCGTTTTGCAACCTCAATCGAAAAATTCTTCGCCTTGTATGGCGTATCCCCCTGATCAATCTCACAGCGCACCGTTTCATAAGCCAGCGCCGCGTAATTATTCTCCTTGCTCAGATGTCCAAGCAGAATATGTTTTAACCTGTCATTCAGGATATGGTTCAAAAGCCGCCCTGCATTCTCATTTGACAAATGTCCGTGCTCCCCCAGAATACGGCGCTTCAGATAATAAGGATAGGGTCCTGTTTCCAGCATGTTTACATCGTGATTGGCCTCCAGCAAAAGCGCATCCAGTCCGGATAAATGATCAATGATATACTGATCAAAATGCCCCATATCTGTTGCCACCGCTATGCAGTGTTCCTCATGATTGATCCGGTAAGCTACCGGATTGGCCGCATCATGATGGATGGAAAAGGGTTTTAAAGTTAAATCCCCGATCTGAAAATCCGTATCCGGCAAAACCGGATGCAAAAGCTCCTTCGGATACTCTCCGAGACTGGTATTGGCTGCGATTGCCTCAAGGGTTTCCCTGGTTCCGTAGATCGGTACATGGTGCTTCCTTGCAAGGACACCGAGCCCCTTGATATGATCGGAGTGCTCATGCGTGATGACAACCCCGTCAAGCTCCGAGCCTTTCAGACCGAGGGTATTTAATCCCTGTTCCACACGTTTGTTGCTGATCCCGGCATCCACCAGGATATGAGAATGCTCCGAACCGACATAAATGCAGTTTCCGCTGCTTCCGCTGGCAATGCTTGCAAATCTCATGTTTTGTTCTGTTCCTCCTGCTTCCGGCTGATCGTATCCAGGATCATTTTGATCTGCTGTCTGGATTTTTCCAGTGTCTCGCTGTTGTCGATCACAAAGTCCGACAGTTCAAGGAAGCGCCTGCGGTCTGCCTGATTTTTCATAATATCCAGACATTTTTCCCTGGTATAGCCGCGGTTTTCCATCAGACGGCGAATGCGGATCTCCTCCTTTGTATCTACATATAACAGATACTGACAGATATCCCGACTCCGTTCGTCAAATAGGGCAGCCTCCACAATCACCAGCTTTGCGCTGCTTTCCCGAATCTGACGCTTGATCTCATTCCAGGTTAACGGATGGATCAGAGCATTGACACGCTTGCAGGCTTCCGGATTTGCAAAGATCTGCTCTGCAAAGCCTTTTCGGTCAAGTGTCCCATCTGCATTCAGAATCTCATCTCCAAACAGACGCACAAGTCCGACATACCCGGGCTGTCCCGGTTCCTCCAGCATGCGTGCCACCAGGTCTGCCTGGATCACCTGCGCACCGTATTCTTTCGAAAACAGCTCCAGGATCCGGCTTTTACCGGCTCCTACTCCGCCGGTGAGGCCAAGTACCATCATATTAATTTCCCATCTTCTCTCTCATCTTGGTTTCATGCTGCTGCAGCAAAGACAGCAGGAGTTTTTTGGAAATACTGATATTTTCGCCATACGGATTGATTACAAAGCCCTTCAGATCGTTTGGCTGGCGGATCAGAATGTGGCCGAAATCCTGCATGGTCATGATCAGTGCCTGATCATGGCTTCCGTCCTCATTCCATTTGGAATACTCATCCATATCGGTAAAAGCAAGGTAATATTTCTCGCCCTTTGTATTGGTGATATCCTCAAAACGGATCCAGGTGGACGGTCCCTTGTTCTCGGTCAGGACTGTCTGTTTCTGGATCGGAGAAAGCAGGCGAGCCTCCATCAGCGCTGCTGCCATATGACTTCGTGTGGCGAAATCATCATGCTTTATTACCTCCTGAATCGCTGCTACCAGCTTTGGATTCTTTACGTTTTCTGATTTCTGATTCATTCTATTCATAAAAAGACCTCTTTCTTTTTCATTATCATGCAATGATTCACTGCATTATAGCATAGATTTTATTTCGCGTCCAGCCAGTTATCTCCCATATGTGCCTCAACCTCCAGTGAAACCCGAAGCGTGGCTGCATGTTTCATCCGTTCGGTTAAAATCTGCAGCACCTGCTCTGTTTCCTCTTTGTGAGCCTCAACAAGAAGCTCATCGTGAACCTGAAGTACAATGCGGGAACGTAGATGTTTTTCTCTTAACTCACGATCTACCGCGATCATGGCAATCTTCATGATATCGGCTGCCGTTCCCTGGATTGGGGAATTCATGGCAACACGTTCTCCGAAGGAGCGCTGCATGAAGTTTGCGGATTTCAGTTCCGGGATCGGGCGTTTTCTGCCGTACATGGTTGTGACATAGCCCTGTTTTTTTCCCTGTTCCACCTGCTCATCCAGAAATTTCTTTACACCCGGGTAGGTTTCAAAATATTTGTTGATATAGTTTAGGGCTTCCTTGCGGCTGATGCTTAAATCCTCGCTCAGGCCGAAAGCGCTGATCCCGTATACAATGCCGAAATTAACTGCCTTCGCGTTTCGACGTTCAAGCGGTGTCACCTTCTCAAGCGGAGTATGAAAGACCTCCGAAGCCGTGATCGCGTGAATATCCTGGGCATTGCGATAGGCGCTGATCAGGCGTTCATCTGCCGACATATGTGCCAGGATACGAAGCTCGATCTGCGAATAATCCGCATCCACAAACACGTAGCCTTCCTCCGGTACAAACACCTTGCGGATTGCCCTTCCCATTTCCATGCGCACCGGAATATTTTGCAGGTTCGGCTCTGTACTGCTGATGCGGCCTGTGGCTGTAATGGTCTGATTGAACTTTCCGTGGATCCGCCCGTCCTCTCTGACAAAGCCGGAAAGTCCCTGGGCGTAAGTGGAATTTAATTTTGTCAGCTGACGGTATTCCAGAATTTTTTGGACCACAGGATAGTCCGGTGCCAGCTTTTCAAGCACGTCCGCTGCCGTGGAATATCCGGTCTTGGTCTTCTTTCCGTGCGGAAGGCTCATGCGCTCAAATAAGATTTCTCCCAGCTGTTTCGGAGAATTGATGTTGAATTTCTCTCCTGCCAGGTCATAAATCTCCTCTTCCAACGCCAGGATCTTTTCTTCGAGCTGTTTTCCGTAAGCGTGAAGCTGCTCTCTGTCGATCCGCACACCCGCCTCTTCCATATGATACAGACTGTAGATCAGCGGCATTTCTATTTCCTGATAGAGCTTTAACATATTCTCTTTTTGCAGCCGTTCCTCTAAGACAGGTGCGGCCTTATATGCCACGTATGCCATGTAGCAGCTGCAGGTCACAGCCTCCGAACATTCTTGTTTCAGAGCATCTGCCAGGGAACGTTTTCCGAGTAAATCCTCCTTAGACGGCACCGTCATACCAAGATAATCTCTGGCCAGATCATCGTACTCGTAGGTATCCTTTAAGGGATTCAGCAGGTAACCCGCCACTCCCATATCGACTGCCGCACTGCCGTAATCCAGGTTCAGGTACGGAAGCTGTGATTTTAAATCCAGCACTGACACCGGTTTTCTGAAAGGATCCCGCTTAAGGATCAGCTCCTCCAGATGATCACACAGATAGCTGCCTGTCAGAAATCCGGCTGCCGGTATCACATAGATTTCCTCCTCACCGGTACAGATGGCAAGTCCGGCCACTCCGTCTTCCGAGAGGATCAGCTGGCATCCAACCCAGTCAGAAGCTTTTGCTTTTTCAAAGATCTGCTCTGCTCCAGATAAGTCCTCTATGCTCCAAAAATGTTCCTCTATCGCATTGGTATCCATATTCTGTGCATCGAAGCGAGTCAGGATTGATTTAAACTCCAGACGCTTCATATACTGGTAGGCTTCCGGCGTATAAAGCTGCGTAAGCCTTGCGCTGTCATAGTCAAACTGGATCGGGCAGGTAATGCAGATTTCTGCAAGTTCCCTGCTCATCCAGGCCTGGTCACGGTTTTCTTCCAAAGCCTTTTTCGCTCTGGGCGGTTTTACCTCATCCAGATGATCATAGATATTTTTCAGGCTTCCGTAAGCTACAATCAGGTTTGTGGCGGTTTTTTCTCCGATAGACGGAACGCCCGGGATGTTGTCCGAAGCATCCCCCATCAGAGCCTTGACGTCAATAAACTCTGTCGGTGTTACCTGATATTCCCTCTTCACATCCTCCGGATAATAATCATGGATTTCTGTTTTGCCGCGGCTTGTCTTGGGAATACGGATCTTAATATGGGCATCTGCAAGCTGCAAAAGGTCCCGGTCTCCGGACACAATGGAGACCTCCTGTCCCGCCTCCTGACACCGCTTGGCAACCGTTCCAAGGATATCATCTGCCTCATATCCGGCCATGGTAAGGATCGGTATGCCCATGGAAGTCAATACCTCCTTCATGAGCGGCACCTGCTCTTTGAGCTCCTCCGGCATCGGTTTTCTGGTTCCCTTGTAATCGGCATACATCTTATGTCGGAAGGTCGGTTCTTTCAAATCAAAAGCCACAGCAAGATGGTCTGCCTGCTCCTCTTCCAGGATCTTAAACATGATATTGAGAAATCCATATACCGCATTTGTGTGAAGCCCCTCCGAATTTGTCAGCTCCGGCACTCCGTAAAATGCACGATTTAAAATACTGTGTCCATCTATTAAAACAAGCTTTCCCATGGTTTTTCCTTTCTCTTTGGTGCAAGTTAAAGCCTTCCTGTGCACCGTTTTGCTCAGCCCTGTATCCAAATACGAATCTGCATTAAAAGGATCAAAAGGACTGAGGTTGCATTCAGCGTATTTGCCGCATAACAGATCACCCTGCGAAGGCGCGCAGTCCGTACCGTAAGCCAGGCATTCTCCATGCTTTCTTCCAAAGAACCAGTGATATCGTAAACACCGTTTCCGCTGTCAAGCCGTTTCAGACCCACAGACACCGTGTAATAGATTTCCAATTCTTCCCTGCAGGCCGGACAATTTTTCACATGCTTCAAAAATTTTTCCAGCTGCTCCTCGTCAAGCTGATGGTTAATATAAGGCATAACCATCTTTTCAGCTTCCCTGCACGAATACATCGCCTCACCTCCTTTTGATGCTGGTATTTCATAAATCTATATCATGATACAATAATATGCTGAATTTTTCAATTTCTTCCTTCTTTTATTTCACTGTGGATTGACTTGAATTTTATTATTTGCTAGAATTAAACCTATTGTAACTGCCGGTCAAAAAATTCCGGCCATACGAAAGGAAGGTTCCCCAAATGCCAAAATTAAATGAACATTATCAGGATTTAAAAGAAAGCTATCTCTTCGCAGAAATTGCACACCGTGTTGCTGCCTATGAAGCGGAGCATCCGGACGCAAAGATCATCCGCCTCGGTATCGGTGACGTTACCCTTCCGCTCGGCGATCTTGCCATCAAAGGTCTTCACGAGGGTGTAGATGCCATGGCTTCTGCAGAAACCTTCAAGGGCTACGGTCCGGAGCAGGGCTACGGATTTCTTCGTGATGCCATCTCTGCGTACTATGCCCGCAACAACGTATCTGTGGATGCATCCGACATCTTCATCTCCGACGGAGCAAAAAGTGATACCGGCAACATTTCCGAGCTCTTTGACAGTGACAACGTAATCCTGATCCCGGATCCGGTTTACCCGGTTTACGTAGATTCCAATATCATGAACGGAAAGAAGGTCACCTACTTATCCGGAAACGCAGAAAACAATTTCCTGCCGATGCCGGATCCGTCCGTTCATGCAGACATCATCTACCTCTGCTCTCCCAATAACCCGACCGGAGCTGTCTATAACAAGGCTCAGCTGAAGGAATGGGTTGATTATGCACTGAAAAACAACGCTGTCATCCTGTTTGACTCTGCTTACGAAGCCTTTATCACCGATCCGGAGGTTCCGCACAGTATTTATGCGATCGAAGGTGCAAAGAAATGCGCAATTGAGTTCTGCTCTCTTTCTAAGACTGCAGGCTTTACCGGAACACGCTGCGGCTACACCGTAGTTCCGAAGGAGCTTGTCTTCACTGCTTCCAACGGTCAGGAGATGTCCTTACATGCAATGTGGAATCGCAGACAGTCCACCAAATTCAATGGAACTTCCTATATCATCCAGAAGGGTGCCGCTGCTGTTTTCACCGAAGAAGGTATGGCTCAGTGCCAGAAAAACATCGCATATTATCAGGAAAATGCCCGCATCATCGCAGATACCCTGACTCGCAGAAATATTCGTTTCTTCGGTGGTGTTCACTCTCCTTACATCTGGTTTGAATGCCCGAACGGCATGGAGTCCTGGGAATTTTTCGATTACCTGTTAAACAATGCTCAGGTAGTCGGAACTCCGGGCGCAGGATTTGGAGAAAACGGAAAGAATTACTTCCGTCTGACTTCGTTTAACAACCACGAAAACACCATTGCAGCAATGAAGCGTTTCGAACATTTATTCTAGTCCGTTAAATATTTTTGTAAGATTTTGACCAAAAAGCTCTTGCCAAGTTCCGTCAGCTATGCTATAATCTCTTTTGTTTGAGTCAGCCGGCGTGGCGGAATGGCAGACGCATCAGACTCAAAATCTGACGGGGGCGACCTCGTGCCGGTTCGAGTCCGGCTGCCGGCATCCTTGGCAGGGGCAAGCGCCGCAGATCATGAATAAACCATGATCTGCGGCGCTTTTCTTTATCTATTAAAATCCTGCTGCTTGATCGATCCGTTTCAGTTCTTCCTCTGTAAAATCTGCACTTTGAAGCACCTTCAGGTTGTCTAAAATCTGGGCCGGTTTGGAAGCACCGATCAGTACACTGGTAACCACATGATCCTTGAGTACCCACTTCAGTGCCATCTGTGCCAGACTCTCTCCACGTTCTGCTGCGATCTCATTTAACGCACGGATACTTGCAAGCTTTTCCTCAGTCAGCTGGGAAGCCTTCAAAAATCTTCCGTCCGTAGCAACACGGCTGTCTGCCGGAATCCCATTCAGGTAGCGGTTTGTCAGAGTTCCCTGGGCCAACGGGCTGAAGGCAATGATTCCTTTTTCAGCCTCATGCGCTGCTTGCTTCAATCCATTTTTTTCAATGGTACGATCAAAAATCGAATATCGATTCTGGTTAATGATATACGGGCAATGCAGATCTTTCAGGATTTTTGCAGCTTCCTTCATGTGTTCTCCGTCATAATTGGAAATCCCCACATAAAGTGCTTTTCCGCTGCGCACGATCTGTGCGAGGGTCTCCATCGTCTCCTCCAGAGGAGTCTCCGGATCCATACGGTGATGATAAAAGATATCCACATAATCAAGACCCAGTCGTTTCAGACTCTGATCCAGGCTTGCAATTATATATTTTTTACTTCCCCAGTCTCCGTAAGGTCCGTCCCACATCAGATAACCGGCCTTGGTGCTGACTAAGATTTCATCCCTGTATGCATGCAGCTCTTCCTTCAGGATCCTGCCGAAATTGATCTCCGCACTCCCCGGCTCCGGACCATAGTTGTTGGCCAGATCAAAATGCGTTACGCCGTAATCAAACGCGGTAAAGCACATATCCTTCATGTTCTCATAAACACCGGTACTTCCAAAATTGTGCCACAATCCAAGAGACACCTCCGGAAGCTTAAGACCGCTCCTTCCGCAGCGGATGTACTTCATAGTTTCGTAGCGGGATTCATTTGCTTGATACATAGAAAATTCCTCCTTTTTCGTTGTGATTTTTTACCAATCACACTGCTCTGATTATACTTAAAGTTCAGAATTTTGTCCAGAACAACAAACCAATCATGCATTGACAAATTTGAAAACTTTTGTATAATGATGGATAGTGAAGTTTGAAAGTAAACTTTCAAACTTGATTGGTGATTCAAATACAGGTTCGTGCAAGCACAACCCGTGCTTGAATCATAAGAACAAAAATCTAATATCAAACCAGGGGAGCTTCTTAAGAAGCTGAGAGTAAGGTGAGACCTTAGACCCTATGAACCTGTTGGATAATGCCATCGTAGGAAGAGTTAAGCAAATTAACGCGTCTGTCGTATGGCAGATGCGTTTTTTACATACCACATATCATATCTATATATTCAAGGAGGACAAGAAACATGAACGCAAGTGTAGCAATCCAGGTACTGCCAACCGTAACCGACGACGAAGAGGTGATCCGTATCGTAGACGAGGTGATCGATTATATCAGATCCACCGGCCTTTCCTATTATGTGGGGCCATCAGAAACTTCCATTGAAGGGGACTACGATAAACTGATGGAGATCGTAAAAAACTGCCAGCTGGTAGCCGCAAAGGCAGGATGCCCGGCCATGAATACCTATGTGAAGATTTCTTACAAACCGGAAGGGGAAGTACTGACCATTGACAAAAAAGTTACCAAACATCACCAGTAAGCTTCCGGCAGCCATCGCGCTTTGTGCCATTGTGCTCTTGTGGCAGCTTCTTTGTATGTCCGGTCTGGTGCCGGGTTATATGCTGCCCTCCCCGCTTGCTGTAATGGCGGCGCTCATTTCCAATCTTCCGCTGATTTTGACCCATGCAGCCTTTACGTTGCAGGAGGCTTTTTACGGGCTTTGCATCGGTGTTGTGCTGGCCTTTGTCAGTGCCACACTTATGGATCGCTTTCGAACGATTAAGCAGGCCTTTTATCCACTGATGATCATTACCCAGACGATCCCAACCATAGCCATAGCTCCCGTTTTGGTTCTGTGGATGGGCTTTGGCATGGCACCGAAGATTGCTCTGGTCATCATTACGACCTTCTTCCCGATCGCCGTAGGACTTTTAGATGGGTATAAAAGCGTTGATCAGGATTCCATCGATCTGATGCGATCCATGGGAGCTACCAGAGCACAGATCTTTTACCATTTAAAATTTCCATCTGCCCTCAATTCCTTTTTTTCAGGGCTTAAGATCTCCGCTTCGTATGCAGTTGTTGGGGCAGTCGTTGCAGAATGGCTTGGCGGTTTTAACGGACTTGGAGTCTATATGACCCGTGTAAAAAAGGCATATGCATTTGACAAAATGTTTGCCGTTATTATTTTCATTGTCATCATCAGTCTTCTGTTAATGGAGGTAGTGACACTGATCCGGAAGGCGTCCATGCCGTGGACACGGACAGAACAAGCAAAACACTCAAAGGAGAAATAACCCATGAAATCTGATCATACAAAAAAACTTGCAGCCGTTTCAACAGCTGCTGCCATGGTTTTAGCGCTGACCGCATGCAGCGGCAGCAAAACAACCGACACCACTGCCGCTGCTTCTGAAACAAATACCGCATCCGAAGAATCCTCCGCCTCAGACAGCAAAGAGCTGACACCGATCACCTTCTGCCTGGACTGGACACCGAATACCAACCATACCGGACTCTATGTAGCACAGCAAATGGGCTACTACGAGGACGCAGGACTGAAGGTGCAGATCGTACAGCCGCCTGAGAATGGTGCAGCACTCATGTGTGCCGCCGGCCAGGCACAGTTTGCAATCGAGGCACAGGATACGATGGCTCCTTCACTGGAGGCAGATGATCCGCTTGGCATTACCGCAGTCGCAGCCGTTTTGCAGCACAATACCTCCGGTATCATCTCCAGAGCCGGAGAAGGACTTGACAAGCCGGCAGGCTTAACCGGAAAAACCTACTCTACCTGGGAATCCCCGGTAGAACTTGCAACCTTAAAAACCGTTGTGAATAAGGATGGGGGAGATTTCAGCCAGGTAAAGCTGATCCCAAACGATATTACCGATGAACCTGCTGCCCTCGCTGCACATCAGACGGATGCCATCTGGGTCTTCTACGGCTGGGGAGGCATCAATGCAGACGTAGAACAGGTAGACTGTGATTTCTTCTTCTTTAAAGATATCGATGATGTATTTGATTATTACACACCGGTGATCATTGCAAATGATGATTTCCTGGAATCGAATCCGGAGACCGCAAAGGCATTTCTTGCAGCAACCGCAAAGGGATACGAGTATGCCATCGAAAATCCGAAGGAGGCTGCAGATATGCTGATTTCCGGAGACAATACCGGTTCCCTCCAGGGTTCGGAAGCTCTGGTCTATGCTTCACAGGAATATCTTTCTACTCAGTACAAGGCAGAAGAATCCCGTTGGGGTTATATCGATGAATCTCGCTGGAACACCTTTTACAAGTGGCTGGCAGACAATGAACTGACCGAGACGGATCTGACCGGAAAAGGCTTTTGCAATGATTACCTTCCGGAATAATACTTACAAAGAAGCAGGACTGATATGACATTATTAAAAGCAGAACATATTACAAAACGTTATGATCAACGAACCATTATCAAAGATATCAATCTTGAACTGAACAAGGGAGAACTGGTCTCCCTTCTCGGAGTCAGCGGTGCAGGCAAGACCACACTGTTTCATATACTCTCCGGACTGATCACACCGGACGAGGGACGGGTTTTTCTGGAAGGAAAAGACATCACCTCCCATCCCGGGCAGATCAGCTATATGCTGCAAAAGGATCTGCTGATGCCTCACAAAAAGATCATTGATAATGTATCGCTCCCGCTGGTATTAAAAGGTATAAAAAAAGCGGATGCCAGGTCTCAGGCAAATCCGCTCTTTGCTTCGTTTGGACTGGAGGGGACACAGGATCAGTATCCCTCCCAGTTATCCGGGGGAATGCGGCAGCGAGCCGCACTCCTTAGAACTTATCTGTCCTCCCGGGGTGTTGCACTTTTAGATGAACCTTTTTCCGCTCTGGATACCCTCACAAAGTCCGGCATCCATAAGTGGTATCTGGATATTATGACAAAAATCGATCTGTCTACCCTTTTCATCACGCATGACATCGATGAAGCCATCCTCCTCTCCGACCGGATCTATATCCTGAAAGGAACTCCGGGACAGATCACAAATGAGATCGTGATCCGGGAAAAGAAGCCAAGACCGGATGATTTTTATCTCACGGAGACCTTTCTGGAATATAAACGAAGGATCATCAGCCTTTTATAAATCATTTCTCTTTGCCACTTCTCCCTGCTGCTTGTAGATGGACTCTGCATCCACTGCAGTGCGTACGCTCGAAAGCGGATATACCATGGTATTTTTTCCGATCACGGTTCCCGGATTTAAGACGGATCCGCAGCCTACCTCCACACCATCTCCGATCATGGCGCCGAATTTCTTTAAGCCGGTTTCGATGTCACCGTCTTCTGCATGTACCTTCACCAGTGCCTTATCAGAACGGACATTGGAGGTGATGGAGCCGGCACCCATATGCGCCTTGTGACCCAGAATGGAGTCGCCGACATAATTGTAATGCGGCACCTGAACACCGTCAAACAGGATCACGTTTTTCAGTTCCGTGGAGTTTCCTACAACGGCACCCTTACCGACAATGGCTTTTCCGCGGATGAAAGCGCAGTGACGGATCTCCGCCTCCGGACCGATGATGGTCGGTGCGATGATGCCTGCAGTCGGTGCGATGTGCGCGGATTTATGAACCCAGATTCCTTCAGCCGGGTTCGCATACTCGTCCTTCGGAAGCATAGCTCCGAGATGTTCAATAAACTCTCCGATATGTGCAAGAACCTCCCATGGATAAGTGAACTGCTCTAACAGTTCCTTTGCCATTGTATGTTCCAGGCTGTACAGATCCGTGATCTTCATTTCTTCCTTCTTCATGATGACATACCCTCCTATTTTTTATAATTCTTCCCTGCTGCTTCAAAATATTCCCTCAGCTGGTACTGGTTATTCAGCCGCAGAACCGAATAGGTTCGCCCTGCCACAAATTTTTCCAGTTTATCCATATATTCCTCAGAGGTGATGCTTCCCTCCGCCACATAGGTAAGCCCCTTCTCCCAGCTGGCTGTCAGCTCCGGATTTAAAAGCTGGCGAATGGATGCGTTTACCACATCAAAGATCAGCTCACCGAGAAGTGTCGGTGTAATGATCTGAGTCTTGCCGTTTAAGGCCAAATATTTGATGTTAACCAGCTTTTTTAAGATCTCAGCACGGGTTGCACTGGTGCCGATCCCACTTCCCTTGATCTGGGCACGCAGGTCTTCATCCTCAATAAGCTGTCCTGCATTTTCCATAGCCAGGATCATGGATCCGGAGGAATAACGCTTTGGCGGAGAGGTCTCCCCCTCCTTGATGGCAAAGCCCGCCACCGGAAGCTGCATGCCCTTTTTTAAGGAAGCCAGCATAGCGATAAAGGCCGGATTTTCAAGGTCCTTTTTGTTGGTCTCGGACTCCTCAGAATCCTCCTCTTCCTTATCTGACTCCCGAACCGACGCATTCTTCGGATCTTCTGCCTTTGTTCGCTTTGTCACATTGGCAACCTTTAAGTATCCAGACTCAGTCAGCACACGGAAGCTTGTAAAGAAATGTTCCTGCCCGCAAGTAAGCTCTAACGCATATTTCTGGTAAATGGCTGCCGGATAAAAAATACTTAAGAATCTTCTTGCGATCACCTCATAGATTTTCATGCATAAGGGTGAGAGACTGCGCATGGCACCAAAGCCCTGACCGGTCGGCACGATAGCGTAATGATCGGTGATCTGTTTGTCATTGACATAGCGAGTTTTTGCAAGATTTTGATAAGCTCCCTGATCCAGGATCTCCTGCGCAAAGCCCTTCATCGGTTCAAAATTTCTGAGTCCTCCGATATTTTTCGTAATCTCCTTTGCCACCGCCGTTGACAGGACACGGGCATCGGTTCGCGGATAGGTCACCAGCTTTTTTTCATAAAGCTCCTGTACGACCTTTAACGTCTCATCCGGGCTGATCTTAAACATCTTAGAACAGTCATTTTGAAGCTCTGCCAGGTTATAAAGGAGAGGCGGATTCTTGGTCTCCTTCTTGCGCTCCACTTTGCTTAAGATCCCAACAAGAGGATTGTTTTCCTTCAGCCTGTCGATCAAAAACTTGGCATCCTCCTGCGCTTTAAAGCCGTTTTCCTTATACAGCTTCGGAGACTGAAAATAGATAGAACCCTCGGTGCTCCGCCATTCTGCATCGAATTTCATATCCTGGGACAAAAAGGTTCCGATCACCCGGTAAAATGGGGTCTTTACAAAATTTCGGATCTCCCGTTCTCTGCGCACCACCATACCAAGGACACAGGTCATGACCCGTCCAACGGAAATGACGGTATTGCGGTCTGCCTTTAGGAAAGAAGAAATAGAAGATCCGTATTTTAAGGTCAGCAGTCTGGAAAAATTGATGCCCATCAGGTAGTCTTCTTTTGCGCGAAGGTAGGCAGACGCTGCCAGATTGTCATACTCACTCCAGTCCTTTGCCTCTCGGATCCCGCGCAAGATCTCTTCTTCGGTCTGAGAATCGATCCAGACGCGCTTTCTGGCTTTGTCCTTCACCCCCGCCATCTGGTCAACGAGACGATAAATGTATTCTCCCTCTCGCCCGGAGTCCGTACAAATATAGATCGTATCCACATCCTGGCGGTTCAGTAGGCGGCTTACAATAGCAAATTGTTTGGATACCCCTTCGATCACCTGGTATTTAAATTCCTTCGGAAGAAAAGGCAAGGTCTGCAGGCTCCAGCGGCGAAGCGCCGGATCGTATGCTTCCGGATAACTCATCGTCACCAGATGACCGACGCACCAGGTGACCACAGCGGTATCGGACTCGATATAGCCGTCCGACCGTCTGGCAGAGATCTTCAGTGCATCCGCAAACTGCTGCGCCACGCTGGGTTTCTCTGCTATATATAATGATTTCCCCATAAAATCAGGATTCCTTTCCTTAACACTGTTTCTGGATATATCCCTGATAAGCCAGTGTAGATGCCAGGTCTGCGTGCCCCAGCATGAGCTGCACTGCCTGGATATCGGCACCGCTGCTGATGAGATGAGCCGCAAAGGAATGGCGCAGAGTATGCGGTGTGATGTCTTCCCGGATCCCGGCCTTTGTGCCATAGTACTTCACAATCTTCCAAAAGCCCTGGCGTGACAGCTGCTGCCCGTTGCAGTTGATGAAAAACCAGGAGGATTCCTCACCCTTTAAAAACTCCGGTCTTGCCTTTTCCAGATACAGACGCAGATACTGGCCTACCTTTTTATCAAAAGGAATCACCCGCTCCTTCTCCTCATCCCTGCAGGTCAGATAGCCCACAGCAAGGTTCACATCCGAAAGCTTTAAAGCTGTCAGCTCCGACACGCGCAGACCGGTGGCATAGCTTAATTCCAGCATGGCCTTATCACGAATTTCCTTTATGCCCTTTCCATCCGGCTGGTTCAAAAGGCTTCTGACTTCCTCCACGCTGAGGATGACCGGAATCTTTTTTTCGATTCTTGGTGCCTTCAAAAACGCAGAAGGGTCTTTTTCGATATTTTCTTCCATCATTTCATAATGACAGAAGCCCTTGATGGATGCGAGAATGCGGGAAATCGTGGTTGTCGCCCTTCCCTTTCGTTCCAGATAGGAAATATAGGAATTCAGGCTGTCCTTGGTTACCTGATCCGGCTTTTCAATTCCCTGACGATTTAGATAATCCTGAAGCTGCCTTAGATCCCGCTGATACGATACCACGGTATTTCTGGATGCCTGCTTCACATCCTTAAGATAGCGAATAAATGATTCAATTTCTGTTGTCATATATTTAAGCGAAAGCTCCCCCCATATGCTCTACTCTGATTTTTGATATTTTTCCGCATAAGCCATGATCGCTGCTACGGTCTTTGCATCCGTGATCTTTCCGGTGTAGATCAATTCCTGAAGATCTTTCACACTCCAGCTCTCGACATTGATCACCTCATCCTCATCCAGATGCTGATGAGATGGGATCAGGTTGCGCGCTACAAACACATCAATGGCCTCATCGCAAAATGCAACGGTGGTATTTAAGCTCATCAGATATTCCAGCTTCTCGCAGCGATATCCGGTCTCCTCTTCCAGTTCCCGGTATGCACACTCGATCTTCGGCTCATCCGGCGCGTCCAGCTTTCCTGCCGGAATCTCCAGTGTTTCGCGGTCAAGGGCATTTCGATACTGACGCACCATAAGAAGATTGCCGTCATCCGCCACGGCAACCACGGCTGCTGCCCCATCATGATGAATGTAATCCCAATGTGCCTCATGACCGTTGGCGATCACCGTGTCTTCATAGATTTTTAAAATGTTTCCGGTATATTTAAGCTTGCGGTCTTTGCGGATCACCGGATCGATCCCAGATGCTGCCTTTTTTTCTTCCATGTTTCTGACTCCCCTCTCTGTTGAATTTGCTGCTTACGCGCTGCAGCATTAAACTTAAATCCCTCTGCACTTTGCGTAACAGGCATCGGTAGCTTTAAACAGAGCATTGCGCATACCATACTCCTCCAGTGCAGCCACTCCTGCGATGGTAGTTCCGCCCGGAGAGCAGACCTTATCCTTTAAAAGTCCCGGATGTTCCCCGGTTTCGAGTACCATCTTGGCGCTTCCGAGTACAGTCTGTGCAACGAGCTTATAGGCCTCAGCCCGCGGAATCCCGTATTTTACGGCGCTGTCTGCCAGTGCCTCGATAAACATATAGACATAGGCCGGAGAACTTCCGCTGGCACATACCACGGCATCCATCAATTTTTCTTCTACAATGCTCATGCGGCCAAAGGAGGTAAACAACAGTTCGATGGTCTTTTGTTCCTCCTTAGAAAACAGAGCCTTGTCATAACAGACTCCTGTCATCCCCTCGCCGACAAGCGCAGGGGTATTCGGCATAGCACGGACAATACGGCACTTCCTTCCAAAACGCGCCTGAAGGTTTTCGATGGTAATACCCGGGGCAATGGAAATGATGATCTGTTCTTCTGTTACCACATCACGGATCTCTCCGATTACGGTATCAAATTGCTGCGGCTTGACTGCCAAAATCAGGCAGGTGCTCTGCTTTGCACAGCTTATATTATCCTCCGCGAAGGATACTCCTGTCTCTGCTGCCACCTGCTCCATGTGAGCCTTATTTCTTGCAGAAAAGATCAGCTGATCCGGTGCCATGTTCTGTAAAAGACCCTTTAAGATCGCATAACCCATGTTTCCCATACCAATGAATCCAAACTGTTTCATGTCCGTGTCCTCCAGTACTTATCGGCCGTTTGCCGGTTCCATGTGAATAGACTTTCCTTTGATGCGGGCGTTCTTCATGCATTCAAGCACTTCCTCTGCGCAGTCGCTCGGGACTTCTACAAAGGTGTACTTATCATACATGTCAATGCTGCCAACCAGACGTCCGGAAATGCCGGATTCGCCTGCGATAGCTCCCAGAATGTCGCCCGGCTTTACCTTCTGATCCTTACCGATGTTGATAAAGAGGCGGGTCATATCCGCATCCTGGTTCTTTCTGCCGCGTCCTGCGCGAGTATCCTTGCCTCTGCCATCTTTTCTTCCCCGGCCGTTTCCGCGGTCGGTGCGGTCACGTCTGGAATCCAGATCATCTAAGGATCTTGCCGGACGGTTGTCGAAGATGATATCCTCATTTTCCTCGCCCATATTCATCCGAAGAAGGGCTGCTGCCACCTCAAGAGAGGTATAATCCTCCTCCAGAAGCTTCTTCTCAAGGATATGGGTGATACGGCTTAAATCCATATCGGCCAGGATTTCCTTTGCCTGATCGAGGATCTTTTCTGCCTTGATCTCGGTGATGTCATTTAAGGATGGGATGGCCTGCGGGATGATCTTGGTCTTGCAGTAGCGCTGGATATCGCGCAGCTTATAAACCTCACGGCCAACTACAAAGTTAAATGCGATGCCTTCGCGTCCCGCACGCCCGGTACGGCCGATGCGGTGTACATAATACTCATCGTCCTGCGGAATGTCGTAGTTGAATACAGCCTCCACGTCATCCACATCGATTCCGCGGGCTGCTACATCAGTCGCCACCAAAATCTCGGTGCGGCCATTGCGGAAGCTGTTCATAACACGGTCACGCTGCACCTGCTTTAAGTCACCATGCAGTCCCTCTGCAAAGTATCCGCGTCCCTGTAACTCTGTCACCAGCTCATCCACCTGCTTTTTGGTGTTGCAGAATGCCACAGAAAGCTTCGGGGCATACATGTCGAGCAGACGGCACATCACCTCTACCTTTGTCTTTGGCTTTACTTCATAATAATACTGGGTAACCTTCGGTACGGTCAACTCTTTCTTTACAACTTTTACGATCTGCGGATCCTTCTGGAAGTTTTCTGCAATCTTCTGGATGGCTGCCGGCATGGTGGCAGAAAACATCACGGTCTGGCGTTCCTCGGGAAGCTGGCTTAAGATGGTCTCCATATCCTCCAGAAAGCCCATGTTCAACATCTCATCAGCCTCATCGAGGACCACGGTATGCACCTGGTCAAATTTGACGGTTTTGCGGCGCATGTGATCCATCACACGTCCCGGTGTACCGATGATGATCTGGGTGCCGTCCTTTAAGCCACGGATCTGACGCACGATATCCTGGCCGCCGTAAATCGGCAGGATCTTGATGCCGTGCATGTATTTTGCCAGGTTGCGGATCTCCTCTGCCACCTGGATTGCAAGCTCACGGGTAGGGCAGAGTGCGATTGCCTGCAGCTTTTTCTTTTTCGGATCGATCTTTTGCAAAAGCGGGATGCCGAAGGCTGCGGTCTTACCGGTTCCTGTCTGCGCCTGTCCGATAATATCGTGGCCTTCTAACTCTACCGGAATTGCCTTGGCCTGGATCGGAGAAGCCTCCTCAAATCCCATATCGGTCACCGCACGCAGGATGCGGTCATCTAACTGTAACTCTTCAAATTTTACTGTTTCCATTCATTTTCCTCATTCTATTTATGATATCAATTTTCTGCGATGTAAGCAACTGTAGAGAGCAGCCTTAGAAATGCAAGCATTTCACGCCTGATTTCTGAAATTGTGCTTGGCTCTGAACAATTCAGAGCCACCTCCAAAATGCTTCGCATTTCGTCGGTGCGGGTATCCGCCAAATACAATTTCAAAATCAGCCTTAGAAATGCAAGCATTTCACGCCTGATTTCTGAAATTGTGCTTGGCTCTGAACAATTCAGAGCCACCTCCAAAATGCTTCGCATTTCGTCGGTGCGGGTATCCGCCAAATACAATTTCAAAATCAGCCTTAGAAATGCAAGCATTTCACGCCTGATTTCTGAAATTGTGCTTGGCTCTGAACAATTGCAAAAAGAAAGAAGATTCAGCATGGTCTATCTGAATCTTCTTCAGCACAATTTTATATTGTAACATACGTAAATTGGAATGTCAATTTTAAAAATCCCCCTCCGGTGACAGTCCCCGGTTGGTTCCGTAGGTCTTGTAGATTTGTTCAAAGGTTCCCTGAGGAGCCTGGGCGATAAAGACTGCGCCGCTTCCATAGGTTCCGTAAAGCTTCATGATCCGGATCATCGCATCCTTTTCAATAGCCACACATCCGGAGGTATAATCCTTGAAGTCACCGGAGCAATGGAGAAAGAGAGCCGATCCTTGATTTTCAATCCCTTCCGGATTAAATCCGGCATCGATGACATAATCATAATATCCGGCATAACCGCTGCTTCCGACACGCTCTCCGCTTTTTGTAAGGTCACGGCTCAGCTTGTTTGTATCGTCTGTCCATACATAGGTGTCATCAACCTGGATATAATCTGACGGAAAACCTGGAAGTGCATTTGCCTGCCCGAAAGGAGTATTCATCTGAAAAACACCGATGGGGGTCGTCTTATCGCCGGAATGCCGATGATTGCTCATGCCATTCATGCCAAGATGTCCGGTCGTCGCAAGACGCTGCTGCCAATTTGCAGCTGCACCTGTCCGCTCAAAGGCATAGACATTGCACGCAGAACCTCCGGTTCCCTCTACGACCACCAGCACACGCGCCTCACCCGGAAGCACAAAGCGTGTCACATCGGCCGTGCATGTCTGAACGGCTTCCTGTCCCTTTGCTGTTTGCGTGCCTGCTGCCTGCGGTGCGTCAAAGCTTACTCCTTTTGTCTGCCCGCTTCCCGAAGCTATGACCGGTGCAGAAAGCAGAGCCGCTGCCATAAAGATCCCTGCATGGATTCCCATGATATTTCCTCCAATTCTTAAATCTTAACCATTAAACCTTAAATCGGTATCCTACTCCCCAGATCGTCTCAATATATTGTGGCTTCGCAGTATTGAATTCAATCTTCTCGCGAATCTTTTTGATATGTACCGTGACCGTGGCAATATCTCCAATAGAATCCATGTCCCAGATTTCCCGAAACAGCTCTTCCTTCGTATAAACATGGTTCGGGTTCTGTGCCAGGAAGGTCAAAAGATCAAATTCCTTGGTCGTAAAGTTCTTTTCCTCCCCATTTACCCAGACTCTGCGGGCAGTTTTATCAATCTTAAGTCCACGGATTTCGATGATCTCATTGCCCGGAGTTCCGCTTCCGATCAGACGCTCGTAGCGGGCAAGATGCGCCTTAACGCGTGCTACCATCTCACTGGGACTAAAGGGCTTTGTCATGTAATCATCAGCTCCAAGTCCCAGCCCGCGGATCTTGTCGATATCGTCCTTCTTTGCGGAGATCATGATGATCGGCGTGTTTTTGACTTCACGGAAACGTCTGCAGATCTCAAAGCCGTCCATGCCCGGAAGCATAAGATCCAGGATCAAAAGATCAAAATCTTCATTCAATGCCCGTTCCAGGCCGACATCGCCCTGTTCCTCCAATTCTACTTCAAAACCGCTTAACTCCAGATAATCCTTTTCAAGTTCTGCGATACTGGTCTCATCTTCAATGATCAGAATCCTGCTGCTCATTCCTGTATAACCTCCTGGTATTTTCTCAGCACAAAATGCATCTCTGTGCCGATTCCTTCTTTACTGGTTGCCCAGATGCGGCCTCCATGGTCCTCCACGATCTTTTTTACAATGGAAAGCCCGATGCCGCTTCCTCCCTTGGATGAATTTCTGGAGGAATCTGTCCGGTAGAACCGGTCAAAAATATAAGGCAGATCCTTAGCCGCAATGCCTCTGCCATTATCCTCAATTTCAACCTGGATAAAATCACCGACATCCTTGATCCGGATGTTGATGATGCCCTTTTGCTTATCCAGATATTTGACAGAGTTGCTGATAATGTTGTTGATGACGCGCTTCATCTGCTCTGCATCTGCAATGACCTCCACATCCTCACCCACGTAGTTAAAGTATCCAAGTTCAATGCCCCGCGAATCCATATCCAGGCCAACCTCCTCCGCACAGTCACGAAAATAACTGTTGACGTTGATCTTATTGAATACATAGGGGATCTTGTTTGTATCGATCTTGGAATAAAAGGTCAGCTCGTCGATCAAACGATCCATGTCATTGGCCTTGTTGTAGATCGTGCGGATGTACTTGTCAAGTTTTTCCGGTGACGATGCAACCCCATCCATAATGCCTTCCACATATCCCTTGATGGCGGTAATCGGTGTCTTTAAATCGTGGGAAATATTGCTGATCAGCTCCTTATTTTCATTATCATATTGGATCTTCTGTTCCGCACTCTCCTTTAAGCGAATACGCATCTGCTCAAAGTCCTGACAAAGCTCTCCGATCTCATCGTCCTCCTCGATATCCAATGTGAAATCCAGATAGCCATCACGGATCTTGCGGGTTGCCTCCTGGAGCTTGCTTAACGGACGCAGGATGGAACGATATACCCAGATCGTCAGGGAGCCGCAGATAAACATCAGCATAAGTACTGCTGTCATCAGCAGCTGAACCACCATGGTCTTAACCTCCGGCCCGAACTCATCCACACGGTAAATCATAAACAGACGGCTTACGGAGAACATCAGTCCCACAAACATGATAGGAAGAACACTGAATGTCAGAAACGCAATTGCCAAACGTGTTTTCAGTTTCATAAAAAATACACCTCACTCTGCTAAGTAACAGTATAGCACAAGAGGTGTATTTCGTGTATTAAACTATTCTAAACTTTCATGAGTTATCAGTTTCCGCACTCGATGCTGATTTCGTTGAACTTTTCCAGAATATGATCGATCTCGATCTTCTTTTTCTCCTCACCGGCCTTGTCGATGATGGCCTTTCCCTGGTGCATCATCAGCAATCGATTGCCGTATTCAACTGCATAGCGCAGGTTATGAGTAACCATGATGGTGGTGAGATGTTTTTCCTTCACGACCTTATCCGTCAGTTCCATGATAATGTCGGCCGTCTTCGGATCCAGCGCTGCCGTATGCTCATCCAGGATCAGAAACTCGATCGGCGTCATGGTGGACATGAGAAGAGCCATTGCCTGGCGCTGTCCTCCGGAGAGGACTCCCACCTTCACATCCATCTTATCCTCCAGTCCAAGCCCCAGTGTATGAAGCTGCTCTCGGTAAAAATCAATCCGCTGGCGGTTGGTTCCCAGACGAAGGTTGAAGGGTTTTCCCTTATTATCAGCCAAGGACATATTTTCCAGGATCGTCATGGACGGGCAGGTCCCCATGGCCGGGTTCTGGTATACACGGCCGATTCGTCTCTGACGTTTAAACTCCGGCATATTTGTGATGTCCTCATTTCCGATTTTGATCTGTCCGGAATCCAGAGGAATGCTTCCACAGATCAGATTCAGCATAGACGTCTTTCCGGAACCGTTGGAACCGACCACCGATACAAACTGTCCGTCCTCGATCGCAAGGGAAAAATCATGAAAGAGACAGATCTCGTTGACCGTACCGGCATAATAATATTTGTGAACGTGATTTAACTCAAGCATGTGCCTTTACCTTCCTTTCTTTCTGGTTGCTCGCCACCAGAATGATCAAAAACAGGACAGATGTGATGAGCTTTAAATCCGATGCTGCCATACCTAAGGCAATAGCCAGAGATACACAGGCCTTGTATACGATCGATCCGAAAATAACCGCTGTCGTCGGCTTCACACTGTGAAATCTGCCAAGGAGCTTGGTTCCGATAATTACGCTTGCAAGACCAATGACCATAGCACCGGTTCCGGTCGTAACCTCAAAGAAGCCCTTCTGCTGGCAGTATACGCATCCGGCCAGTGCCACAAATCCATTGGCCAGTGCAAGTCCCAAAATCTTTACCATGCCCTTGTCTTTTGCCAGAGAGGTGACAAGTACCTCGTTGTCTCCCACTGCGCGAAGCAGGTAACCTGCTTTTGTTTTCAAAAACAGATCCAGTAACACCTTACAGATCAGAGCAATGATAAGCAAAATGATGGTAACCAAATACGGCTCTAACGCCTCCGGGATCAGAGAATCCAGAAACGCATTTTCAAAGATGGTTTCCTTGCTGAAGATCGGCAGGTTTGCTTTTCCCGCGATCCGAAGATTCACGGAATAAAGTGCGGTCATCACGATAATTCCGGAGATCATGTCTCTCACCTTCAGCTTTACGTGAATCAGACCTGTGATGCAGCCGGCCAAAACACCTGCTGCAAAACTGAGAAACAGCGTAAGCGCCGGATGGACTCCCTTTAGGATCAGCATAGCCGTGACAGCAGCTCCCATCGGGAAGGTACCATCCACAGACAGATCCGGAAAATCCAAGATTTTATAAGTAATATAGAGTCCAAGCGCCATGATCGCATAGATCAGACCCTCTTCCATAACGCCAATGATGATAGACATGTGTTTCCTCCGAATTTATATCTAGTTGGTTGTGATCTCGTCAAACAGTGCTGCCGCATTGTCGGAAAGCTCTGCCGGAATCGTGATGCCAAGGTTTTCTGCTACTTTATTGTTGCCGTAGAAAGCAGCCTCTTCGATTACCTCAAAATTCATCTCGCTAGCTTTCTTCTCACCCTTTAATACCTGGGCTGCCATCTTACCGGTCTGCTCGCCAAGACTTACATAGTCAAGACCAACGGCTGCCAGGCATCCGATCTTCACCTGCTCGATCTCGCTTCCGAATACCGGGATGTTTTTCTTTGCTGCCTTATCCAGGATAACCGGGAGGGAGCTTACAACGGTGTTGTCGGTCAGGTTGTTGATACAGTCCACCTTCTCTACCAGTGCATCTGCTGCTAACGGAATGTCAGCCGTGGAGGAAATACCACTCTCAATGATCTCAAAGCCGTACTCCGATGCTGCTTCCTTATATTCTTCAATGGCAGAAACCGAGTTGATCTCACTGGTGCTGTACATGATGCCGATGGTCTTTGCATCCGGAAGCATGGTGCGGATCATCTTTAACTGGCTCTCAACCGGAAGCTTATCACTGGTACCGGTGATCTCACCAACCGGGGTGCCGTCTTCATTTGCAAGCTCTGCTAACACCGGATCGGTTACAGCGGTATAGATTACCGGAACCTCGGTATCCTTTGCTGCGCTGTAAGCACTCTGAGCAATCGGGGTTGCGATCGCACAGATCAGGTCTGCCTTCTTGGAAAGGAAGTTGTTCATAATCTGGCTGGCGGTGCCGCCGTCTGCCTGTGCATTCTCATAAAGGACAGTCAGGTTCTCACCCTCTACGATTCCCTCATCTGCCAGGCCCTGCAAAAATCCGGTACGGCAGTTGTCCAAAGAACCATGCTCTGCGAACTGGCCGATTCCTACGGTATACTCGCCATCTGCAAGCTCCACACCTTCTGCCTCAGTCTCCTTTGCTGCCTCTGTTGTTTCTGCTGCCGTGGTCTCTTCTGCCTTTGTGTCTGCTGCTGTGGTCTCAGCCGTCTTACTTGAGCATCCTGCCAATGCCATCACTGCTGCAGCTGCCACTGCCATCACTTTCATACTTTTTTTCATAATTTTCTCCTCCTTGATTGAATATAATTGTATTTGTTCAGAGCCAACCTCCAAAATGCTGCGCATTTCGTCGGTGTGGCGTATCCGCCAAATAAAATTTCGAAATCAGCTTTAGAAATGCAAGCATTTCACACCTGATTTGCGAAATTTTGCTTGGCTCTGAACAAATACAAAAAAGTCCCAAATACAGTTTTATCTGTATTTGAGACGAATTCACTTGATCCGCGGTACCACTCAAATTGGTTTGCACCCACTTAGCCGTATACAAACATATACGCCGCTTGGTAACGGTTGCGGTCTCCGTCAGTCCCTACTCCCTTCACTGATTATTGAAAGCTTCGGTTTCAGATCTGCCCTCGAAAGTCCATTCAGCAATTCCGTCCATACCGCAATCCCACCGCCTGCGGCTCTCTGTGTTCTCCGTAAAATGCTTACTCCTCTTTCTCATCGGTTTGTCTTTGTTGTCACTTATCATAATGCTGCAAAACAGATTTGTCAACTGTTTTTTACAGGTTTAATTTATCGTAGCTCTTGCTCAGATATGTATCCAGCCGTTCCTTTAACAACCGGTGGTCTTTCTGCTCCAGATTCGGATCATGCTCCAGAATACGGTTTACTTCTTCAGATACGTTTTTTAAGAGCTCGGCATCGGTATAGATATCAGCAATCTTAAATTCCATATCACCGCTTTGGCGTACGCCGAAAAAATCTCCTGGGCCGCGCAGCTTTAGATCCTCTGATGCAATGTAAAATCCGTCATTAGAACGGTTTAAGATATCCAGACGTTCCTGGGTACCATCCTGATCCGAGCAGTTTACCATGATGCAATAGGACTGATGTGCTCCGCGTCCCACCCGACCTCTCAGCTGATGCAGCTGTGCCAAACCGAAGCGTTCGGCATTTTCAATCATCATGACGGTGGCATTCGGCACGTTGACCCCTACCTCTACAACTGTCGTAGATACTAAAACCTGAATCTCTCCGCAGGCAAAGCGCTCCATGATCTGGTTCTTTTCCTTGCCCTTCATCTTTCCGTGGAGATATTCCACAGTAATTCCCGGCAGCTTTTCACGCAGAAGTTTTGTATAATCCAGCACGTTTTCTGCCTCGATCAGCTCGCTTTCTTCGACCATCGGACAGATCACATAGGCCTGACGGCCTGTTTCCACCTCCCTGGCAATAAACTGATACGCCCGGTCTCTGTATCCTGTGTTTACGACACAGTTTTTAATTGGCAAACGCTCTGCCGGCATCTCATCAATGATCGAGATATCCAGATCTCCGTACAGGATGATTGCGAGGGTTCGCGGGATCGGAGTTGCACTCATGACCAGAACATGAGGTGTCAGCCCGGGATTTGCTTCGCTTCCTTTGTTTCCCAGAGCTTCCCGCTGTCCTACACCGAAACGATGCTGCTCATCGGTAATGACCAGAGCAAGGCGGTCATAGTGCACCTTTTCTTGAATCAACGCATGGGTTCCCACGATGATGTCCGCTTTATGGGAGGCAATCTGTTCATAGGCCGTGCGTTTTTCCTTTGCAGTCATGGAACCGGTTACCAGGATCACCTGCTTTGTGATGCCATAAGTATCAAAAAGCTTTGTGATCGACTCGTAATGTTGCTTTGCTAACACCTCCGTCGGTGCCATCAAGGCGCCCTGACAGCCGTTCATGGCAGTTTCTAAGAGTGAAAGCACAGCGACGATGGTTTTTCCAGAGCCTACATCTCCCTGTATCAGCCGGTTCATGACCAGACCGCCCTCCAGATCCCGTCTCACCTCTTCCAGAACTTTTTTCTGTGCCCCGGTCAGCTCATAGGGCAGGGCAGCCAACAATCTGTCCGTCTCCGGTGATCTTGGGATGATATATCGGCTTTTCAGATCCTGACGTTTTTCCTTTAGTCGCCGCACAGAAAGCAGAAAAAACAGGAACTCATCAAATACCAGACGTTTTCTGGCAAAGAGCAGTTCCTGCCTGTCCTTCGGAAAATGAATATGCTCGATTGCATAATTATATTCTGCCAGCTCAAAGCGGCTGCGCAGCTCTTCGGGCAGATATTCCCGTTCCATCTGCCTCTCCTTAAGAGCCTGCTGCACCGCTCTGGTAATGGCCTTGTTGCCGAGTCCTTTTGTCTGAGCATATACCGGCTGCATGGAATGCATGATCCCTCGGTACTGCTCCGGTGTAAACACCTCCGGCTGTTCCATGGTCAGTCTTCCGTTCTTTTTTACCACGCGCCCACGAAATACCAGGATCTGCCCCATCTGCAGAACATTTTTCAGATAAACCATGTTGTACCAGGTAAGCTGCAAAACGCCGGTCATGTCACGCAGATCCGTGATGACGACCCGGATGTTTTTAAAGCCGCGTACCGACGGTGTCTTCATAAGCTGTCCGGCCACAGAAACTGTGGTTTTTTCGCTCAGATTCCCAATGGGAACCGGTTCCTCGTAAGCATCATAAGCACGGGGGTAGTTGTGGAGCAGCTCCTCCACGGTTTCCACTCCCAGCTTTTTAAACAGGTTCGCTGTTTTTTCACCGATCCCCTTCAGACTTGTGATAGGCTGCTGATTCATGCTCCTACTCCCTCACTACTCCACGGAGATCAGATAATAATAAATCGGTTGTCCGCCTTCCTGAAGCTCAATCTCCACATCCGGATACTGCTCTTTCAATTTGTCAGTCAGCTTCTCTGCATCCTCCGCGGAAACATCGCTTCCGTAATAAACCGTAACTAATTCTGACTCCTCATCCAGCATAGCCTTTAAGGTGTCCATGACAGTCTTTTCCAGACTGGTGCTCACTGCGAGCATGCCCTGATCACCAATACCCATGATATCGCCCTCATGGATCTCCATATCATCAATGACGGTATTGCGGACTGCGTAAGTGATCTGACCGGTCTTTACATGTGCCATCTCTGCTACCATAGTTTCAAGGTTTTCCTCCGGAGTCTGATCTGGGATGAAATTGATCAGGGCGGTGATTCCCTGCGGCACGGTCTTAGACGGAACAACGATGATCTGCTTGTCCTCCACCAGGTACTTTGCCTGCTCTGCTGCAAGGATAATATTTTTATTGTTCGGCAAGATATAAACGGTATCTGCATTCACATGCTCAATCGCATTGACCATATCCTCCGTACTCGGATTCATGGTCTGGCCGCCTTCGATCAGGTAATCCGCACCGATCCCCTTAAAGATCTCACCAAGGCCGTCTCCCACCGATACGGCAATGAAGCCATAAGGCTTCCTCGGTTCTGCTTTTGCTTCCTTTGCCTTCTCTTCTGCCTTCTGCTCTGCTGCCTTGCGCTCTGCATCTTGGATCACGCGTTCCTGATGCTCCTCCCGCATATTGTCGATCTTCATACGGGACAAAGATCCATAAGTCAGAGCCTTCTGAATTGCAAGACCCGGATCGTTGGTATGAACATGTACTTTTACAATGTCGTCATCGGAAACCACAACGATGGAATCACCGATGGACTCTAAGTAAGCCTTGAATTCATGCTCACTATCCTCATCGTAATGCTTCTCCAGCTTGATGATGAACTCGGTGCAATAGCCATATTTGATATGGGCGGTGTCGATGTTCTCCGAAGCAGCTCCCTTTGCTGTATCTGCTGTGGTTACCATCTTTTTCGCATCCGGCACCGTGATGTCCACTTCCTTGCCGCATAAGCCGTCAAAGGCTCCCTTTAATACCTGCATCAGTCCCTGACCGCCGGAGTCAACCACTCCGGCCTGTTTCAATACCGGGAGCATCTCCGGAGTCTGACTCAGCACATAATCGCCTTGAGCGATGACCTTTTCACCGAATTCCAAGATATCATCCGTTGCCTCTGCAGTCTCCATAGCCTTATCTGCCATTCCCTTGGCAACGGTAAGGATGGTGCCCTCCTTCGGTTTCATGACTGCCTTGTATGCAGTCTCGGTTGCATGAACAAAGGCCTGAGCCAGAGTTCCTACATCTACAGTTGTTTTTCCCTTGATTTCCTTTGTGAAGCCGCGAAACAGCTGGGATAAAATAACACCGGAGTTTCCGCGTGCACCGCGCAGGGAACCGGAAGAAATAGCCTTAGCCAGAGAGTCCATTGTCGGATCCTCGATAGCAGCTACCTCTCTTGCCGCAGACATGATCGTCATGGTCATGTTGGTTCCTGTATCTCCGTCCGGCACCGGGAATACGTTTAATTCATTGATCCACTCTTTTTTTGCTTCTAATGCTTTTGCTCCGGCAAGAAATGCCTTCTGCATCAGACGGGCGTCTATCAGCTTTACACTCACCGTCAGATCCTCCTTAATCAATCACTCGTACACCTTCTACATAAATGTTGATCTTGTCAACCTCCATGCCGGTGAACTCTTCTACTTTGTATTTAACGCTTGCAATCAGATTGTCTGATACGGCACAAATGCTTACGCCATAAGCCACAATCACATGAAAATCAATCACAATGTGATTATCCTGTACCTGTACCGTAATTCCGTGCGTCAGGCTCTCGCGCTTCAAGAGCTTGACCAGACCGTCCTTCATGCTGACAGCCGCCATACCGACAATACCAAAACACTCTACTGCAGTCATGCCTGCATACATGGCAATGACATCGGAACTGATCTGAATTTCGCCAAGTTTATTATTGATGCGTCCCTTCATAAAAACTCCTCCACACTCCAATGCACGCCCAAACCCTCATTTGCTCCTATTCAAAAAAGCAGGTGCAAGAAAGACTCCGAGCGTACATGATATTATTTGTTGCTCTTCATGCGCTGCATTACCATCTTATGTCTTTGAAAAACATATAAATCAACTAATTAATCATATCATATATCCGTATTTATGTCCATTATGAGTTTTATCGAAAACCCGCGCAACCTTTTTTCAAAAAAATACAAATTTCCCCTTGCCAAAATCAGGACTTTCTGATATCATACTTTATGTTGTGGTTCCTTACGGGACCAAGTACCGGTTAAGGAGGTGCAATCATGGCTAAATGTGCAATCTGTGAAAAGGCTGCTCACTTCGGAAATAACGTGAGCCACTCCCATAGAAGATCCAACGCGATCTGGAAAGCAAACGTTAAATCCGTTAAGGTTAAAGTTAATGGAGGAGCTAAGAAGATGTATGTATGTACTTCTTGCTTACGTTCCGGCTTAGTTGAAAGAGCATAATTGGAAATGGATGCTGAGGGCATGTCGATTGACATGTCCTCTTTTTCTTTTCGAGTTGTGTAAAATACAAAAAGAGGAGCAACGCCCTGTTTAGCGTTTCTCCTCTTTTCGCATATTCACGTCTGATTTATGAAGTTTTGCCCGGCTCTAAGCAGTTACCCTTTCTCGTTTTCCGCTTCTTCAGTAGCTGCGATCTCCTGTGCTGTCTCCATAGCCCGTTCAGAAACCTCCTCCGGTTTTTTTCCGGTAAACTTGTTCACAAAATCAGGTACCATATCAAGAACCTTTGTCACAGCATCCTGCTGCTTGATGTTGACAAGCTTTGTCACTCCATTCTGAATCACAAGAACGGCACTCGGACTCATCTTGGCACTCATGCCGCCTCCTCCGTTCTGCTTTGCGTTGTCCGCAAAGGAGCCCGCCGCCATACCGCAGGTCACGTCTACCAGCGGAAGGATGATGGCATCATCCACTTTCACAGCATCTCCCACCACGGTTTTCGTTGTCACAAACTGATCCATCCCCTTAAACAGGGCTTCTACTGTTGAAACAAATTGATTTTCTGCCATGTTATCCTCCAATCTTATCCATGCTTTCTCACTGCACGAATCCATCTGCGAACTCGCTTATCCCGAATCATAGGGAGAAAAAGGATGAGCAGAGTTGCAAGGCGGATATGCCCTTTCACTTTCAGTTCTCCTTCCATCCTGACCTCTGTAAAATCCGGAATGATCTGAATCGTTCTTGCATACAGTCCGTAAAACGGACTGATCCAGGTAAGAACCTGACCGGTCAGATACGGATCTCCAAGGCCAAAGCAGATCTTCCCTTTTGCTTTTCTCGGCAAAATATGCCGCAAAAGAGCAAAGATCTGCTTTTTTAAAAGGCGAAAGGTTTCTTGATTCTCCTCGTTTTTAAGGAATGCCAAAATTTTCTCCCACCGAAGCTTTCCCTTTCGGACTTTTTTTGCTGTTTTTTTCAGTGCTTTTTTCAGCACGCGCAGCCTCTTTTTTAAAGCAGCAGGCAGCCTGAAAAGTTTCTCCCTGCAGCTTTGAAAGAGACCTGAGGCTTTTGTTTCGGGATTGGGAGTGACAGCAGTGTCTTTTGCTGACACATCCGCGACATTTTTCTGCGTTGCTTCCGTCTTTGGCTGCATCTTGTTTGCTGTCGGTTCTTCATTCTTTGTCCGATCAGACTCAGCGCTGTTTTTTTCTTTCGTGGTTCGATCCAACTGATCTGCCCCGGCGGCATCTGCTTCAAGCTGCGATATCTCCTCAAACGTCTCCGATTCTTCTTTCTCATGCTTACGCCCGGGGTGAAACCAGAGAATCCGAACATCCAGTTTTTCGTCTGTTTCACTTGAAATTTTTAAAGAAACAAGATGGAAAAACCAGTTGACGGATGCATTTCCTTCCGGGTATTCATAAAGGCTTCCCTCGGCCCGGTAACGAACCGGTACAAATAATACAGAAAGCAGCACAAACAGGAAAAGACCCAGAATGGCTAAGATCAAGATTCCAAGTATTTTAAAGATTCCGAATACGATCGCCATCATATATACATTCCCGTAAAGCGGGCAAAGGACTCCGCTGATACCTCTCCTGTTTTCTGATACAGATCATCTGCCATTCTGCGCACTACTTCCAAAGCCTCCCAGTAGGTGATCGCAAGGCCAAGGATCATGCGTTCTTTTTTCTTTTCAGACGGAATCAGAAGCATGGCAGAAGGATAAATATCACAGAAATTCTGTTTATTCTGCGGGGAGGTAATGACATAAACCTCCGGCTGCAGCCTTTCATCACGAATTCCCTGAACGATGTCCTTTTTGTATTGTTCTGCCTTTTTTCCTGTATACAGATGACTGTACCACTGCATTGCACCATCTCCTTTTTCCATTCAAAAAAGCTCTCTCACCATCCATTTGCGGACAAGCTTAGCGATAATTGTCCAGGATGGAACGGCGCAATAGATCCAGAGCCTTTACTACAGCCTGTTCTCTTATCTTGGCACGGTTGCCTTTAAACTGATACTTTTCAACACTAACCTTATCCTTCATGTAGGTAGCGATATAAACCAGCCCCACCGGTTTTTCCTCAGTTCCGCCATCCGGACCCGCTAGACCGGTTACTGCCACACAGGCATCCGAGTCTGTGGCAAATACGCCGCCGGTAGCCATTTCTTTTGCTGTCTGTTCGCTGACTGCTCCGAATTTTTTCAGTGTGCTCTTGCTTACTTCCAGATACTTGCGTTTTGCCTTATTGGAATAGGTAATGAAGCCTTCATTATAGACCTCCGATGCCCCCGGTACATTGATGATCCGGCCTGCAAGGAGTCCGCCGGTACAGGACTCTGCAGTCGTCACCGTCAGCTCATATTTCTTTAACAGCTTTACAACTGCCTGTTCAAGAGTTTCTTCTTCCTTGGTGGAATATACGCAATCGCCAAATCGGTTCTTAATCTCCTTTACAACCGGCTTTACCAGTTTTTTGGCTTCTTCCTCACTTGCTGCCTTAGCTGTCACGCGAATATGAACCTCTCCGGTCTTTGCATAGGTGGCGATGGTCGGATTCTGCTGTTTGTCGATCAGGTCGAGAAGCTTGTCCTCCACCTGGCTTTCTCCGATTCCGCAGACCTTTACCATCTGAGAACGAATCAGCTCCGGTTGCAGATTCTGCAGATACGGATATACCTGATTCATAAACAGCGGATAAAGCTCATTCGGCGGTCCCGGAAGCAGGATGGCAGATTTGCCGTATTTTTCCAAAATCAATCCCGGAGCCGTTCCGTTATCATTATCAAGAACCTTGCATCCGGCCGGAATCACAGCCTGTTTCCAGTTATTATCCGGGATTACCTTATAAATGTTGTTTCTAAAATACTCCTCGATCCGCTGTCTGGTATGCGGATCCTCCTCTAACGGAAAGCCCATGACCTCTGCGCAGACTTCCTTTGTCAGATCGTCCTCGGTCGGTCCAAGGCCGCCGGTCAGGATGATGATATCAGAACGTTTGAGCGCGGTACGGATCACCTCAGCCAGACGGTCGTGATTGTCACCTACTGTGACCTGGTGATACATGGTAAGACCCAGAAGCGCACATTTTTCAGCCAAAAACTGGGTATTGGTATTTACGATATTGCCCAGCAACAGTTCGGTTCCGACGCTAATCAATTCTACTACCATTTTAAATTGCCCCCTCTGTAAGCACTTTATGATTTTTTGCAATATAATCCACCAGGGAAACCACGGTCAGCACCAGAGCGATCCAGGTACAGGCCACAGTAAAAAGCTTAAGAACCGGGAGATTCACGATCATAAGGATGACCGCGATCATCTGGAAGGTCGTCTTAAACTTGCCCCAGTAGCTTGCAGCTATCACGATTCCCTGCTCTGCTGCGATCAGACGAAAACCGCTGATAATAAATTCACGGCTGACAATGATGATGACCATCCAGGCCGGAAGCTGTCCAAGCTCGATCAGGCAGATTAAAGCGGCACAGACTAAGAGCTTGTCCGCTAACGGATCCATGAATTTTCCAAAATTCGTTACAAGATTGTATTTGCGGGCAATCTTTCCGTCCAACATATCCGTCAGGCTTGCCACTATGAAGATGGCGGCAGCCAGATTGCGCATCAGCCGCACTTCTCCGTGAAAAGCTAAAAGGCTCAGTACAAAAAAAGGAATCAGGATCACGCGAAGAACAGTCAGCTTATTCGGCAGATTCATCATATACCTCCCCAATCAGATCATAATCATTGGAGCCTGTTACCTTCACCCGGACAAAATCACCGGACATGAAGAGTTCTCCACTGTTGACAAAGATATACCCGTCTACATTCGGCGCATCCATATAGGTTCTTCCTACATAGGCAGCCTCGTCAGCCACCTTGCCCTCAATCATAACATCCAGGATCCGACCTACCATAGATTCCGATTTTTCAAATGCGATCTCCTGCTGAAGCTCCATGATCGCATCACGGCGCTCCTCCTTTACCTCCTCCGGTACCTGATCCGGGAAGGAAGCGGCCGGGGTATCCTCCTCGGCAGAGTATGCAAAAACGCCAAGACGTTCAAACTCCATCTCATCCACAAAGCGCATAACTTCCTCGTGGTCTTCTTCGGTCTCCCCAGGGAATCCGGTGATCATAGTCGTACGGAGGGCGATATCCGGGATTTCTTTTCTGAGTTTTCCAATCATCTCACGAAGCTGAGTCTGATTGGTACGGCGTCCCATACGCTTTAAAATCCGGTCGCTGGCATGCTGGATCGGAACATCCAGATAATGGCAGACCTTTTCCTCTGTCCGGATCGCTTCAATAAGCTCATCCGTAATCTCCTCCGGATAACAATACTGGATGCGGATCCAGTAAATACCCGGAATTTCCGCCAGCTTATGTAAAAGCTCCGGAAGCTTCTTTTCGCCATACAGATCCTTGCCGTAAAGGGTTGTTTCCTGAGCTACCAAAATCAGCTCCCGCACTCCCTGATCCGCTAACTCTCTTGCTTCTTTTAAGAGGCGTTCCATCGGAACACTGCGGTAATTGCCGCGCAGGCTCGGAATGATGCAGTAGGTACAGTGCTTATCACAGCCCTCTGCAATCTTTAAAAAGGCATAATGCCCGCCTGTGGTAATGACACGCTTTGTCTCCACCTCCGGAAGGGCATTCAGGTCATGGAAGCAGCTGACATGCTCTTCTCCTCCAAGAGCCTGTTTTAATACATTGGAAATCTCATCGTAGGTGGAGGTTCCAAGGATCCCGTCTACCTCCGGTATCTCATCGATGATCTCCTGCTTGTAACGCTGTGCCATACATCCGGTCACGATCAGTGCTTTACAGCTGCCTGTCTTTTTTAACTCTGCCATCTCCAGGATGGTATTGACGCTTTCTTCTTTTGCATCGTTGATGAAGCAGCAGGTATTGACCACAATGATATCTGCCTCGTTTTCATCATCGGTAAAGGTATGACCATCCCGGTTTAAAAGACCGAGCATCATCTCGGTATCGACCAGGTTTTTATCACAGCCAAGGGATACACATAAAATCTTCATAAATACAAAACTCCTGTTTTTTATAGAAAAAGCCATCTCGTGTTATCCTGAGACGGCTCTCTTTTTCTTACTCCTGGACAGCCTCAGTCTCTTCCTCTGCTGCTTCTGCGGTTACCTCCGGTGCTGTCTCAGCTTTCATTTCTTCCTCATCATCGTTGTCGTTTTCGCCAAGGATCTTTACCTTGCCCTCATAAAGCTCCTGAACTGCGATGGAGAGCGGCTTTTTACCTGCTGTCTTTGCGATGAGCGGCTCATCGCCTGCGATGATCTGTCTTGCACGCTTGGATGTAGCAAGAACGATGGAATAACGACTCTGAACGACCGGCTGCTCGCCAGGCTCAACCTCACTGTTTACCGCATTGATCAAATCTGTATAAGATGGATGTAACATAATAAAACTCCTTTCTGGGGGATCTCTTCTTTTTATAATATTTATAATCTTATGATAAAAACAGTACTAAAACTGTTTTAAATCCGCTTTCATTGCCGCAATGAACTCCTGGTTGTTTGACACCTTGTGCCTCTGAGCCTGGATGAGTTCATGCATCTCCTTTACGCAGGTATTCAGATCATCATTTACCAGGATATAGTCATAACGATCCATGTGTTCGGCCTCTTCTACCGCACGTTTCAGACGATTTTTGATCACCTCTTCGGTCTCCGTTCCTCGCCCGCGAAGCCTGTGCTCCAGTTCTGCAGCGCTCGGCGGTGTGACAAATAGCAGCAAAGTTTCCGGAAATTTTTCTTTTACTGCCAGTGCACCCTGGATCTCTATTTCCAGGATCACGTTTTTCCCGGCCTTCAACTGCTCTAAGACGTAGCTTTTCGGAGTGCCGTAATAATTATCCACATAACAGGCATGCTCGATCAGCTCGTCTGCCTCGATCATCTGCAAAAACTGCTCTTTGGTTTTAAAGAAATATTCTCTGCCGTCGGCTTCTCCTTCCCGCGGTGCGCGTGTCGTTGCCGATATCGACAGGGCATACTGATCACTGTATTCAGAAAGCAGTTCCTTCATCAACGTTCCTTTTCCTGCTCCCGAAAATCCGGAAACAACTGCCAAAATTCCCTTACGGTCCATATTCAGTCCTCGATTCTCTGATTCCTTTTCCATGATCCTTATTCTATGTTCTGGATCTGTTCTCTTACCTTTTCGATCTCCGTTTTCAGTGCAATCGCCTTATCGCAGATCTCAAGATCCGTTGATTTGGAGAGTGTGGTATTGGCCTCGCGGTTCATCTCTTGAGCTATAAAGTCCAGCTTTCTTCCCACGCTGCCTCCGGCCTCCAGTTCTTTCTTTGTGGCATCGATATGGCTGTGAAGACGTACCATCTCCTCATCTACGCAGATTTTATCCGCATAGACGGTAACCTCTGTGGCAATACGCCCCTCGTCCATCGGGGTGCTGCCCAGCAGTTCCGCAACCTTATCCCTCAGCTTCTCGCGATATTCTGTAAGGATATGCGGAGCACGCTCCTCAATAAAGGCAACCAGCTCGCTCATATAATCCAGTTTGCCAAGGAGATCTGTCTTTAATTTTTCACCCTCCTGAACACGGGAATCTACAAATTTCTTTGCTGCTCCCTCTACGGCTTCCGACAGCTGCTGCCAAATGCGGTCTTCATCCTCCGGAACCTGTTCCATGGTCAGAACCTCCGGCATACCGGCAAGCTTCGATACGGTGATGTCATTGGTGATGCCAAACTGCTCTTCCATCTGATGAAAGCAGTCCATATATTCCGCTGCCAGGGAACGGTTATACTTTAAACACAGCTTTTCTTCCGTGTAATCCTCGTAGCTTATGAATACATCTACTTTTCCGCGCTGAATATAGGTTTTCAGCAAATTGCGGATACCTGCCTCAAAGTAATTGAATTTTTTCGGCAGCTTGATGCTTAAGTCGAGATAACGGTGATTGACCGCTTTCATCTCTACGGAGATCTTGTACTCCGCAGTGACGATCTCACACCGGCCAAATCCGGTCATGCTCTTGATCATGAGGTCTCCTGCTCCTTTGTCATAAATGGTTATAGCCAAATTACATTATAATTCAAACAGAAAAACAAGTCAACGTCTTCACATTTCGAATTCTTGTAAATCCAAAAAAAATCCTGTATAATCGGAAGGAATGATAAGATTTAAAAGGAGTTTATGTTATGGCATTTGACGGAATTGTAATTGCGAACCTGGTTCATGATATCCGACAAAAATTAGAAGGCGGAAAGATCAGCAAGATCGCCCAGCCGGAAAAGGATGAACTGTTGTTCACAGTAAAAAACAATAAAGAAACACTGCGTCTTTCGGTGTCTGCCAGCGCAAGTCTTCCGCTGGTCTACTTCACGGAGGTCAACAAACCAAGCCCCCTGACTGCCCCAAATTTCTGCATGCTGTTAAGAAAACACATCGGAGCCGGACGCATCATCAAGGTAACGCAGCCGGGGCTTGAGCGCATCATTGAGCTTGAGATCGAGCACCTGGATGAGCTCGGCGACCTGTGCAGGAAACGTCTGATCGTGGAGCTGATGGGTAAACACAGCAATATCATTTTCTGCAAAGAAGACGGCACCATCTTAGACAGTATCAAGCACGTCTCTGCACAGGTCAGTTCCGTACGTGAGGTTCTGCCCGGCCGCATGTATTTCATTCCTCATACCACCGACAAAGAGGATCCCCTCACCATCTTAGAAGAAAACTTTGTGCAAGTGATCGGCAGCACTCCGACACCGGTGCAGAAAGCCCTCTATCAGAAACTGACCGGTATCAGCCCTATTATTGGAACAGAACTCTGCCATATAGCCTCTCTTGATGCAGACCGTTTTGCCAATGACCTCTCTCCTGCTGAACTGACGCATCTGTATCATATGTTCAGTCTCATGATGGACGATGTAAAGGCCGGCAAATTTGCACCGAACATCATCTATCTCGGTGAAGAGCCCGTAGAGTTTGCCTCTGTGCCCTTAACCTGTTATGAATCTGAGAAGTATCAGGCGAAGTCCTTTGATTCCATCAGCCGTCTTCTGGACTGCTACTACTCGGAAAAGAGTGCGGTAACCCGCATCCGCCAGAAATCCGTGGATCTGCGAAGGATTGTGCAGACGGCACTGGAGCGCAATTACAAAAAATACGATTTGCAGGAAAAACAGCTGAAGGATACAGAAAAGCGTGATAAATATAAGATTTACGGAGAACTGTTAAATACCTACGGCTATGAGCTAAAGGGTGGAGAAAAAGAGCTTAAATGCTTAAACTACTATACCAATGAAGAGGTAACGATCCCTCTGGATTCGCAGCTTTCCGCTCAAGAAAACTCTCAGAAATTCTTTGCAAAGTATAACAAGCTGAAACGTACCTTTGAGGCGTTAAGTGAACTGACCGGGGGAACGAAGCAGGAAATCGACCACCTGGAATCCATCAGCACCGCTCTGGACATCGCCCTGAAGGAGGATGACCTGGTACAGATCAAGGAAGAGCTGATGGAATTCGGCTTTGTAAAGAAACGCCCCTACGGTGCAAAAAAGCCAAAGATCACCAGCCGTCCGTATCACTACCGCTCCACCGACGGATTTGATATTTACGTCGGAAAAAACAACTATCAGAACGAGGAAGTTACCTTCAAGATTGCCGGCGGCGGTGACTGGTGGTTCCACGCCAAGGGCATCCCCGGCTCTCATGTGATCGTCCGCACCGAGGGAAAGGAGCTTCCGGATCGCACCTTTGAGGAGGCCGCCTCCCTGGCTGCATGGTACTCGAAGGGTCGGGACAACGATAAGGTCGAGATCGATTACATCCAGAGAAAGCATGTGAAAAAGGCCGCAGGAGGCGCGCCCGGATTTGTTATTTATCATACCAATTATTCCCTGATGGCAGAGCCAAAGCTTGTACTGCAGGAAGTAACCGGATAAACACACATTACCTTATTTTTTCGTAACTGTTCAGAACCAACCTCCAAAATGCTTCGCATTTCGTCGGTGTGGCGTATCCGCCAGCTACGGAAAACTTGCTTAGCAAGTTTTCCTCGCCATCGCGGTATTCGCCAAGGTTTCGAGCAAGCTCGAACTTTGGCTCATTACTCGCGTAAATAAAATTCCAAAATCAGTCTTAGAAATGCAAGCATTTCACGTCTGATTTATGAAATTTTGCTTGGCTCTGAACAGTTACATTTTTTTCTTCCATTTTAATAAGAAGGCGGAATTTGTGATGACCAGTACCGACCCTCCGTTATGTACCAAAGCTCCTACGATTGGATTTAAGATGCCGGTGATGGCCAGAATGATGGCAATAAAGTTTAAGGTCATGGAAAACGTCATATTAAGCTTGATCGTTGTCATCATACGTTTGGATAATGCGATCAGATGCGGAAGCTCACGCACTTCATCATCCACCAGTGCAATATCGGCCGCATCCACCGCAATATCGCTTCCCATGCCCCCCATAGCGATGCCGACATCCGCTTTTTTGAGGGCCGGTGCATCATTGATGCCGTCACCGATCATGCAGACCGGAAGACCCTTTTTCTGATACTCTCCGATGGCATTTAACTTATCCTCCGGAAGACAGTTTGCCCTCACCGTACCGATGTGAAGTTTAGCCGCAATGGCATTTGCTGCATTCTCATGGTCTCCGGTCAAAAGCACCGACTGAACACCCAGGTTTGAAATCGTATCTATGGCAGCCATACTCTCCTTTCGCAAAGTATCGGAAAGTGCCAGGTAACCGGAAAATTCATGATCCACTGCAATATAGGTAATGGTACATCCCTGTTTCTGATAAACTTCCACACCGGACGGCAGATTGGTCTGAACTCCGTGCTCCCATAAAAGCTCAGGATTTCCCGCAAGCACAGCTTTTCCTTCTATCTGCGCACAAACGCCACGCCCCGGGATCATCTGAAATTCTTCTGCCTGCGAAAGGCTGCCTCTTTGTCCTTTCTTAAAACAGTTCAAAATCGCTTTCCCCAGAGGATGCTCGGAAAGCTGCTCAGCAGAAGCCGCCAGACGGTAAATTTCCTCTTTGTCATATTTTCCGGAAATGCTGGTCACTGCTACAACCTTCGGGGTTCCGTGAGTAAGGGTTCCGGTCTTATCAAAGGCAATGATCTTTGCCTTTGCCAGGCGCTCTAAGGCATCCCCCTCTCTCACCAAAAATCCGTGCTTTGTAGCATTTCCGATTGCCGCCATAATAGCCGTTGGTGTTGCTAAGACCAAGGCACAGGGACAAAATACAACCAGAATGGTCACTGCGCGAATGATCTGGCCGCTGATAAGCCAGGTCAGAGCCGCCGCACTCAGAGCAATTACCACGATCCAAGTAGCCCATCGATCTGCCAATCCGACAATCTTTGCCTTTCCGGCATCCGCAGACTGCACCAGGCGGATCATACGCTGAATGGAGCTGTCCTCTCCGACTTTGGTTGCTTCCATCTCAAAGGCACCAAACTGATTGACCGTACCGCTGGACACTGAATCTCCCACCGTCTTATCTACCGGCAGAGATTCACCGGTCATGACTGCCTGATTGATAGAGGTCTGACCTGATAGGATCACGCCATCCACCGGAATGCTCTCCCCGGGCAAAACCCGAATCCGATCTCCCACCTGAACCTGTTCTGCCGGTATCAGGGTTTCCACATCATTTCGCAGCACCCTGGCCGTACGAGGAGTCAGATGCACCAGCTTCTCAATACCGGCTCTGGCTTTTGCAACAGTCAGTTCCTCCAGCAGACCTCCAAACTGCATAATGAAAGCCACCTCTCCTGCAGCAAAATCTTCTCCAATCAAAATGGATGCGATCAAAGCCAAGGATACTAACACGTCTGCTTTGATATCAAACGCTGTCACCAGACCGATCACCGCCTCCAGAATGATCGGAAGACCGCATAAGACAATGGCCACCCAGGCCATGTCAAAGGGAAATGGCTGAACCTTTAACAGGCTGCAAAGCACTGCGATCGCGGACAAGCTCAGAAAAACGATATCCCGTTTCATACCGCCAAGCTCCAGAAGATACTCCAACTTTTTCATAATTTCCTCCTTTTATACCATATGGGGTATGGGTTTAGTATACCCATAGGGGTATAGGTTGTCAAGCCTGGGTGAAAAATTTCATCACGAACCATTGATTTTGGGACAAAAAGGTCCGGATATATGGTTAAAAACCGCATATCCGGACCTTTTTCGCTCCTGCACCCTGTCAGGTCATATTCGCGAAGCGTTCTACTGCTTTTGTGAATTTTTCAATTGTCTTGTCTGCGTCACCATGCTCGATGCCATCGCGAACACAATGTTTGATATGTCCCTCCAGGACTACTTTTCCGCAGCCATGCAACGCAGATTTTGCAGCATTGATCTGGGAAAGGATGTCCTCGCATGGAACATCTTCATCGATCATACGGTCAATGGCCTGCACCTGGCCGATGATCTTTTTTAACCGACGGTGCAGATTATCGGAATCCATACACTGTTTCATATCCGTGTCCTCCAGCTTTTCTTGTTTTTTAGTATAACACGAAATGAGTTCCGGTGTCAAAAAAGATAACGATTTGTAACCCTCTTTACTGCCTTAACCACTTCGTTCAGGATCACAACACTAAACGCAGTCAGAAGCATCTTTGCCCACATGTCTGCGGACAATGCCACGGTCTCGAACACTGCACCGCCAAACTGGGTGATCACAAACTGAAGGATCAGGACCAGCAAAAACACGCCCAGCATCAGCTTGTTCTTCATGAGATTTTTCCACATCGGAGTCTCGTCCAGTTCACGACAGTTAAAAGCATTAAAGAGCTGGAACAGCACAAACAGCGTAAACAGTACGGTTGCTTCCTCTGCAGGAGCTGCACCTAGGAAGTTTTTAAAATGCTGAAGCATAAATACCGCAGAGATAAAGATACCATTGGTAAAAATCCGGATCAGCATGGATCTGGAAATGATATTTTCATTCCGCTTGGTCGGCTTATGCTTTAACAGATCCGGACGGATCGGTTCCAGTCCCAGAGTCAGCGCAGGCGGACCATCCATGATGATGTTGATCCATAAAAGTTCCAGTGCCGTAAACGGTGCAGAGAAGCCTGCCAGAATGGAAGCAATAACCACAACAACAGAGGAAACATTCACCGTAAGCTGGAACTGGATGAAGCGCTTGAAGTTCTCATAAATCCCGCGTCCCCACTGTACCGCCTTAATGATGGTGGAGAAGGAATCGTCAAGAAGCACCATGTCACTGGCCTCCTTGGTGACATCTGTTCCTGCAATACCCATGGCAATACCGACATCCGCGTTTTTAATGGCCGGAGCATCGTTGATGCCGTCGCCGGTAACCGCTACGACATTCTTTTCTTCCTTCAGAAGCTTTACCACGCGCATCTTGACAAGCGGCGTACTCCGCGCGATGACCTGAATCTTCTTTAGCGCTGATTTCAGCTCATCATCCGACATCGCTTCGATCTCAGAAGCCTCTACCGCAATATGATCCTCATCCAGCATATGCAGCTCATTGGCGATGGCCCTGGCTGTGCGAATATTGTCGCCTGTGAGCATCTTTACCTCAATCCCTGCCCCGCGGCAGTTCTTGATTGCCTCGTAGACATCCGGGCTCAGCGGATCCGAGATCACAACAAAACCATCATAAAGAAGATCCTGCTCCACCTCTTCCTGTTTTTCACCGTTGTAACCGTCAAGTTCCTTATGCGCAAATGCTAAAAGGCGTCCGGCCTGACTCTGAAACTGCTCCATCAGTGCCAGATTTTTTTCTTTTTCCTCCTCGGAAATATTGCAGCAAAGGGAAAGAATCTTCTCCGGATTTCCCTTGGTATACAGGAGGATGTTTCCGTCTTCCCGAACGATCGTGCTCATATCCTTGTTCTGAGAAGAAAATGGGAATACCCGCACCACATTAGCATCGTGACGAAGCTTCTGGTAATCCACACCGGCCTTCTTTGCCGCAACCAGGAGGGAACACTCTGTCGGGTTTCCGATAAAGGACCAGGTGCCGTTTTCCAGTGAAACATTGGCATTGCTGTTGATGCAATAGTTGTTGAGAAGCACCTCGCTTTTTAAGGCTTCTGGCTCGATCAGCGCACCCTCCGTATAGATTTTCTGTACCGTCATCTTATTCTCTGTCAGCGTTCCTGTCTTATCCGAACAGATGATGTTGACACAGCCGATAGTCTCGCAGGCAATCATCTTCTTTACCAGGGCACTCTCCCTTGACATCTTGATGATATTAAGCGCCAGAGAAACTGCCACGATGGTCGGAAGTCCCTCCGGAACCGCTGCAACAATCAGGACAATGCTGGTGATGAAGGCATCCGAAACGGTATCCAGGTTTAACTGCCCGCGAAGGAAGAACTGGATCACTTCAATCGCAAAGACAATGGCCGCCGCAGAAGCGCCCAGAACCGTGATCTGCTTGCCGAGCTTATCCAGCTTTTCCTGCAAAGGAGTTGTGGTCTTTTCAATAGAAGACAGCTCCTTGGCGATCTGTCCGAATTCCGTATCATTACCTACTCCGGTAACCAGCATTTGACCATTTCCTGCCGATACAAAGCAGCCGGAATACAGCATGTTGAGCCGCTCTGCCACCGGGGTTTGCGCCGTGCATACCGCAAGCGCATTCTTATTGACAGGAAGGCTCTCACCGGTCAGGGCAGATTCATCTACCGCCAAGTCATTGCTCTCTAAAAGGCGGCCGTCTGCCACGATCTTGTCGCCGGTTTCAACCATAACGATATCACCGACCACGATCTCTCTCTGGGTAACCAACTGCGGCTCACCGTTTCGGATCACCTTGATCAGTGTATCCTCGTTGATCTTGTTGAGTGCCTCGAAGGCCTTCGCACTCTTTCCTTCCGTGATGATGGTGATCACCACCGACAATGCGATCGCTGCAAAAATGCCTACACACTCTAGGAAATTGTACTCTCCTCCCGTAAAATAACGGGTGATGTTGACCGCCAGGGTGATAATCGCCGCAAAGATCAGCATCAAAAGCATCGGTTCTGTCGATGCGTCCCAGATCTTCTTTGCCAGAGATTCATGACTCTGGCTGATAAAAGAGTTGGAACCATAGGTGCCGCGGGATTTTTCTACCTGCTCCGGTGTCAGCCCCTTATCGCGGTCTGTCCCGGTTTTCTTAAGCAGGTCTTCCAGTGTCATCTGAAATGCTTCTTTCATCTCGTCTCCTCCTGCTGTGTTTTTGGGAAGTACGGTAATCATAACGATCCAGAGGCAGCCTGCAAAAAGAAAGAGACCCATGTATAGCCCAAATAAGCTATACATGAGTCTCGTTATTTAAGACAAGCCAGACCAATGGTCAGGATGTTGACTTGCCACGCTTTGCGCCACTACTCCCTCAAATATAAATCTTTCTCATTAAATCATACGATCTGGCAGTTAGTCAAGGATAACCTTTTTATTATTTCATTGCAATCCCAAGGAAATCGATTATAATAATTTCAGCAGTAACAATCATTTTATTTTTAAGGAACGCAATATTACATGAAAAAAGACAAATCCTTATCCTCCAAACGAAAAAAGCTTCTGGCCGACACCATACGGGAACTGGCTACGCATGGAAGATTTTTCGAAGAAAAAGAGGCCATGCAGCATGGCTGCACGACCATTTACCAGCACAGCGTCCACGTTGCATATGTCAGTCTCCTTCTCATGGAAAAATGGCATCTGCCCATGGATGATGTTTCCCTTGCAAAGGGCGCTCTGCTGCATGATTATTTTTTATATGACTGGCATGACAATGATGCTTCCCATCGTCTTCACGGCTTTCACCATCCAAAAACAGCTCTGCAAAATGCCCTGCGGGACTATACCCTGAATCTGCGGGAACAAAACATGATCGCCCGGCATATGTTTCCGCTGACTCCCATCCCGCCGATGTGCAGGGAAGCGTGGCTTGTCTGTCTGGCCGATAAATGGTGCGCAACCAAGGAAACACTGCAGCCGGCATTTCGGCATCGAAAAAAACGGCATCCGGAAAATAAATGAGTTATTCCTCTTCCGGATAGGTAAGCCCCCATTCTTTCCGAAATTCTGTCATCAGCTTCATGACGTCTTCTGTGTAGGGTAGGTACATGCAATCCGGATCTCCGGTAATCGCCTGCTCCATATCCGTCAGTTCGTACAGCAATGCATCAGCATGCTCTCCTGCCTTCACGACTTCCCGTTCCCCGGTTTCTGCATCGGTGATCACAGCCTCCCAGGCTCTCGGATATTCCATGATCTCAATATATCCCTTCTCACAGGATACCATACCGCGCTTTGGCTGCTTGGAATGCAGAGAAAGCATAGCGGCTGCCATCTGCCCTTCTGAATTGGTGAGCAAAAGACTTGCCTGTTCATCCACTCCGGTCGGAGCCGGTTTCATCTGCGACAGCACCTGATCGGGATTAGAATCCAGGAAGAACCGGATAAAGGAAAGCGCATAAACACCGATATCCAGCATAGCACCGCCTGCCAGGTTCCGGTTAAAAAAGCGGTTGCTCATGTCATAATCCTTAAAGCTTCCGAAATTTGTGGTGACCAGATTCACCCTTCCAAGCTTCCCGGAATCCAGGATTTCCCGCAGTTTCTTATAGATCGGCATATGATAAATGGTCATAGCCTCCCCGATCACGACCCCGTTTTCCCTTGCCAGTGAAACAGCTTCCTCAAGCTCCTTACTGTTTAAGGTAATGGACTTTTCCACCAGCACATGCTTTTTATTTTTTATGGCTTCCTTCATAAATTCAATATGAGTATTGTGGGGTGTTGTAATATAGATCACATCGATCTCCGGATCTGTAAACATATCATGAAAATCGTCATATACCTTTTTGATCCCGTATTTTTCTGCAAACTCAACTGCTTTTTTCTGAGTCCGATTTCCCACGGCACAGACACTGCGGCCATTTTTCTTTAAGGCTGTTGCCATTTCGTTAGCGATCACTCCGGTTCCAAGAACGGCCCAGCGGATTTCTTTCATTTTTCTTCATTCTCCTTGACTTTTGTATCTGATAAAAGGCCGGAATCCCATAAAAACACAGGATTCCGGCCTTTCAACTTACATATATAACACACCTAATCTTCAGAGTTCAAATGCGAAATTGCATTATTTACCCATCTGCTTTGCAACTTCCTCTGCGAAGTTCTCTTCCTTCTTCTCAAGGCCTTCACCGGTTTCAAAACGAACGAAGCCCTTAACAGTGATGTTTGCTGCATTCTCTTTTGCTACCTGAGCTACGTACTGAGCTACAGACTGCTTGCCATCCTCTGCTTTTACGTAGGTCTGGTCTAAGAGGCAGATCTCTTTCATCTCTTTGTTGATACGACCCTGGATCATGCCCATGATCACTTTCTCCGGCTTGGAAGCTTCCTTCGGATCGTTCTGGATCTGAGCCATCAGGATGCCTTTTTCGTGCTCGATGAACTCAGCGCTGACCTCATCACGGCTGGTGTACTTCGGATTCAGAGCTGCGATCTGCATAGCGATGTTCTTGCCCATCTCTTTTACAGCATCGTTTACAACGTTGGTCTCAACATCAACCAGAACGCCGATTCTGCCGCCTGCGTGGATGTAGGAAACAACGACACCATTCTCCTCTACAACCTGTTTGAAACGACGGATGTTCATGTTCTCACCGATGATGGAGATCTGGGAAGACAGAGCCTCTTTTACGGTCAGGGTCTCGTCTGCTGCCCACTTTTCAGCCATGAAGCTGTCCATATCTGCTGCGGTAGTGGTCAGAGCCTGTGCTGCAACCTGTGCAACGTATGCCTGGAATTTTGCATTCTTTGCAACGAAGTCAGTCTCAGCGTTAACCTCAACTACAACTGCCTTCTTCTCGTCGTCGGTCATAGCGGTAGCTACGATACCCTCTGCTGCAATACGGCCAGCCTTCTTCTCTGCTCCGGCAAGTCCTTTCTCTCTTAAGAACTCTACTGCCTTGTCCATATCACCGTCGGTAGCTGCAAGAGCCTTCTTGCAATCCATCATACCTGCACCGGTCATCTCTCTTAACTCTTTTACCATTGCTGCAGTAACTGCCATTGTTAATTCCCTCCATATATTTTTTCGTTAAAGTCAAAATGCTTCGGCCTGCAAATCTTGCAGGTCGAAGCACCTTATTCTCGATTAAGCCTCGGTGGTCTCCTCTGCCTCAGCAAAGTCAGCCTGAGCCTCACCCTGGTTTGCCTCGATTACTGCATCTGCCATCTTAGCCACGATTAATTTAACGGCTCTGATTGCATCGTCGTTACCCGGGATCACATAGTCAAGCTCTTCCGGATCACAGTTGGTATCAGCGATACCGATTAACGGAATACCAAGAGTATGAGCCTCCTGTACGCAGATTCTCTCCTTTTTCGGATCTACGATAAAGATAGCATCCGGCAGTTTCTTCATCTCTTTGATACCGCCAAGGTTCTTCTCGAGTTTCTCCCACTCTTTCTTGATCTCGATAACTTCCTTCTTCGGCAGTACATCGAAGGTACCGTCCTCAGACATGGTCTCGATTGCTTTCAGTCTTGCAATACGGCTCTGGATGGTCTTGAAGTTGGTCAGCATACCGCCTAACCATCTCTCATTTACATAGAACATTCCGCAGCGCTCAGCCTCAGTCTTGATTGCATCCTGAGCCTGTTTCTTGGTTCCAACGAAAAGGATGGTGCCGCCGTTTGCAGCGATATCGGATACTGCATTGTATGCCTCATCAACTTTGCCTACAGATTTCTGTAAGTCGATGATGTAGATACCGTTACGCTCGGTGTAAATGTACGGAGCCATTTTCGGGTTCCATCTTCTGGTCTGATGTCCGAAATGAACACCAGCTTCCAACAGCTGCTTCATAGAAATAACGCTCATGTTTGTTTCCTCCATTTGGTTTTTTACTTCCGCCTGCGTCTTGTGCTTCCTCCGGGACCCTGCGGCACCACCATCAGAATCGGCAGACGTGTTTTTTGTCAACTTCACCATAATATCATATCCGCCTACTTTTGACAAGCGCTTTTTGCGCGAAAAAATAAAAAAGAGAAGAAACGTTTTTCTTTCGTTTCTTCCCTTAAATGATCATTCCTTAACGTAACTTAAGTATGAAGTTATTTCGAAGCCTTGATGTTCTTTAACTCATCAAAAACAACGTCATTTAATACCTTGATATAGGTTCCCTTCATGCCGGATGAGCGCGACTCAATGACACCGGCGCTCTCAAACTTGCGGAGTGCATTGACGATCACCGAGCGCGTGATACCAACGCGGTCTGCAATCTTGCTGGCTACCAGGATTCCCTCATTGCCGTCAAGCTCCTCAAAAATATGTGTGATGGCTTCGAGTTCTGAGAACGACAAGGTACTGATGGCAGATTTTACGATCTGTATTTTTCTGGTTTCCTCTGCGTTTTCCTCATTTACGGAACGCATCATCTCAAGACCTACTACGGTGGTGCCGTACTCACTTAAAATGATATCATCAATATCGTACTGCTCATCGCACTTATAAATAAACAGGGTACCCAGGCGCTCGCCCGCAATGTCGATCGGGGTAATGATAGCCTGATATTTTTTTACATTTTCTTCAGCAAATCCCAGGGTTGCAAGATTTACATTTTCCTTTGTGGAGAGAATACTCAGCAAGCGCTCATTGAGCAGACGATCCACAAAACCGCCAACCTGATCCTCAATCAGTTCCTCAATTTCGTCAACCCCCGGGCAAATACCAACACCGAGAACCTTTCCTTTTTTACTGATCACCAGAATATTGGATAACAGGATCTCGCTTAAAACTTTACAGATGTCGTTGAATACCACTTTATGGGAATTGTTGTTATGCAGTAACTTATTGATTTTTCTGGTTTTATCAAGAAGCTGTACACTCATTTCAAAAAACCTCCTCAATCATTGATATTCGTTCAAATATACTTCTCCAATATCTAAATACTAGCATAATATTCAACGAATAACAAGAGTTTTTTGAAATTTTCAATTAATTTCAGCATTGATCTGTTTTGTTTGCAGCTTTTTTGATATTTGCAGTATATCCACACTGTTCATTGGAGCAAAGGAGCTTGCTCCCCTTCTCGACCATGTAGTTTCCACACTTCGGACACAGCTCGGAGGACGGCTTCTGCCAGGACATGAAGTCACATTCCGGATTATTTTCACAGCCGTAATAACGTCTGCCCTTCTTGGTCTTCTTGATCACGATGTCCTTTCCGCATTTCGGACATGCCACTCCGGTCTTTTCCAGATACGGCTTTGTGTTTTTGCAGTCCGGAAATCCCGGGCAGGCTAAGAACTTGCCATGCGGCCCGTACTTGACTACCATGTTGCGCCCGCAGACATCACAGATGACATCTGACACCTCATCAGCGATATGAACCGACTCTAATGTTTTTTCTGCTGTTTTGACCGCTTCATCCAAATCCGGATAGAAGTTCGCAATGATCGTTTTCCATTTTACGGTACCGTCTGCCACCTTATCTAAAAGCAGCTCCATATTTGCCGTAAAGCTCAAATCCACAATGCTCGGGAAACATTTTTTCATGATGCCGTTGACGGCCTCGCCAAGCTCTGTCACATAGAGATTTTTATTTTCTTTTGTCACATAGCGCCTTGCTAATATAGTCGTGATGGTAGGTGCATAGGTACTCGGTCTTCCGATTCCCTGCTCCTCCATGGCCTTTACCAGGGAAGCCTCCGTATAATGTGCCGGCGGCTGAGTAAAGTGCTGACTGGGTTTCAGCTCAGAAAGCGGAAGTACATCTCCGATTTCCAACTTGCCAAGAAGTGCATTTTCTGCCTCCTTCTCATCCTCCTGCACATAGACCGACATAAAACCATCAAAGGAAAGCTTGGACGCTGACAGGGTAAACACATACTCTCCCGCTGTAACCTTGATGGAGGTGGTAACATAAACAGCCGGCTGCATCCGGCTTGCAGTAAACCGCTTCCAAATCAGCTGATATAAACGGAACTGGTCGCGCTGTAAAGAATCTTTAACTACGGTCGGAGTCAGGGTAATGTCGGTAGGACGGATTGCCTCATGAGCATCCTGAATCTTTCCTGCATTCTTCTTGGTCTGCTCCTGCTTTAATACATAATCAGTTCCGAATGTACTTTCTACATAAGCACGTGCTGCTGCATCTGCCTCGTCTGCAATTCGGGTGGAATCTGTACGCAGGTAGGTGATCAGACCGATGGTGCCGTGTCCCTTGACATCCACACCTTCATAAAGCTGCTGGGCAATGCGCATGGTCTTCTGGGTGGAAAAATTCAGCACCTTGGAAGCTTCCTGCTGCAGCGTGCTCGTGGTAAACGGGATCGGTGGTTTTTTACTGCGCTCCCCGTATTTCACATCCTCAACTACATACTTTTGATCCGCTAAAGAATTCAGAATCTGATCCAGTTCTTCCTTTTTATGAATCGTGATCCTTTCGCTGTGTGTACCGTAAAATTTCGCATTCAGGGTCTTTTTGCTTCCCTTTTGAGCAAAATCTGCTTCCAGGTTCCAGTATTCCTCCGGGATAAATGCCTCGATTTCCTCCTCACGGTCGCAGATCATCCGAAGTGCCACAGACTGCACACGACCGGCACTTAAGCCACGTTTTACCTTCGCCCAGAGCAAGGGACTGATGCGATATCCTACCATACGGTCAAGCATACGCCTGGTCTGCTGGGCATCCACCAGGTTCATATCGATTGTACGCGGTGCCTTTAAGGAAGCTTTAACCGCATTTTTGGTGATTTCATTAAAACTGATCCGGTAAACCTTTTTATCCTTTACCTCATCTAACTTCAGTGCCTTCATCAGATGCCAGGAAATGGCTTCTCCCTCACGGTCAGGGTCCGTTGCAAGATAGATCTTATCTGCTTTCTTTACTTCCTTGCGAAGCTTTGCCAGGATATCGCCCTTTCCGCGAATCGTGATATACTTTGGTTCATAATCGTGTTCCGCATCAAAGCCGAGGCTGCTTTTTGGTAAATCTCTCACATGTCCGTTGGAAGCATCCACTTCATAGGTAGAACCAAGGAATTTCTTGATCGTCTTGACCTTGGCCGGTGACTCCACAATCACTAAATTATTTGCCATAACTACTCCTAAATACCGGATCAAAAAAAGCCTGTATCTGGCTTTCAGATCTTTTTTCCATAATAGTGATTCGCCGTACGAAACACAAAACCCTGCAGCTCAAGCTCCAGCAAAATCCCCATACATTCACTGATGCTCATGCCGCAACGGTCGGAAATCTCCTCCAAATGTTTCGCCTTGAAATCTAGGCAATCATACACCATTTTTTCCGGCTTTGCAAGTGTCCTAACATTTTTTTCATGAATAATTAACCTTTTATTGCACTTCATGCCAAGATATTCCAAGATATCTCCCGGTGAAATTGCCACCTGGGCTCCCTGCTGAATCAGGCGGTTGCAGCCGGTACTCAAGTGATCTGTGATTCTTCCAGGTACGGCAAAAATCTCCTTCCCCTGATCCAGTCCCAGCTCTGCTGTGATCAGGGAACCGCTCTTTTCCTTTGCTTCCACCACCAGGATCGCATCTGAAAGACCGCTGATGATCCGATTTCTCATAGGAAAATTGCTTTTCAGCGGACCGGTATCCAGAGGAAATTCCGAGAGAATACCTCCGTGTTCCAAAAGCTTTTGATATAACCTGTAATTTGCAGATGGATAACAGATATTCACCCCGCAGCCTAAAACCCCATAGGTATCTGCTCCTGCCTTCAAAGCCCCCGCATGAGCAGCGCCGTCGATGCCAAGTGCCAAACCACTGATGATCTGCACACCTTCTCTGGACAAGAGCTCTGCAAAGCCTTCCGCAAGCTGACTGCCGTATTCCGAACAGCCACGAGCACCAATTATAGCCACCGCAGGACGATTTTCATCCGGGAGCTTTCCGCGTACATAAAGACCCATCGGATAACCATGGATCTGAAGTAGCTTTTTCGGATACTCCTTATCAAACGGCGTGACAAAACGGATTCCCCGTTCAGAGAGTTTTTCATAGGATTCCAGGTATTCAATCTGATGTTTTTGTCCTTCACACAGGGCCGTAATCTGTCCTTCTCGCAAAAGATTACTCTCCCTGAGTGCTGTTTCTTCTATATTAAATGCGTTTTGAAATCCCCCGAAATGCTCTCCAAGGTTTTTGATCGATACGGCACCCAGAAGAGAAATCTGATTCAAGCAATAGAGGCTGCGGCGCTCGGCTTCCTGCTCCTTCGCATTTTTTTCAGGAAGGTTTTGTTCACACATTGTTTTCTCCTTCCTTTCCCCAATAACGTTCCTGAAGATCCCGGAAACCTGCTGCCTCACTTAAGTGACGGCGCTCGATCTGTTCTTTTCCCTCCAGATCAGCCAGGGTACGTGCCACCTTTAAGATTTTGTGACAGCCCCTGGCGCTTAAACTCAGTCTGGAAAAGATCTGATTCAGATAGTTTTCATCTTCTTCACTGAGCAGGCAATATTGCCGAATTTCCCGGATTCCCATCTCACTGTTGGTGAAGATCCCCTTTCCCGCATAACGCTCAAGCTGGATTCTTCGTGCCGCTTCAATCCTTTGACGGATCGTTTCTGAACTCTCATTTTTCTGAATTGTACGAATATCCTGGTAAGTGACCGGAGCCGCCTCCACGCAAATATCGATCCGGTCAAGCAGCGGCCTTGAGATGCGGCTTAGATACTGACGTACCTGATGTCTGGTGCAGCTGCACCGCGACCGATCCGGATAGTAACCGCAGGGACAGGGATTTAAGGCCGCCGCAAGCATAAAGTGAGCCGGAAAGGTATAGCTTCCGTTGACACGAGAAACTGTCACCTGCTGTTCCTCCAGAGGCTGTCGCAAAATTTCCAGTGTTTTTTTCTGAAACTCTGCCAGTTCATCTAAAAATAAAACTCCGCGCGAGGCTAAGGAAATCTCTCCGGGTTTTGGCCAAAGACCGCCTCCTGTCAGAGCCTGAGCGCTGATGGTATGGTGCGGAGCGCGGTAAGGCCTGGTACCGATCAGCGCATGCCCCTCCGGCAGCATTCCGCAGATACTGTAAACCTTCGATACCTCCAGCTGTTCTTCTCGGGTCAAGGACGGCATGATTGTTGGAATCCTCCTTGCCATCATGCTCTTTCCACTCCCCGGCGGACCGATATATAAAAGATTATGACCGCCGGCTACCGCCACCTCAGTTGCCCGACGCATCAGCCTTTGTCCGTTTATCTCGGAAAAATCCACAGGATAATCTGTCTCTGGCTCCAAGGCGTCCTCTGCATGCTCTGCCCGGATCTGATCCGGATCATTTAATAATAAGCTTACCTGTTTTAAACTGGTTATTTGAATGATCTCCATGCAGGCCGCTGCTACCCCTTCCGCCACATTGTCCTCCGCCAAAAAGCAGCGGCGTATTCCTTTTTCTGCCATGGCAAGTACCATCGGCAGAACTCCCCGCACCGGTTTGATTCGGCCATCCAGACCCAGCTCTCCCAGAAACGCTGTTTCTTTTAATTCCTCCGGCAGGATGACCCCGTAAGCTGCCAAGACCGCGATCGCCACCGGCAAGTCACAGGCCGTCCCTTCTTTTCGTACGTTTGCCGGAGAAAGATTTACCGTGATCTTTTTGGAAGACAGATGATATCCGGAATTTCGCATGGCCGTGCGAACACGCTCCTCTGCCTCCTTTACCTCCGAAGCCAGGGAACCCACCATATAAAATCCGGGCAGGCCATCGCTTACATCCGCCTCCACCTGAACCACATAGCCGTCAATGCCGCGAAGACCGCCGCTTAATACCTTACTGAACAAAGTTTTCCTCCTTGATTGATAAAATATATACACGTTTCATACCAACATAGTATCAATATATCTGTCCGGAGGAAAAAGAACAAGTGTTTCTTATCGCATAAGACGACAAAAAACTGCCCGGCGGCACAAAACCACCAGACAGTTTTATGAAATTCAATATAATCTTACAGCGGAAGGATTCCGATCAGAACAGCGAACAGCATGCAAAGGATTGAGAATACCCAGACATAGCCGAAGGATGCTTTGATGTGATCCTTGATATCCACATCTGCCAGACCAATACCAAGCAGGGTTGCCGGTACCATCGGGCTGATGAAGGTTGCACAGTTACGACAAACAACCATAGCTACTGCGATCGGGAATGCCTCTACACCGAAGGATGCACCGATAGCGATCATAACCGGGAGCATACCATAGAAGTAGGAGTCGGTATCGAAGCAAAGTGCTAACGGTACAGACAGGATACCGATCACGAGCGGCAGGTGCTGACCAAGAGCAGCCGGAAGAACCATGGAGATGATGCCTGCCATGTTGGATACAACGGAGGTCTTTAACATCTCAACGCCCGGTTTTGCGATCACTGCAGAACCATCTGCGTTAAAGCCGTATACCAGAATACCCATCAGAACTGCTGCACCCATCAGGGTAGAGCACATCATCAGAGCCGGGCCTGCATGACGGTTAATCATCTTCTTCTGAAGTTTGATCGGGGTGTAGTTCACAAGCAGAGCTGCTGCAACACCCAGCATGAACGGGAAGTAGCTCGGGAAACGATCCCATACTAACATAGCGATAACTGCAATTGTAAGGCAGATGTTGAATGCAAACAGCTTCGGTCTTGCGTACTCGTTCTCGTCAGCCTGATGCTGAGCCTCTTCTGCTGCGTCATCTGCACTGGATTCTTTTGCCAGTTTACCATTGAGACCTGCGCCTCTCTTCTTCTCCTGCACACCTGCAAATACTGCATGTGCCAGACAGAGAATGATACCAAAAATCTGAATCGGGATGATCATGCTCCAGAGTTTTCCAGCCTCCATGCCCAGTACGGATGCTGCACGCATGGTCGGGCCGGCCCACGGCATCAGGTTTAAGACACCCATTGCCAGAACTGCTACACGAAGCAGGGTGGAAGGTCTCATGTGCATCTTCTTGTAGACCGGAAGCATAGCCGGAACTACGATCAGGAAAGTGGAAGCACCGCCGCCGTCTAAGTGGCCGATCAGTGCGATGATTGCGGTCATAACGGTTACACCGATGACATTGTCGCCAACGTGCTTCATCAGCTTGTTGATGATGACATCAAACATACCTGCATCGGTCATGATACCGAAGAACAGAACTGAGAATACGAACAGTGCTGCGGTAGGACCGGTACTCTTAAATCCGCCCTTGATCAGGTCGCCGACCTCATCGATGGTGTAATATCCGCCGACTACCAGGATCAGTGCCAGGATAGACGGAAAGATGATGAATGCCATACTCGGCATGGTTTTACTTTTAAACAGCGTTACTACTAAGGCAACGATACAGGCAAAGCCTAAAATACCTACTACTAATTCTGACATAATTTTTCCCCTATGTTATGTGTAAGTGTTTTTTGTTGCTGCTGCGCTCAGGGATTCCCGGCCCTAAGCGCAGCAAAAGGTTTTTCGAGTATCAATCAGTCTTTAAACTCGTACTCTTTAATCTCGCGAACGACATCCAGCACGGTACCGTCACGGCTCTCGATGATGCCGACTACACGATCACCAAACTGTACCGGATCCGGCTCGCCTACGATGGCGTAAGCTTTGTCACGCAGTTCCTCGATGGTACAGAACGGAAGTTTCACATCCTTCATGCACTCGATCAGATCCTGTCTGCGCGGGTTGATGGCAATACCGTAATCAGTGATAACAACGTCTACGGTCTCACCCGGAGTGGTTACGGTGGTAACATTGGTGCAGATAGCCGGGATTCTTCCCTGCAGGAGCGGTGCGATCACGATGGTGCACTTTGCGCCTGCTGCAGTATCCGGATGTCCACCCTGAGCTCCGGTGATCATACCATCGGAACCTACTACTACGTTACAGTTAAAGTTTACATCGACCTCAAGAGAAGCCAGGATAACGAAGTCAAGCTTGTTTACGTAAGCTCCCTTGTTGAACGGATCTGCATACTCGGATGCGGAGATCTCGATGTGGTTCGGATTGGATTTGATGGACTCAATAGCGCCCATATCGAAATCCTGTGTATCCACGATCTTGTCGATGAGACCCTTTGCAAGCAGGTTGCACATCGGAGTGGTGATACCGCCAAGACCAAGGCCCATCTTGATGCCGCGCTCTTCCATGATCTTTCCGAGAGAGATGGTGGATGCGATGGATGCACCGCCAACACCGGTCTGATAAGAGAAGCCATCCTTAAAATAAGGAGTGTTGATCACAAACTGAGTGCAGTAATCTGCCATCATGATCTTACGAACATCGGTGGTCGGTTTTGCTGCTCCGGTTGCAATTTTAGCCGGGTTACCGATCTCATCAACCACGCAGACAAAGTCTACCTGAGTCATGGAGATGCTTGCCGGGATGTTCGGGAAGGGAACTAAACAGTCGGTGATTGCTACTACGCGGTCTGCATACTGTGCGTCTACCATTGCATAGGATAATACGCCGCAGTCGCTCTTTCCACCGTTTGCTCTCATGTTGCCGTACTCGTCACAGGTTGGTGCGCCGATGAAGGCGATATCGATGTGAACCTCACCGGACTCTACTGCTCTGACACGTCCGCCGTGGGAACGCATGATCGCGATATCTCTTAACTTACCGGTAGAGATTGCCTCACCGATCTTACCACGCACACCGGAAGACTGGATTCCTACGATGGTACCGTCCTCGATGTACGGAACGATGGCATCGTTTGCCTTACCAAGAGAGCTTGCGCAGATGGTGATGCCCTTGATGCCCATGTTGTGGATCTCATCCATAACCATGTTTACTACATAGTCACCCTCACGGAAATGATGGTGGAAAGAAATGGTCATGCCATCCTTGATCTCACATTTTACCAGAGCCTCATGAATGTTCTCGACGATCTTGCTTCTCTTCGGATCCATCATGGTATGAGCCTTCGGAGCTGCCTTTGTGTACTCATAATTGTCGTAAGCATAAGCGCCCTTGAACGCTTCCTTACCGGTTGCCTTTAATACCTCTTCCGGGATTTCTCTTCCTACTGCATTGATCATCTTATAAATCCCCCTCATATACACCTGATGCTTTCGCCAGGGCAATTGTTCTCTTTGCTCCATCGTAGAATGCGATATCGATCATCTTGCCGTCTACGGTAAATACGCCGATACCCAGTGCCTTCTTCTCGTCGATCTCTCTTACGACCTTCTCGGCGAAGATGATCTCTTTCTGGGTTGGGGTAAATACTTTATGAACAACATCGATCTGACGCGGGTTTACCAGGGATTTACCATCGAAGCCCATCATCTTGATCATCTTCACTTCTTCCTCGAAGACATCCATAGCATCCAAGTTGGTGAATACGGTATCCCAGCACTGTACACCTGCAGCTCTTGCCGCGATGATCATCTGCTGTCTTGCACCCTGTAACTCAACACCGGTTCCGGTGATCACGGTCTGAAGATCCTTGGTGTAGTCACCGCCGGACAGTGCAATACCGATCAGACGGTCAGAAGACTTACAAACCTCGAGAGCATTTAAAACACCCTTGCAGGACTCCAGAGCTGCCATAAGAAGGGTGGATCCTTCCGGTCTGCCAAACTCTCTCTCAGCTGCCAGTACATGTTCCTCAACAGTATGAACATCCTGTGCAGTCTCAGTCTTTGCGATACGGATGGTATCCGCGCCGCCTGCTACGCAGACACGGATATCTTCTTTCCAGTGAGGAGTGTCCAGTCCGTTGATGCGGACAACACGCTCAACTCCGCGGTAATCGATCTCCTGCAGTGCATGATACAGGGAGTATCTTGCTGCATCTTTCTGATTCTCAGCAACTGCATCCTCCAGATCCAGCATGATGGAATCCGGTTTGTAGATGTAAGGATCCTTGATCAGGCCCGGCTTCTGGCAGTTTAAGAACATCATGGAACGTCTCAGTCTTTTTTTGTTCGGATGGCTCATTATTTGATCACACCTCCCCATGGAAGATTCTCAGTGATATCGTTGGAACGGTATACTGCGCACTCTACACGTGCTTTCAATGTACAGTCTAAAGCACCCTTATCCACAACTGTTACCTTTGCGTCTTTTACATCAAGACGATTTAAGGTTTCAAGGACAGTTGCTTTGATCTGCTTTCCAAACTGATGGATGACACTGCTCTCGATGGAAAGCTCAACCGTACCATTTCCCGGCTCTACGGTAACCTGGGCATCGCTGGATTCCAGAGTACCTGCCATGGCAGCTTTCTTTACTTCCATTTTTTTCCTCCTTTTGTCCTAAGACAATCAATACTTATTCGCCGTATATTTTGCTACATACCGGTTTTTTGTTCATCCACAGTGTATCACTCGGGATACAATCTTTCAAATACTTAAATTATTATATCGACTATAGGTTAATTTCTATGTCTTTTTTGTTTTTGATAACTTTTGTCCTATATGATCTTTCTTAAAAAGTTATGAGGCAGTTATGCAATTGAATCCGTGAAAAATTTATGATAGAATAGACAGATACATCCGTTATATCTACGGTAAACTGCTGTAAAAGGGGGAGTTACTTATGAATATCAAGCATGCCCAGTATATGCTGACGGTTATGCAGGAAGGCAGTATCACAGCCGCTGCCAAAAAGCTCTATATCTCTCAGCCATCCCTAAGCCAGATGATCAAGCTGGTAGAGACCAATCTTGGCACGGCTATCTTCAACCGTTCCACTGATCCGATCACACTGACCTATGCCGGTGAAAAATATATTGAAGCAGCAAAACAGATCCTCACGATCAACAACAACCTCCAAAAGGAAATCGATGAGATCAATCACGAAGATCACGGCTGCTTAAAGCTTGGTATCCCGGTGCAGCGCGCCATGCAGGTTCTTCCTTACGTACTGCCGCGTTTTATGAAGCAGTACCCCTATGTGGATATTGATCTGCATGAGCATGGTTCCAACACAACGGAATCCATGCTCTTAGAAGGCTCTCTGGATCTGGCCTGCATGACTACATATCCCAAGCATGAAGATTTGAACTACATCCTGATTGAAGACGAGGATCTTGTGCTTCTGACCAGCAGAAACACCGATCTGGCGAAACGAATCCCCTCCGGCACCCCCATTGACATCAGTGAGGCGCGCAACGAAAAATTTATTTCCAGCAAAGAAGGGCACAATGTCAGTACCGTACAAAAACAGCTCTTTGCCGTTTACGATATCCAGCCCAAGATTATTTTAAAGACAACAAGCATCGAAGTCGGCAAGCGCACTGCCATTGCCTGTGATGCCGTGATGATCTGCCCGATCAACTATATCGAGATGTCCCCTGAGCTGTATCCATACTGTGCGGTCTATCCCATCAAAGGAATCGAAAATCAGCGAAGTTTTTATCTCTGTCACAGGAAAGACCTGTATCTCACAAAATATATGCGTGATTTCATCCACATCCTTACCGAGGTTGAGAAACCGTTTTTACATGGAACCGTTTTTTCCGCCACATCCAAGTAAAAAGAACTGCAAAGCGAAAGGAGCTCTCATCGATCCAGTCGGATCGGATGAGAGCTCCTTTTATCTATTATTTTGTCATCAATCCAGGAAAGATCGGATCGTTTTTGGTGTGCGATAATTCCAGGTAGAGATCTTGATTCCGCTTCTGCGGCTTGCCGCATGGACAATCTGCCCGTTTCCGATATACATTGCCACATGATTGACGGTGCCCTTGCTGTTGGTATAAAAGATCAGGTCGCCCGGACGCATTTCGCTGGAGTTCACAGCACGGCCGGTCTTTGCCTGTTCCCTTGAGGTTCTCGGCAGTCCGACTCCTGCCACATGGCTGAGCACATACTTCACAAATCCGGAGCAGTCTGCACCGGTATGCGGATCATTGCCGCCCCAGACATAGCGTCCTCCTACGAACTGCAGTGCATAATTGACAACCTGGCTACGCAGGGAATTGCTCTGGTTGGCCTTTTCTTCTAATGGCGAGAATTTGATTGCTTCGTTTAATGCATAGCGAACCTCTACGTTGTTATCACGCGTCGAGATGTAGGCATTATCTGCGCTTTCTCCGTTTTCCCCGTCACCGGTATCCAGTTCGATCTCGACCCAGCCGTCTAACTGAGATACCACAGAATAGCGCTCTTCCTTGGAGATCTGCGTCCAGATCTTCGCATCGGTGTTTGGCTCTGCACGGACATTCAGGCGGTCTGTGGTTACGATCGCCATCAGGGAAGCTGCATTCACGGCAAGATCCTTTGCCTCCTGTCCCACCGCCACATACTGAGGATCGGCTGTCACATAGCCGGTGATCGAGCCGGATTTGATCTTATACCATCCATCTAAGGTCTCCAATATTTCTCCGGCCGCCTTGCTCGGTAGTTTTCCGATGATGTTGGCAGAACTGTCCGTACTCGGTTCCTTACGGATATTTAAATAATTGTTTACCTTTGATATGAGCAGGTTGTCATACTGATTTAATGCCATTGCCTTTAAATCCAGTTTTCTGGCCTCATTCAAAGCCATCCCGACTGTAACATAATCTGCAGAAAGATAACCGGCAGAAGTTTTTACCCAGCCTTCCTGTTCTTCCTCCACCGGATAACGCTCATTGATCAGTGCCTGCCCCACCACGTTGGAAGGGTCAAGTACCGGTTCCTGGCGGATGTTCAGTTTTTCTGTCTGAACGATGGCCATCTTCGTCACATAATCGAATGCCTTTGTTCTAGCTTCCTCTCCGCTGATCACATATTGATTGTGGATGTAGCCTTCTATTCCACCCGAAGAAATATGATACCAGTCTCCCTCCGTTCCAAGAATCTCACAGGCACTGTTTTCACTCAGCTTTCCGATGATGTTTCCATCAGCCCCCGGAGTCTCCCGGATATTCAGATATCCGGACACCTGCACCAGTCCCAGATTCTGATAGGAATCCACCACGGCCTGTTTTTCCGATTCCTCTAACAAAACCTCTGTGTCTGCTTCCTGCTCCCCTTCCTCCAGGGAAACTGCCTCTGCATCCGAGGCTGTAGCGATCGTGATGTCTGTTTTTTTTGCGAAAAGTTTAGAAAATCCTCCGTTTTTCGACAGGAAAACAACAAACAAAACCAGAAGGAGCAGCAAAGCTCCGATTCCTGCCTGATACAGGTATCGTGCTCTTTTTCTGCGCCTTCTGGCTTTTTTTATGATCTGGGTATAGTCTTTCTTTTCTTCAGACATGGCATTCTCCTTATATATGAACATAGCTTCATCTTAAATCAGGGGCAGGTATCCTGCCCCTGACATCATATCATACCTTGTCTGATATTTTAAGGGATAGATGTGAAAAAAATATTAATTTTCTATTACATCTGTTACATTTTTACTGTTTTGAGTTTGTGGATCATGCTTTCGCTTTATTCTGTGCCTCTTTCGCCTTCGCAAACGCGATGATCAGATCTGCTGTACCATCCGGCCCTAAAACAGAGCTGTTGATACACATGTCGTAGCTTCTGGAATCGCCCCACTTCTTGCTGGAATAATAGTTATAGTAGCTGGAACGTTTCTTATCGGTCTTGATCATGATATCCTTGGCTTTTGCCTCGTCCACCTTATAAAGCTCCTGCATACTCTTGATCTTGTCCTCGTCGTCTCCGGTTATAAAAACCGATACCATGTTCGGATAATCAGCCAGTGCATAGTCTGCACATCGTCCTACGATCACGCAGGACTCCTCATTGGCAATCTTTTTAATGGTATCAAACTGTGCCAGAAAAATTTTATGGTTGATCGGCATATCCATATAAGCAGAGGTCGTATATCCCAAGGAATAGGTATCCATGACCAGGGAATATAAAAAGCTGCTGGTAGGCTTTTCATCATGGGTCTCAAACAGCTCCTGACACAATCCGCTTTCCTTAGCCGCTCTGGCAAGAAGCTCCTTATCATAGCATTTCACACCAAGCTTTTCTGCTATTTTCTGTCCGATCATCTTACCGCCGCTTCCACACTGACGTCCGATTGTAATAATAAGATTTCCACTCATACGTATTCTCCTTTCAGCAAACACCTGATGTAATTCTGTTATTGATTAGATTATAACACAATCCATTCCAAAAGTATAGAAATACGCAGGAGTTTTTTGTTAATTTTCAGATAATTACTCAGGATTCCTGTTCCAGTTTTTTCAGCAGTTTTTCAAAGTAATCCGGTAAAGGGGCATGAAATTCCATATATTCTCCGGTAGAGGGATGAATGATCCCTAAAACGCCTGCATGAAGGGTCTGCCCCTGCAGACCGGAAAACGGCACCTTCGCCGGTCCGTAAACCTGGTCTCCTAAAAGCGGATGTCCGATGCTCGCCATGTGGACACGGATCTGATGTGTCCTTCCGGTCTCGAGCTGACATTCTACGTAGGTAAAACGGCGAAAACGCTTCTGTACATGATAATGTGTCACTGCCGCCTTACCGTTCTTTTCGTTGATGCTCATTTTTTTGCGGTCCACAGGATGACGTCCGATGGGAGCATTCACAGTTCCCTCATCCTCCTTGATCACACCATGAACGATCGCATAATATTTCCGGGTGATGGAATGAACCTTCAGCTGTTCTGCAATGGAATTGTGTGCTTTATCATTTTTGCAGACGATCAGGACTCCGGTCGTGTCCATATCGATCCGGTGAACGATTCCCGGTCGCATAACGCCGTTGATCCCGGAAAGCTCGCCCTTGCAATGATCCATCAAACCGTTGACTAAGGTTCCGGTATAATGTCCGGCCGCCGGATGTACCACCATTCCCTTAGGCTTGTTAATCAAAATGATATCCCTGTCTTCATAAAGAATATCCAGATCCATGGGCTCTGCCGCAATCTCCGGTTCTGCTGCCTCCGGCACCTCAAGACAAATCTGATCTCCCATAGAAAGCTTGTAATTGCTTTTTACCGTTTTTCCATTTACCTGCACGTTTCCGTCTTTTAAGAGCTTCTGAAGATAAGAACGGGACAACTCACTCAGCTGATCACTCAGATACTTATCGATCCGCTGTGCATCAGAGGATTCCACCAAAAGCTTCTGTATCACCGGCGTTCTCCCTTCTTCCATTCAAAGATTGCCAGATCCTCTTCCTTATAAAAGAAGCACAAAAAGCACAGAAGCGCTGCAGTGGCGGTCGTCACATAAATATCCGCCACGTTAAAGATTGGAAAATCGATCAGCTTAAAGTAGAGAAAATCCACCACGTACCCCTGCGTACAGCGGTCTACCATATTTCCAAGGGCTCCGGCAGTGATCAGGATGGTGCAGATACGAAGTCCTGTGTAGCGTAAGCAGCTCCATCCCGGCATACGCCACATCACATAGATGGCAGCTGCTAAAACAGCAGCACCGATCAGAAAAAAGAAAACCTGTTTTCCCTGCAGCATGCCAAAGGCCGCACCGCGGTTTTCCGAATACAAAAGCTCAAAAACACCGTCCAGGATCACAAAGGGTGTTTTTCCTTTCAAATGTGCCACAGCAAGAAGTTTTGTATACTGATCTGTCAATACCAGTACCATACTCAAAGCCGCCCAGGAAAGCAGGTTAAATCCTTTCGTCTTCATCAGAACCTCCCATCAGCCAATCCAGACAGTCAGCCATTTCTTCGTCCGTAACCGTCCGGTCAATAAATGCCTCTCCGATCCGATGCAGAAGGATGAATTTGATCCGTCCGGAATCCATCTTTTTATCATTCTTCGTGGCAGCGATGATTTCCTCTTTTGTAAGTCCAAAATCAGCTATGGAAACCGGAAGGCCAAACTCTGAAAATACTTCACGAATTTGAAGGGCATCTTCCAGGGTGATTTCTCCGCGTTTTGCAGAAAGGCCTGCTGCGGCAACGCTTCCCAGGGCAACGCACTGTCCGTGTAAAAGCTGAAAATGCATCAGCTTTTCAATGGCATGACCCAGGGTATGTCCAAAGTTTAAGAGTCCGCGGATCCCCTGCTCGGTCGGATCCTGCTCTACCACATCGCGTTTGATCCGGCAGCTGATAAGAACCATCTGCTCGCAGACCGAAAGATCCCTTGCGAGAATTTCATCCCGATGAAGCTGCAGCCACTCATAGTAGTCTGCGTCCATGATCAGACCATGTTTAATGACCTCTCCCATACCACAGGCAAACTGTTCTTCATCTAGGCTCAGAAGACTTTCTGCCGCAGTGTAAACAAGCTGAGGCATATGAAAGGCACCGACCATGTTTTTGTATGCGTCAAAATCTACACCGGTCTTGCCGCCGATGCTGGAATCCACCTGAGAGAGCAGAGTTGTCGGAACCTGAATAAAACGGATCCCGCGAAGATAGGTTGCTGCGGTAAATCCGCAAAGATCACCGACTACGCCGCCGCCCAGTGCTACTAACATGTCGCCTCTGTCATAGTGATTCTCGATCAAAAACTCATACAGACTGCGAACCGTGTCCAGGTTCTTATTTTCTTCTCCTGCCGGGAAAACAAAAAGATGTACTTCCTTGCAGACCGGCTGCAGCTGCTGCATAACAACCTCTGCATAAAGCTCTGCGACCGTACTGTCTGTCACCACACAAAGTCTTCGACTCTGCACCGACAAGGATGCAACTTCCCTGCCAAGTCTGTCAAAATTTTCTTCCATTACAATATCATAAATCGGTTTTCCGTCCCGATGCACAGTCATACGTTCACTCATTCAATCTATACTCCTTTCTCTTTCGTGTACTCTGAAAATACAGTTACAAAAAGATACAGACAATTTCCCGCCGGTCTGTCAGAAAATTGTCTGTATCCTTCGTTCTTCTTCGTAATAAGGCAAGCAATCTGTTTTCTCTTCGCTCTATAAGCGGATGTTCAATCCGGATACGTCCAATGCACCATTTCCGATCATTTCCTGGAAATCTCCGGAAAGTTCAACGGATTCCGGTGTTGCGATAAAGATGTAGCTGGAAATTTTCTGAAGGTTTCCGCTTATGGAGTAGGTGGAGCCTGACGTAAAGTCAATGATACGCTGAGCAACCTCCGTATGGATCCCTTCCATATTTAAAACTACCGCCTTGCCGGCCAGCAGATAATCACAAATTTCTCTTGCATCCTCGATGGAGGTAGGTTTCACCATGGACACCTCCATATTACGTTTCATCGGTACTACTTTTGATGAACGAGAGAAGAATCTTGGTTTTTCCTCGCCCCCGTCATCGTAGTGCTCAGACTCCTCACGTGCCGGGAAACGTCCCCTTTTGGCTGGCTTTTCAGCCTCATAATCATCATCAGGACCAAAGTATTCATCCCCATCGTCATCCGGGCTGAAACGCATGGTATCCATCAGTTTGCTCAAAATGCTCATAACCTGTCTTCTCTCCAATCCTTATCTGGCACCGAATATTCCGGTGCCGACTCTTATCATGGTTGCCCCTTCTTCTACAGCTACCTGATAATCTCCGGTCATACCCATAGAAAGGACACTCATATCAACATTATCAATGTTTTTCTTTTTGATGTCAACAGATAATTGATATAATTTTCGAAAAACCGGACGATTTTCTTCCGGATCCTCCACGAAGGGAGCGATCGTCATAAGCCCTTCGATCTTAAGATGGGAAAAAGCTGCGATCTGCTCAACCATTTCAAAGACAGCCTCCGGCATAATGCCAAACTTGCTCTCTTCCTTTGCTACGTTGACCTCCAGAAGGATTTTTGCAGTAATACCAAGCTTTTGGGCTTCCTGATCGATCTGTTCGGCCAGACGTAAAGAATCCACAGAATGGATCAGCACCGCATGAGGAAGCACCTGTTTTACCTTATTGCGCTGTAAATGTCCGATCATATGGAATCTTGCATCCTCCGGCAGAGCCGGACACTTTTCTACGATCTCCTGTACCTTATTTTCTCCGAAATCCCTCGCACCGGCCTCATATGCTTCTTCTAACATGGAGAGCGGCTTTGTCTTGCTGACAGCGATCAGGGTGACATCCTCCGCATTTCTTCCTGCCTTCTTGCATGCTTTTCGGATATTTTCTCTTACTTCGCTCAAATTTTCCTTTATGGTATTCATTGATATCTCCCTTACTGATAGATCAGCTGACCTTCGTATACGGTATTGGCATCCAGCACAATATGGTCATATACCGAAAGTCCGTAACTGGTTCCCTTTTTTATGGAATAATATTCATCATTGGATTTGATGATCTCAATCTGCTTAAATACAGCATATCCCTTGTTGATATTATAAACGCCCTTAAGCGTCGCACTCTGCCCGATCTGATAACGATCCTGAGAATCCGGCTTCACAACATAGTCCCCGGACTGAAGAGGAGCATCCTCTCCTTTTTCTATATAATAATATTCGTCCGTCGCATAGTAAATGGAAACCGGCACAAATTCAGCTGTTGTTCCGCTCTCGGAATAAACCTCCTTCATGAAACCGGTATCGCTGCTGTCTCCGCCCTGAACCATGTATTCTAACGGGATCAGATAAAACTCTTTTTCTGTTACTGCAGTTACCGGGATTTTCAGACCGTCTGCCCGTTCCGTATCGATTTCAAAGGTAACATAGCGATCCGATGCAAACTGTACCATGTACTGAGCAAAATCCAGTTTCCCGTAGGAGCCTCCGTCTGCACCTGTAATAATAGAAAAATTACCGGTTGCATCCAGATCGTTGGAAGAAAAGGTGACATGAAGCTTTGTCTGGTCTTTGTATTCTTCCATCGCATCCTCCGTAAGCGGAAATACAATGCTCCAGTCTTCCGATGTGATCAGCTTGTAGACCGGAGCAGACTGCTCGATCAGCTGCCCGGCCTTGGTAATGGCCTTGGAATAACCGGAACGGTCAAAACTGCTTTCCGTGATCTGATCAGCTGTCAGATCCTCAAATCCATCTACTGCATAGGAAACGACACCGGATACCGGAGCCGTCACCTGGACAAAGGAAGCTCCTGCCTCCTGCATGATACTGTCCAAATTTCCAAGTGCATTGAAATTGGCATATTCCAAAACAGCCGCCTCCAGGGAGTACTGCAGATCGTAGGTGCTTTCAAACTTGTCATTGCTGTAATTCATGGAAAAGGAAGAAAGCTGGCGTTTGACATCACTTAAGTTTGCATCGGTCAGCCCGACATTCGCATCCGGATTTTCCTGAATCAGTTCCTCCATATTGCCGGTCTCATCGATGGAATAGATCCGAGTTCCGATGGCGGCTCGCTTTCCTTCCCGGATATAGTAATTGATATAACCGGCTCTGTCGGTATTCTCCACTCGTTCATTTCTTAGGATGATCCCGGTATACTGACGATCATTTACGATGTTGCCTTCCACCACCTCATAAAACTGAACCTTATCCTTCTTCAGGTACGTATATACACTGAAGAGCAGGTAAATAAAGATGATCGCAAAGATGATCATGCCTACGTTAATATTGCGCGGATGGCGATATCTTATAATCTTTGATTTTTTCTTTTTTGCCAATGTCTTTATTCCTCCCGGCAGTATCTGACATGTTGCTGGTTTCAACCTGCATTGCATGATATCCTGTGATTGTCGCACAAACAGCCGGGGAGAACCTGCCGCCCCGGCTGTACGAAAAACCAACTTTGTATTACAGGGAAACCACTACATCCTTCTGTGCATTCTCCGGCATCTCCGATGCGTCCATGGAAATGCTTAATACGAAGTTTACACTGTACTTCTCACTGATTGCTTCCAGTGTAGCAACGGTTTCACTTATATCTTCTCCCTCTAAACCTGCAAGCTTCAAAAAGCTGTCTAAAAACATCGTTTCGATATCATGATCCTGAGAAATGATGCCGCAGATGAAACCAACGAACCCCTGACTGGTTGCAACCGGGTACTCATTTACATTGATCAAACGAATCCGGTTGTTAAGCTCATACATGTGTTTTGAACTCTTGTCAAGATAAACAACAGAACCAGTAGCCGACTTGATTCCGTTATTTGCCATATCTAACAGATGCTTTGTTTTTCCTTTGCCTTTTCTGCCTGCAATGATCTGAACCATAATCGTGTCCTCCTTGGATTTATTGAATCTGTATAAAAATTGTTTTATTATTATCGTAATTATAGTACAAATACATGGAATGTGCAATCACTAATTGACAATTTTGCCAATAATATTTGTCATATTATCGTAAAGGATATCCCGGCTCTCTGCTTTGAGGATAACAGAGATATAATCATTTGCATCTTCATCCTGACAATCTAAGATCAGACAGGATCCGGCCGCTCTGGTGGTACCGGTCTTTCCCCCGATCACGGTAACCCCTTCCGGAGCCTTGGACTTGCCGTTTAAATACTGATTGCTATTTTTCCATTCCTGAATTTTGGGCTGGCCGGTGCTGTCTGTATACTCTGCCTGATAGGACACGGTGCTGATGATCTTGCGAAATTCCGGATACTCAATGGCTTTTCGAAAAATCAGGTACAGATCATAGGCTGTCGTATAATGATCCTCGTTGCTCAGACCATGGGGATTAACAAAATGCGTGTCTGTCGCCCCGAGTGCGTGAGCCGTCTCGTTCATTTTTTCCGCAAATGCCTCTGTACTTCCGGACAGATAAACAGCGATCGCCGCCCCTGCATCATTGCCGGAAGGAAGCATAAGCCCGTACAGAAGCTGCTCCAGCGTCAGGGTATCACCCGGATTGATATGTGCCAGGGAAGCTCCGGTCTCGGTGATGACCGTTTCCTGCCCTACGGTTACAGGATCACTCAGGTTGCCGTCCCGGATTGCGATCAGCGCTGTCATGATTTTCGTGATGCTGGCCGGATACAGCCTTTCAAACGGATTTTTCTGAAAAATCACTTCCTTAGAGTTCACGCCGAAAACGGCGGCCGCCTCTGCTGTCACAGAAGCATCTTCCTCCCCTTCGGTTCCGGTAACCACACACAGATCCTTTGCAAAGGAATCTGCCTGTGCATGCTCCCAAGTTTCCTCTGCCATGGCTTCCATGCGAGAATTCTCATAAGCAGGCCGTGTTTGACTGCTGCAGCCGGAAAGAAGCAGGCAGATCATCAGGCTGGCTGCTGCGACCGTATGACGGCCGCTTGCAGGCAGATATGTCGTAATCTTCTTTTTCAAGGCATGCACCCCTAACGATATACTTCGCGCCACTCCAGGTCGCCGCGGTCAAGTGCCTTGATCAAAAGCTCTGCGGTAGCCAGGTTGGTTGCAAACGGAATGTTGTAAATATCGCAAAGGCGCACGACATCATTTACATCCGGCTCGTGCTTTTTCGGATGCAGCGGATCTCTCAGATAGATGACCATATCCATATCGTTGTGCTCGATCTGGGATGCAAGCTGCTGCTGTCCTCCCAAATGTCCTGCCAGATACTTGTGTACGTTTAAGTTGGTTACCTCCTCAATGAGGCGCCCGGTCGTCCCGGTTGCATACAGCTCATGTTTGTTTAAAATCCCTCTGTATGCAATACAAAAATTCTGCATCAGCTTCTTTTTTGAATCATGTGCGATCAAACCGATGTTCATAACAGAACCCTCCTTTACTAGTTACTTACTTTTCTCTGAAGTCCTACATTCATCACTACACCTACCCCCAGGTATACACTTAAGAGCGAACTCACTCCATAACTGATAAACGGGAGCGGAAGTCCGGTATTCGGCAGGATGCCTGTAGCTACAGCTATATTAGCAAAACTCTGAAATGCCAGCAGGGAAGCAAGCCCCACACAAAGGAGGCTTCCCATCAGATCCTTTGCCCTGGCTGCCATGATCAGACACTCGTAGACAGTCAGCGCGATCAGAAAGATCACGGCAATGCAGCCGACAAAGCCAAGCTCCTCTCCGATGACGGCAAAAATAAAATCCGTCTGTTCCTCGGAAAGGAAATTACCGTTCTTTACAGATGCCAGAGTATTGTTATTAAGTCCTTTTCCCTGCAGCATGCCTGAGCCAATCGCCATGATCGAGTTATTTTGCTGGATATTGGCCTCTGAGTAGTTTGCAGGATCGATAAATGCCATGATGCGCCGTACCTGGTAATCCTTTAAAAACGGCACCATGTTATACTGGAGCAGGTAGATAAATGCTGCCCCGCAGGGGACAACCACAGCTAGTGCTCCTAAAATCCACCGGTAACTTAAGCCTGCTGCAAACAGCATGCATAGAAAGATTACCATAGTCACAAGACTGGTGGACAGGTTTGGCTGCAAAAAGATCAGTCCAAATGCAACCAGAAAGAAAAGTCCTGCAAAGAACAGGATCTTAAACTGGTTGATCCGCTCCTGATATCTGGAAAAATACCAGGAAAAAAAGATGATCAGACCAATTTTTACAAATTCGGAGGGCTGGATCTGGCCGATGACCGGAAGAACCAGCCAGCGCCTTGCCACGCCTCTGCTTACGCCGAATACCAACACAGCCAGAAGGAAAGCCAGGCTGGCACCGTAAATGATCGGTGCAAAGGAAACCACTTTATGATAATCTGTAATGGACAAAATAACCACAGCTGTCAGTCCGACCAGAATACCGATAACCTGTTTCATGACCATGGAAGCATCCTGATTCGAAGCGCTCCGTATGATCAAAACTCCCGTGATATTCAAAAGCAACACATAAAGGAATAAACGAAAGTTATAATTTCTGAAGTTATAGTCTAAAAACATACTTTATTCCTCATCAAGGCACAAAATTGTACCTTTCATTTCTATTTTAACCTATATTAAGAAATATTTCCAGTATTAATTGAAGTTTAACATATTTAAGAGGGATTTTTTTATTACTTTCGTACAAATACAACAATTTTCCACAAAAGCGATCATGGGGCCCCTTCCGAGCTTTCGTCCCTTGTCACCATAATGACAAGAAACATCGCTGATCCGAATCTGAAGCGGCACCATCTCCATGGCTGCTACCACGGCCTCCATGTTGCCGCCGCTTCCTGCATGGACACTGCCGCGCAGCTCCCCCATCACAAGGATATGCCCCTTTGCCGTCACACGGGCACCGTGGCGGACATCTCCTATGATGACAATGCTTCCCTCGGATTCGATCACGTCGCCGCGATGCAGATCGCCCTGATAAAATTCTCCGGTACGCAAAGAAAGCTCCATAAATTTCCGGTCAAGTGCTTTTTCGCACCGCTCCACCCGTTCAAGATCCTGATCCAACAGGCAGATGACCTCAATGTCGGAATTTTCTGTGATGGAATTGACAATCTGCATCTCCTGGGCTGCGGAAAGCGGTCTTCCCTGGAGCGAAAGAGCCATCTTTGCATTGCCCCAGAATCGTGCCGAATTTCGAAATTTTGCTGTCAGCTCTGCGATCAGTTCCTCGAAGCTGCACTCCGAATCCAGTATGATCGTCATACCGGCCTTGCTGCTTTTGATCACAATCCTGTTTTTCAAACTTTCACCCGCTCTCTCATTCATCTCCGGATACCGCTTACGCGCTGCATGACCGGCATCCGGATTTTTTGATACTTCGCAAGAAATGCATCCTAATCTCCGACTTTAACATTGGATACCTCCAGGGCACCGTTGCCGAGGATCGAATCCAGGTCGGTATATCCGTAGTAAAAGCGGTAAACATTTTTTGCCACCATTGCTGCGTTGGAGGAAGAATATCCATAGGGGATATTGACTGTCACGCAGATCTCCGGATTAGTGTACGGACCGTAAGAAATAAAAAATGCATGGTTTCCTCGGCTCCTGGACTCCTGTGCCGTACCGGTCTTTCCGGCAATTTCCACCTCCAGATCCTTAAAGATCTTGTTGACGGAACCGCTCGTAACCACCGCACGCATGCCCTGATGCACTGCATCCCAGGTGGAATCAGAAATCTCGACGTGTCCGGTTGCCTCCGGTGTGAAATCCTTGACCAGATTTTCTTCCGAGTCTGTCATTTTATCGAGAAGGCTTAAGTCAAACACGGTTCCGCTGTTGGCGATCGCAGCCACGTAGCGGGAAAGCTGTACATTGGAGTAGGAGTTTGTACCCTGACCCATAGCAGAACGTTCCGGGTCCTCAGTCGTTAACTCCGGTGTCGTTTCCGCGATTTCAATGCCGGACGGGCGATCCAGTCCGAACATCGTGGCATAACGGCGGATGGTATTTACACCCAGGTCGGTTGAGTAAACCAGGGTATCCCGGTCGGTTGACAGCCGATGTGCCACTTCTGCAAAGAAGTAGTTGCAGGAATTTTGCAAGCCGCCAACAACATTTAAGGCACCATGGTGTCCCGGGTAGATCCAGCACTTGATGGACGGATCCACCTCCTTATACTCGCCGGTGCAGTCAATGGTCTCATAAGGCGTGATCACCTTTTCCTCCAGACCGGCAATCGCGGTGATCGGTTTAAAGGTAGAACCGGGCGCTTTTTTAGCCTGGGTGGCATTGTTATAAAGCGGCAGAGACAGATCATCCTGAAGCTGGCGCATATAAGCCGGATCGGCACTGCCCGACAAACGGTTGTTGTCATAGCTTGGATAGGTGACCAGAGCCCGAACCTCGCCTGTATTGACATCGGTGATCACCACACCGCCCGTACAGGGATCAAGGGCCAGCTGAGCCGGTGTCAGCTCAATATTCTGGATCTTTTTTCGAATAAACTGAAAAGCGTATTCCTCTCCGTTTGCCGAAAGGAGAGCCACCTCATTTGCATCATAGGGAAGTACCCCCTGGGCATACAGAGCCAAGCAGAGCTCACGTCCTGTGATCACCTGATCGTTGATCAGATAACGATAAATACGCTTGGTAAACTTAGCATCATCCTTCAGCTGATCCAGGACATAGTCCACCAGAACCTGATAGATATCATCTGCGCTGGAATATTTGCTTGTGACATTTAACTTTGTCGTATCGATCCAGTTTTCGGAAATACCGGCATAAATATAGTCCCTCAGACTGATTTCGTCATTTTTCCAGGCCAGATAACTCTCACTGTTCTGATCGATCTTATCTTTCTGAACAATCCCTATGGTGGAATCCGAAAGCCAGTTGTAAATATATGCCATGTAAGCCATCATGTCCTGCGGCAGATCCTTCATCATGGTGGGGTTGTCACTCATCAGCTCATATCGGATGCGCGTAAGGATCTGCTCTCTGGATGAGGTGAATGTGGACTGGATCTGCCGTTCCACATCCGTCGCCTCCTCCGATGCCATATGGCTTAAGGAAAGTACATTGTTATTGATCAGCTGGTAATAGGCGTCCTTGACAGGAATGCTGATCTTTGAGGAGTCCGTAATAGCAGAGGTATCAACATCCTCATTTACTAAAGCCTTGGCTACAATTCCTGCCAACTGCTGCTCGATCAGATGATAGATACCGATCTGCAAATCCCGATCGATGGTCAGGTAGATATCATTTCCTGTGGATGCCTCTGTCTCAGAGATCACCTGCATGACATTTCCTACATTGTTTACGACCAGGTTCCGGTAGCCCTTATGCCCCTGAAGCTCCAATTCCATGGAAGCCTCGATGCCGGTCCGGCCTACAATGTCATTGAGATCATATTCCGGATTTGTCTTTTGCAGCTCCTCCAGCTGATCCTCCTGCACCTTGCCGGTATAACCAATGATGGGAGCAAAATATTCCGCATCGTTGTAACGGCGAATCGTGGTTTCTGCCACTTCTACACCTTTTAGCTCTGCTGCATGCTCCATAAGGTCTGCCACGGTCTCATCATCCACCCGGTCACAGATTGTGGTAGCCTCATATTTTTTATAGGCCACCAGAGACATGGTGTAACGGATATTTACAAGCTGCACCAGCTCTGCGTCAGAAAGGATCAAGGGGTTGCCCTTCTCATCCTTCATCTTATCAAGACCATAGGCGGTCTTCTTCTGTTCGATCAGTTCCTTTGCGGTAACGGCGGTGGGATACTTTCCCTTCTCATCATCCAGCTCATCCACCGATCTGCGTCCGTAAAAGTCGCGCAAAAAGCGCTTTCTGGCTGCTTCCGTGGAAGATGTATAAACAAACTCACCATCATCGTTCAGCGCAATTTCCAGCTTACCCTGTACCTGATAACCGTGTTTGTTCAGGATGTGAACCAGCTTTAAGAGCATGGCATTCATCCCACTGCTTCTGGGGTAATCACCGGTATCCTGTACCGTGACCGCATAAGCCAGCTCATTGTAGGCAAGAAGATTGCCGTTGCGATCATAAATATTGCCTCTGGTTCCCGGTGTCGTGACGGTTTTTTCGATCATCTGGACATAATCCTCCAGATACGATTCTCCGTTTACGATCTGAAGATCAAAGAGCTTGGCAACAAGCACCAGAAACATACAGGTAAATACCAGTGCCAGGGCAAAGAGGCGAGAACTTAAGACTCGCTTTAAAAAATCAAATATTTTATGAAAGAAATCCTTCAGCACGCTTATGTCACTCCTAATACGTCACTAATATTCCCGTTCTCTTCGGTTTGAAAGCTCATCCAGCCGTCTGTTCGCCGACAGGAAAAAACGGTAGATCAGCAGGGTTGTCACCACCGTAAAGATCAGCTCCGGAATGATGATCTCCTTTGCATAATAAAGAAAGTCAAGGCGGTTGCGGATCAGAAAACGGAATACATAAATATACAGGTTATAGATCAGTTCGTTGACCAGACTCATCACCAGCGGCAGATTGATATAATCCTCATAATAATACTGAGTACAGATGCCGTTGAAATAACCAATGTTCATAAACAGCAGCGTATAAAATCCGAAGGGTCCGCTGTAAAACAGATCTAACAGGATCCCGGCAAACAAACCGTACAAAAGCCCTGCTTCCTTTCCATAGATAAATCCGAAGGAAAAGGTCAGGATCAGCAAAAGATTCGGCGTCGCAGTCAGAAACGGAAGAAGCGGAAATACACAGTTTTGAACCGTAAAAGCCAGGATCATCAATACCACATTTAATAGGATTCTTCTCATGTTCCTGCCTGTGCCCCTTCTGTTAATTCCTCATCACCCGTCGGCGTTGCTTCTTCCTTTAATGTTGTGATCACCAGAACCTCCTGCAGACTGTCAAACTGAGCAGCCGGGATCAGATAACCGGATTTGGTAAGCCGGCTCTGATCCGTTGTGATGTCGGCAGCATAACCGATCAAAATTCCGGGCAGAAATTTTGAACTGATGTTGGAGGTTACGATCCGGTCGCCATCCTTAAAATCAGCATCCTGCGATACATTGCTGATCCGCAGCCGTCCTTCGCTAAAGAGGGTCAGATCACCGGATACGATACAGATAGCACCAGACTGCTGTGCCATGCCGCTGACACGGCTCACATCATCGATGATCGAGCGAACTGTTGCATAGTGAGCACCCACATCCGTAACGATTCCGACCAGTCCTCCTCCGGCCATCACATTGGCATCCACCTGAACGCCGTCCGCAGAGCCTTTGTTGATCCGAAAGACCTGAAACCAGTCACCGGAATCCTTTGCAATGACCCGGGCACCGATCTTTGTGTATTGCATATAATCCTGATCCAGATCATAAAGTTCCCGCAGGCGCTGCAGTTCAAACTGTTCGGACTGCAGACGGCTGTTTTCCTCCACCAGCGTATCAATTCTCTGCTGAAGTGCCTGTTTTTCCTCCATGGCACTGTGTAGAGTACTGTAATTGCTGATGCCGTTGTAGAGTGAGGTTCCTACCCGGTTTACCCCGGACTGGAGCGGACTTAAGACATATCCAACACCGTTTCTGAGCGGATTTAAAAAACCGTCCTTAAACGATGTGATGCCGATCAGCAGAATGCACAATATCGACAATCCGATCAGAATGTATTTGCTGCGTTTTGATTCCATCTGTTATAATCCCCGTTCTTTCATGCTGACATAAGTGCCGTCACCTATGATAATATGATCCAACACCGCGATCCCGATCAGTTTTCCGGCTTCCTCAACCCGCCTGGTAAGGAGGATATCCTCCCTGCTTGGTTTTGGATCACCGCTTGGATGATTATGCACTAAGATCAGGCTCACAGCCTGAAATTTCAATGCCTGGATAAAAATTTCCCTCGGTGTGGCGAGAGACGCATTCACTGTCCCCTTGGACAGCGCCACGTCTCCGATCATGTTTTGTTTCGTATTAAAAAGCATCATATGGAACTCTTCCTGTTCCTTATGGCGCAGATCTTCCTGATAATAATCTGCCACCTGTCCCGGGTCGTTAAACCGCACCGGACTCTTTATGGCTTTGCGTTTCCAGATCCGCCTGGAAAGTTCACCAATGCATTGAAGCTGAACAGCCTTGACCTGTCCAATCCCCTTCACACGCATCAATTCCTGCAAAGACAGATGCAAAAGTCCCAGAATTCCTTCTCCGGGACCGGCAAGCTCCAAAATCCTGGTAGCAAGCTCCAGTGCACTCTCCTTCGCACTCCCGGTCCTTAGGATCACAGCAAGAAGCTGTGCATCACTCAAATGCTCCGGGCCGGATCGGACGCAGCGCTCATATGGCCGCTCCTCACTGGGAAGCTCTTTCATTTTTCTGTGTTCCATGGTTTTCCTCCCTTCTCTCTCCAAGTACGAAGCAAAGGAAAAACCTCAGACAGTAACCAGTTTACCACAATTCAAATTTCGTGTATACAAAAAATAAAAAACTTTAGAAATGGTTAAGATTTTGGATGTGTGCTCTGAACAGCTGTAAGAGTTTATAAAACTACAAGTCCTGCTTCCACCATTTTCTGTAAGGACATCAGGATGCCAAGCTTTGCATGATACCAGGTTAAGCCGCCCTGGAAGTATACCGCATACGGCGGCTTGATCGGTCCGTCGGCACTTAACTCGATGGAGGATCCCTGTACAAAGGCACCTGCTGCCATGATGACCGGCGCATCATATCCCGGCATATCCCATGGCTCCGGCGCAACAAAGCTGTCCACCGGTGCTGCTGCCTGAATACCCTGACAGAATGCGATCATGGCCTCCGGACTTTTGAGGGTTACAGCCTGGATGATATCATGGCGGGATTCTGTGCTGTTCGGAACCACATCAAATCCCAGTTTCTCGTAGACATTGGCCGCAAAGATTGCTCCCTTTAACGCACCTGCGACCACCGTAGGCGACAAAAACAGTCCCTGATAGAAGGACTGGTTCATTCCCAGGCTCGCTCCTACCTCTTTGCCGAGTCCCGGAGCACTCAGGCGGTAAGAGGCACGTTCTACACAGGCCTTTGTTCCCACAATATAGCCGCCGATCGGTGCCAGGCCGCCGCCCGGATTCTTGATCAAGGATCCTACGATCATGTCAGCGCCCACATCTGTCGGCTCGATACGCTCTACGAACTCGCCGTAGCAGTTATCCACCATACAGATCACATCCGGCTTGATGCTCTTACAGAATGCGATCAGCTCTCCGATCCGGGTCACAGAGAGCGTAGGTCTGGTTGCATAGCCCTTGGAACGCTGGATCGTAATGAGCTTTGTCTTTTCATTTATTGCCTTTCGGATATTTTCGTAATCAAAGCTTCCATCCGCAAGAAGATCCACCTGACGGTAGATCACACCGTATTCCTTCAGGGAACCAACAGACTCCCGGATGCCGATGACCTCTTCCAAGGTATCATAGGGTTTTCCAACCGGTGAAAGCAGCTCGTCGCCCGGGCGAAGGTTTCCGGACAGTGCCACATGCAAAGCATGGGTTCCTGAGATCAGTTGGGGACGCACCAGCGCATCCTCAGCATGGAAGGCTTTTGCATATACAGCCTCTAACGTATCTCGCCCCAGGTCATTATAGCCATAACCCGTGGTGGCAGCGAAATGAATATCACTGACTCGCGCCTCCTGCATGGCCTTTAATACCTTCATCTGATTAAATTCCGCATTCTCATCAATGGATGCAAACCGTGCCTTCAGGCCTTCCTCAATCTCTGTTCCAAAGTTAAAAACCTCTCGGCTGATGCCAAGGTTTTTGTACATTTCACTCAGTTCCATTTTCTTTTCTTCCTCCAAAGTAATCATTGCAGATACAGGACAGCAAATCCTTTGTATCGTCCACGTCAATAAAGCGAACATCCCGCTCTCGCTTAAACCAGGTCAGCTGGCGCTTTGCAAAATGCCTCGTATCGCGTTTGATGATGTAGACCGCTTCCTCAAGCGTAATCTCGCCGTCCAGGTAATCCAAAATTTCCTTATATCCAAGTCCCTGCATTGCTACCATGCTCCGGGTGCAGCCCAGCTCTTTTAATCGCTTCACCTCGTCGACGAGCCCCTGCTCCATCATCTGATCAACCCGACGGTCTATGCGCTCATACAGGGCTGCGCGGTCTCTTGTCAGCACATAATAGTACAGATCATAGGGAGACTGCTTCTCCCGCTCCCGTTCATTATGCACAGAAATCTTTTCTCCGGTCAGCCGGTAATACTCAATGGCACGGATCACGCGCTTGACATTATTGGCATGAATACTCTTTGCTGATTCCGGGTCGATCTCCTCTAGCATCCGGTGCAGGACGGCCTCTCCTTTTTCGGCTGCAAGCTGTTCCAGTTCTTTTCGGATCCCGCTGTGATCTTCATTTTCCGTAAAATCAATATCGTAGGCCAAAGCCTGGATATAAAATCCCGTTCCACCGGTCACGATCGGTACATGGCCGCGTGCATAGATCCCCTTCATTGCTTCCTTTGCCATGGACTGAAATCGGGTTACGTTAAATTCCTCCCACGGCTCTAACACATCGATCAGATGATGCGGCACGCCCTCCATCTCCTGCGGCAGGATCTTTGCCGAGCCGATATCCATATGACGGTACACCTGCATGGAATCGGCACTGATGATTTCGCCGTGAAGCGTCTTTGCCAGTTTAATGGACAAAGCTGTTTTCCCCACGGCGGTAGGTCCGGTGAGAACGATCAGCGGCTGTTTCATATCGGCTCCTCCTTATCAAACAATTCGTTTAAATTTCTTTTCCAGTTCATATTTGCTCATCGAAATGATCGTCGGCCTTCCGTGCGGGCAGGCATACGGATTTTCCAGTCCAAGAAGCTGGTCGATCAATGCATCTGCCTCTGCCGCGCTCAAAACGTCCCGTCCCTTCACAGCCGCCTTACAGGACATGGAAGCCACCTTTTCGCAGACCATGTCCGCATTCCGCGTCTGTACATCCTCAGAAAGGCTGTCCAACATTTCCATCAAAAGCTCCTTTTTGGCAATGGAAAACAGATTATCCGGCACACCGCGCACCGCATATTCCTTCCCGCCAAAGGGCTCAATCTCAAATCCGATATCCGTAAAGATCTGCATATTTTTTTCCAGCATCAATGCCTCCTTGCTTCCCAAGGTCAGAATAATGGGCGGATGGATCTGCTGGCAGGTATATTCTCTGTTTTTTAAGGATTTCATGGTCTTTTCATAGAGCACCTTTTCATGGGCGGCATGCTGATCGATGATATAAAGCTGATCTTTAAACTCCACCAGCCAATAGGTTGCAAAAAGCTGGCCGATCAGCTTGTGACGGCTGCGGGACTGGGGCTCTAAGAGCTTTTCCTCAAAAAGATCCAGCTGAACCGGTTCTGTCTCATCCCTTTTCTCAACCGTTTCTGACTGTTTTTCGAATTCCGCGATCGATTCTTCTGCTATTTCCGATTCTTCTGTTGTTTCCGGTTGTTCTGTTGTTTCCGGTTGTTCTGTTGCCATGGAGGTTTCCCTTTGCACAGCCGCAGCTTCACCGGGCTTTTGCTTTAGCAGTTCCGTCAAAGCCTCATTCACGCGGTACTCGGGCTCTATTTCTGATTTTTCCAATTCTGCCGCAAGGCTGTTTTTCGTTTTTTCCTCTTTCGCTTGGATCCTTGCAGTCTGTTCTGCAGATAAAAGCCCGCTTCGTTCACTGCGAATCTGAGAGGTGGTCTTTAAAGCCGGCTGTGCGCCAGGCCTGGTCTTTAACTGATATTCCTCCGGAGTTTCCTTAAGCACAAAGCTTTCCGCATTTTCACCGAATCCGGTGTTCTTTCCATCAAATAAGCCGGGAGTTTCCTGTATCCTGCGGTTTTGCTCAAAGGGTTCCGGGATCGGAAGTCTTTTTTCAATTGCAGGCCTTTGCTCCTGTTTTTTTTCTGTAAACTCAACCTTGGGAATCAGCTCCTTATGACTTAATGCCTCCGCAATGGTATCACGTACCATGCAAAACACATTCTCCCCGTTTTGAAAGCGCAGCTCCATCTTGGTCGGATGGACATTCACATCCAGAAATTCCGGTTCAATCTGAAAATGCAGCATGGTAAAGGGGTATTTGTGCTGCATCATAAAGGGCTTATAGGCTTCCTCGATGGCCTTGCTGATAATGCTGCTCTTTATATATCTTCCGTTAATATAATAATTTTCAAAATTCCGGTTACTGCGGGCAATGACCGGCTTTCCGATAAAGCCCTCGACTCGAAAGGCCTCCCCCGTAACAGAAACCGGAATCAGATTGGACGTGATCTCGCGACCGTAGATCGTATAGATGATATCCTTTAAATTATGGTTTCCGGAGGTATGAAGCTTATTCTGGTTGTTCTGGATAAACCGGATGGAAATCTCCGGATGCGACAGAGCAATCTTCTCCACCAGATCTGCCACGTGGGCACCCTCGGTCATGGGAGTTTTCAAAAATTTCCGGCGCACCGGTGTATTGTAGAAGAGATTTCTTACAATAAAGGTTGTCCCATCCGGTGCACCGATTTCTTCCATGCTCCGTTCTTTTCCGCCTTCGATCTGATAACGGCTTCCGGTCAGTGATCGTCCTGTTTTCGTGATCAGCTCTACCTGACCTACTGCAGCAATACTGGAAAGTGCCTCACCGCGAAAGCCTAACGACGATACGGTAAATAAATCCTCCACAGACTTGATCTTACTGGTGGAATGGCGCAAAAAGGCAAGCGGGACCTCATCCTTTTCAATCCCGCAGCCATTGTCGGTTACCCGGATGAAAGAAATCCCGCCATCCCGGATTTCCACAGTCACTGCAGTAGCCTTCGCATCGATCGCATTCTCCAAAAGCTCTTTCACCACGGAAGCCGGACGCTCAATGACCTCGCCTGCTGCGATCTTATTGATGGTATTTTGATCCAATACATGAATGTTCGGCATGCTGCACCTCCTGTAGCTTCGCTGTTACCTCTATTTTTCATCCCCGCTCCAGCGGTTATTTAACTTTGTCTGAATCCGGTAAAGAGTGTTTAGGGCATCGATCGGTGTCATGTTGCCAAGCTCCAGATTCTTTAATTCATCGATGATATCATCCTCCCGCACAGTATCAAAGAGGGTAAGCTGGCTCATCTCGACATCATCCGGCTTTGGCACCGGCTTATGACCGGACCTGGCACTGCCCTCTGCGATCTCCCGGGTGCGGGCTGTCAGGTCAGAGTCTACAAGCTGTGCCATCAGTTCCTTCGCCCGGTTGATGACAGACTCCGGCACCCCGGCAAGCTTCGCCACCTGAATGCCGTAGCTTTTGTCAGCTCCGCCCTTTACGATCTTTCGCAGGAACACAATGTCATCTCCCTGCTCCTTTACGGCAATACAATAATTCGTAACTCCGCTCATCAGACCCTCAAGCTCTGTCAACTCATGATAGTGGGTTGCAAACAAGGTCTTCGCTCCTAAAAGGCGGGTATTGCTGATATGCTCCACGACAGCCCAGGCGATACTAAGTCCGTCAAAGGTACTGGTGCCGCGCCCGATCTCATCCAGGATCAGGAGGCTGTTTTTCGTGGCATTGCGCAGGATATTGGCTACCTCTGTCATCTCCACCATAAAGGTACTCTGGCCGCTTGCCAGATCATCGGAGGCTCCGACGCGCGTAAAGATGCGGTCACAAATACCAATGTTGGCCTGGTTTGCCGGAACAAAGCTTCCGATCTGTGCCATCAAAACGATCAAGGCTGTCTGGCGCATATAAGTGGATTTTCCGGCCATGTTCGGACCTGTGATGATGGAAATGCGGTTTTTGGAATTGTCCAGTGTCGTATCGTTAGCCACAAACATATCATCCCGCATCATCTTTTCAACCACCGGATGACGTCCGCCCTTGATCTGGATCACGCCCTTCTCGTTGATCTGAGGCTTCACATAATTATTTCGTGTTGCCACGACAGACAGGGAAACAAACACATCTATGGCTGCAATAGCCCGGGCAGTTTTCTGGATCCGCACCACCTCTGCCGCAATGGCATCCCGAACCTCGCAAAAGAGGTCATACTCGAGGGAAAAGAGCTTATCCTCCGCCCCAAGGATCACGTCCTCTAAGTTTTTCAGTTCATCCGTCGTATAACGCTCTGCATTGGTCAGGGTCTGTTTGCGGATGAAGTATTCCGGCACCTGATCCTTAAAGGAGTTGGTCACCTCAAAATAATAGCCGAATACCTTATTATACTTGATCTTCAGATTTTTGATCCCGGTATGGTCTCGTTCTTTTGTCTCAAGCTCTGCAAGCCAGGTTTTTCCCTCCGTCTTGGCATGGCGCAGACGGTCAGCTTCCTCATTATAACCATCGCGGATCATACCGCCCTCTCGAACGGTGATGGGCGGCTCCTCCACAATGGCGCGGCTGATCAGATCCTCCAGATCCTCCAACGGATCCAGTTCTTCTTCCAGATCCTTTAAGGCCTCAGAGGTAAACTCATTGAGAAGCCGTTTGATATGCGGTACCATTGCGATGGAATTACGAAATGCAAGAAGATCCCTCGGATTTGCCGTCTTATAGCTGATACGGCTGATCAGACGTTCCAAATCATAAACCGGATTTAAATATTCGCCCAGTTCTTCCCGGTTGATATAATTTAAGTTTAACTCCTCGATTGCGTTCTGGCGCTTTAAGATCTCTGCCTTAGAGATCAGCGGCTGCTCGATCCAGGTGCGCAAGAGTCTGGCACCCATGGCCGTACGAGTCTTATCCAATACCCACAGCAGACTTCCACGCTTTTGCTTCTCCCGCATCGTTTCTAAAAGCTCCAGATTTCTCCTGGTCGAAGAGTCCAGGACCATATAGTTTCCGGTTTCATACGGCACAATGGTTGTCAGATGCTCCAGGGTGCTCTTTTGGGTTTCATACAGATACGCAAGCACTGCACCGGCCGCAATGACGCCGCAGTCATAGTCTCCAAGCCCAAGTCCTTCCAGGCTCTGCACCTTAAAATGCTCCTTTAAGAGCTTGCGGCAGCTTTCATCCTGAAAGAAATGCCTGTCCAATGTAGAGACCGTAAAATGATATCGATCCTTCAGATCCTCCAGACTGATCCCGGACATGGAAAACGCATCGTTGCAGATGATCTCTGCCGGGGAAAATTTGTTGATCTCATCAAACAGCGCACGGTCGTTTGGCACCTCCGTCACAAGGAAATCCCCTGTGGTGATATCTGCAACGGAAACGCCCATCCGGTCTGCCAGATAGACAATGCCCATCAGGTAGTTATTCTTCGTTTCATCCAGCGCCTGATCACTGGTGATGGTTCCGGGAGTCACGACACGGATGACCTCTCGTTTTACCAGTCCCTTTGCAAGCTTCGGATCTTCCATCTGTTCGGCAATGGCTACCTTGTACCCCTTCTGCACCAAACGGCTTAAATAGCTGTCCACGGCATGATAGGGAACACCGCACATCGGTGCGCGTTCCTCTAATCCGCATTCCTTTCCAGTCAGGGTGATCTCCAGTTCCTTCGATGCCGTCAGCGCATCTTCAAAAAACATTTCATAAAAATCGCCGAGGCGATAAAATAAAATACAGTCACTATACTGCTTTTTGGTCTCCATGTATTGGGACATCATCGGTGATAATCCAGCCACGTTTACTTCTCCTGTCCTTCCACTTGCTTACCCATGTAATAAAATCCCTTGGACTCCTCAAGCCATACATCCACGATCGTTCCGATCAGGCTTTCATCGCCCGGGAAATGTACTACCGTGTTATTGCTCAGTCTTCCGGTTACATATCCGTCCTGATGATCATCCAGGGTCTCCACAAGAACCTTCTGGGTTGTATGAAGGTCACGTCCGCACACCTCAGAAGAAATCTTCTGAACCTCATGCAGTAGACGGTCAAAGCGTTCCTTCACCACGTTCTCCGGAACCTGCTGCATGGCTGCTGCCGGTGTTCCGGTACGTTTGGAGTAGATAAAGGTAAAAGCACTGTCATAGCGGACGCGGCGTACCACATCCATCGTTTCCTCAAAATCCTCCTCCGTTTCGCCCGGAAAGCCCACAATAATATCGGTCGTCAGGGCAATGTTCGGGATCGCCGCCCGAATCTTGTCTACCAGATTTAGATACTGTTCCTTATCATAATGACGGTTCATGAGCTTCAAAATCCGGCTGCTTCCGGATTGCAGCGGAAGATGCAGATGCGAACAAACCTTTTCACAATCTCGCATAGCCTCGATCAGCTCATCGGACAGATCCTTCGGATGGGAAGTCATAAAACGGATGCGCTTAAGACCTTCGATCTTATTGACTTCACGAAGAAGCTCTGCAAAGGTCATCGGCGTTTCCAGATTTTTTCCGTAAGAGTTTACGTTCTGTCCCAGAAGCATAACTTCCACAACACCGTCTGCCACAAGCCTTCTGATCTCTGCAACAATATCCTCCGGCTTTCTGCTGCGCTCGCGTCCGCGCACATACGGTACGATGCAGTAGCTGCAGAAGTTATTGCAGCCAAACATGATGTTCACACCGGATTTAAAGGAATATTTCCGGTCTACCGGAAGCTCCTCCACGATCTTATCCGTGTCCTTCCAGATGTCCACCACCATGCGGTCCTCACTCATCATGCGACAGCATAAAAGCTCTGCCAGCTTAAAGATATTGTGCGTTCCAAAGATCAGATCCACATAGGAGTAGCTCTTTTGAATTTTCTCGATCACAGAGGCTTCCTGCATCATGCAGCCGCACAAAGAGATCATCATGCCCGGGCGTTTCTTCTTTAAGGTCTGCAAATATCCCAGACGACCGTATACCTTCTGGTTCGCATTGTCACGCACGGTACAGGTATTATAAAGAACCAGGTCTGCATTCTCAGACTCCACCTCTTTTAAGCCGATCTGCTCTAAAATTCCGCAAAGCTTTTCGGAATCTCTGGCATTCATCTGGCAGCCGAAGGTTGCAATATGAAAGGTGCCGTACTTTTCTTCTGTCAAAAGCTCAGAAAGCAGCAAATCTCCATAACGCCCTGCTGCCTCGCCTTTCTCCATCAGCCCTTCAAACTGCTGCTTCCATAAAATTTTTGCCTGCTCTATAAAATAATACTGACGTGCTCCCTCCTCCTCGGGTGCCGCAGCACGGATCATTTCAAATTCCGGTGTTTCGTTCTGCTTATATATCTTCATTCCTTACCTCATCCTTCACGTTATACGTTACAAATTAAGAATTATAACATAAAAAGGCCGGAATGCAAAGGGCAAAGCGCCTTGAATTCCAGCCTTTTATAAAATCAGTGATTGTTCATGCGTTGCATGCTCAGCAACCGGATTTATTTGGAGTTTTCCAGTTTTCCTGTACGAAAATCCCGACATTCCGACGGGTCATAGTAGATCCGGTCTTCCGCCTCAAAAACCGCATTTCCGTGTTCGACAGACACAATGTTTACGGCACAGCCTTGACGGATGATATAAAGCTGCATTATGGTCTCACCTGCCCGTTTCCGTAAATGATGTACTTGGTGGTAGTCAGCGCCTTCAGGCCCATCGGGCCTCTGGCATGAAGCTTCTGGGTGCTGATCCCGATCTCGGCGCCAAAGCCAAACTCTCCGCCATCTGTAAAGCGGGTAGAGGCATTGACATACACCGCAGCTGCATCGATCCGGTTTAGAAATTCCTGGGCGTGATCATAATCCTTTGTGATGATCGACTCCGAGTGCCCCGTATTATAACGGTTGATATGGCGGATGGCCTCATCTAGGGAATCCACTAACTTCAGTGACAGGATATAATCCAGGTACTCTGTTCCCCAGTCTTCCTCCGAGGCTTCACAAAACTCCGGCACAATGGATCTGGCAGCCTTCTCAGCCCGTATCTCCACTCCTTTTTTCGAAAGGCGGGCAAAAAGAAGCGGCAAAAATTCTTCTGCAATGCTCTTTTGTACCACCAAAGACTCGCAGGCATTGCAGACACCAATCCTCTGAGTTTTGGCATTTTCAATAATATTTAACGCCATATCAAAATCCGCTGTCTCATCCACATAAATATGACAGTTTCCGGTTCCTGTCTCGATGACCGGCACCGTGCTGTTTTGTACCACGCTGCGGATCAGACCGGCACCGCCTCTTGGAATCAGCACATCCAGAAACTCGTTCATACGCATAAATTCTGTGGTAACGGCACGGTCGGTATCCGTGATCAGCTGTAAGGAGGCCTCAGGAAGCCCGGCACGGTTTAAGCCCGTCTGAAGCCACTTTACGATCTCCTTATTCGATTCCAGCGCATCGCTTCCTCCCTTTAAGATGACTGCATTTCCAGTTTTAAAGCAGAGGCCAAAGGCATCGGAGGTCACATTCGGACGCGCCTCGTAGATCATACCGACCACGCCGAGGGGAACTCGTTTTTCTCCGATCAAAAGTCCGTTTGGGCGCGGCTTCATGGAGATGACCTCTCCCACCGGATCCGGAAGCTCTGCGATCTTCAAAAGACCGTCTGCCATGGCCTGGAGTCGATCCGGTGTCAGCTCCAAACGGTCGATCAAGCCCTGACTCATCCCGTTTTGCGCTGCTCGTATCACATCATCCTGGTTTGCTGCCAGAATATCTGCCTCTCCGTCGAGAAGCGCCTTGGCCGCCTGGCGCAGGCCTTCATTTTTTTTTGTAATTCCAAGACTGTTTAAATACGCTGCCGCTTCCTTTGCGCGGGCACCAATCACATGTAAGTCCATTCCGCTACTCTCCTTTTTCGATTTCTCCGGTCAAAACCAAGTCCATCCGTTTATCGTGCTCTTCCGTCGGAAGCTCTGAAAAGATCTGAAACGGATAGCAGATTGCTATCTTTTTGTGTTCCGGCTCCTCCGAAAAGAAGCGGTCATAAAAGCCGCCCCCGTATCCCATCCGGTCTCCCCTTTTGGTAAAGGCCGTTCCCGGAGTGATCACTGCCGCCCTCTTGCTGTCTGCCCTTTTACAATAGCCTGCCGGTTCCAAAATCCCGCGAAAGCCTTGGGCCAAATCCGTAAGCTCCGGCACAAGATAAAAGTCCATCCTCTCTCCCGTTACCCGCGGAAGGGCCAGATGATACCCTTTTTTAAGTAGCTCTTCCATAAGCCGGAAGGTATCCACCTCTCCTCCAAAGGATGCATAACAATATACGGTATCCGGTATGCTGTCTTTTTTTCGAAGCTCATCAAGAAGCACTACCAGCTGATTTCGGATTTTGGTATCCATTGTTTTCTTGATAGCAGAAGCCTCCGGCCTTGAAAGCTCCTCGCGGCGTGTTCGGATCTGTTTTCGGATTTCCTTTTTAAGATCTGATATCTTTGATCCCGCCATATTTTTTTCCAAGATCGGTGACAGTACCGTCCTTTTCCTTGATTGAAATGTTATTTAACTGCGCTCTCATATTGTTTTTGATCGCTGCAATATATTCCTTTCTGAGTCTTGCCTGCTCCTCTTTTTCTTCCTCTGTCAAACCCACAGCCTGGGATTTATGATAGAGGGCATTGATCCGATCAATGTTATTCTGATCCATATGTCTTGTCTCCTTACATCATCTCATATTTGGTATTGATATAATCCATCAGGTCAAAATCCCGGTTTGAGTGGGCCAGGAACAAGGTTCCTTTCTCCTTGCCGCTTACCAGCTCATGGATTACATTCACATCATCCGCGTTGCAAATGATCATGTCAGAGCCGCTGTCAGTGGCAATTCTGGCTGCTGCCAGCTTTGCAGCCATTCCGCCGGTTCCCACATCGCTTCCGGCTCCGCCTCCCATGCGAACAAGCTCCGGGGTGATCTCCTCCACCAGGCCGATAAACCTTGCATCCGGGTTCTGATGCGGATCCTCAGAATACAGTCCGTCAATGTCCGACATCAAAATCAGCAGATCAGCACCAATTAATGCTGCTACGATGGCAGAAAGCCGATCGTTATCACCAAACTGGATCTCATGTGTGGATACGGTATCATTTTCATTGACAACCGGAACAGCACCGAGGCGCAAAAGTTCTTCAAAGGTATTCTGCGCATTGCTTCTGGAGGTCTCATTGGTCATGGTATCCTTCGTCATAAGAACCTGTGCCGCAATGTGGTTGTACTCGGAAAAAATCCGCTGATATACCATCATGAGGCGTGCCTGACCCACGGCTGCATAGGCCTGTTTTTCGGACAGGGTCTGCGGGCGTTTCTGACCGCCCAGAGCCTGCCGTCCTGCTGCGATCGCACCGGAGGATACCAGCACCACATCCTTGCCCTCTCCCTTCAGATCGCAGATCACACGGATCAGCTTTTCTATTTTAAACAGATTGAGTTCCCCTGTCTCTTCATGAGTCAGGGAGGAGGAACCAATCTTGATCACGATCCGTTTCTTATCTTTTAATCTATTTCTAAACGCGTTCATCTTCCTTACTCCTTATCGGCCTTCAAATCCTGCGCCGTTTCTGATTCGTTCTTATTCCTGTGCTTTATTGCAGGGCTGGTAACGCCTTGCGATGGCCTCGGCCACCTTTACACCATCCATAGCTGCGGACGTGATACCTCCCGCATACCCGGCTCCCTCTCCGCAAGGATACAGCCCCCTCATTTCACTCTCAAACTGATCATCACGCCAGATACGAACCGGCGATGAGGTACGGCTTTCAATCCCGGCAAGCAGAGCGTCCGGCCGGTCAAAGCCGCGGACCATGCGGCCAAACCCTTCCATCGCCTCGATCAGTGCCAGGTTGAGCGGTTCCGGCATAATGGAACGAACATTTCCAAACGCCCATTCGCCACGCATCCTTGGTCTGACTTCACCAAGCTGTGTGCTGACCTGATTCCGGCAAAAATCATCGTAACGTTGCACCGGAATCTTCCCGCCTGCCGCTTTATATGCAGCCTCCTCCAGCATTCTCTGAAAAGCCACGCCTCCGAGAGGACCGTCCACAGGAAAATCCTCCGGTGTCACGGTAACGATCAAAGCACTGTTTGCATTCTCTCCGGCCCTGTCATGGTAACTCATTCCATTCACTGCAAGACGCCCGGCCTCCGAGGATGCATTGACCACATAGCCTCCCGGGCACATGCAGAAGGTATATACCCCGCGCCCGCTTTTTGTCTGTCTGGTCAGCTTATAATTTGCAGCTCCAAGTGCCCCCGCATCCTCCTTCCCATACTGAGAAAGATTGATCATCTTCTGTGGATGCTGAATCCGCAGTCCCACCGCAAATGCCTTTCCTTCCATAGGAACACGGTGGGCAAGCAGCATGGAAAAGGTATCTCTTGCGCTATGGCCGATGGCAAGAACGACCACAGAGCTAAAAAGCTCCTCCTCCAACAAAGCTCCGGTTTTCGGATCCGTGCCGGAAAGTCGTACGCCGCATACCTGATCCCGGCTGATCAAAAGATCTGTCACCTGGGTATCGAAACGCACCGTGCCGCCAAGGCGCAGGATCTCCTCCCGCATATTTTTAACGACTTCGGCCAGCACATCGGTACCGATATGCGGTTTATGGTCATAAAGAATCGAAGGATCTGCACCGAATTCTGTAAAAAGCTCAAGCACCAGCTTTCCTCTTCCCAGGGGATCCTTTACCAGAGTGTTGAGTTTTCCATCTGAAAAGGTACCGGCGCCGCCCTCGCCAAACTGTACATTGGTCTGTACGTCCAGAGTGCCTCCCTGCCAAAAGGAAGCTACCTTTTTCTGTCGCTTCTCCACGCAGCTGCCTCGCTCTATAAGGATAGGGCAATAGCCATGACGCGCAAGCATCAGGCCGCAAAACAATCCCGCCGGGCCTGTTCCGATAATGATCGGGCGTTCCTTCATCTGTTCCGTTCCCGATTCCGGAAATTGGTATGGTGTTTCTTTCGCAAGAATGATCTGAGGGGTATTTGCCCTGCGTATCAGCTCCTTTTCGTTTTTCACGGAAACATCGATCGTATAGCTGTAATAAAGCTCCGGTTTTTTTCGTGCATCCAGTGAACGCTTCCGGATATGGAGGCTTCGAATCTCTTCCGGTGAAGTTCGCAACAGCTTCGCTGCCTTTTTGATAAGTGCCTCCGGCGTATGATCTGCCGGAAGCTTGATCTGTGTCAGTCGTATCATAATCTAGTTTCTCCCTGCTGTTCTTCCTGCTACGGCTCCCGTGCTCCAGGCCCACTGGAGGTTGTAGCCTCCGCAGATCCCATCTACATCCGTGAGTTCTCCTACCAGATACAGTCCCTTTATAAGCTTTGATTCCATCGTATCCGGTCGGATTTCCCGGGTATCCACACCTCCGCAGCAGACCTGAGCCTGTTCAAAGCTGTTGGTTGCTGTGACCGGAACTTCAAACTGCTTTAGCTGCATGGTCAAAGCGTCCAGCTGGCTGTTGCTTATCTGGCCGCAGCTTGTCTCTGTCCGTATTCCGGCCTGCTTTAATAATACTACAGACAGTTTTTTATTTAATACACCATTTAAAAATTCACCCGCCGGTCGATAGCCAAGTACCTCCCTGCGCTGCTTTAACATCGTCTTCGTGTCCTCCATGCTCCTTGATGGGAAGAAATCCAATACGGCGTTTACCTCTCGCCCTGCATCCAGGGCACAGGCGGCATAACGGCTCACCTGAAAAGTCGGAATTCCCGAAATACCATAATCTGTCAGTTGCACCTCGCCTTCATCTGCCGCCAGGGTCTTTGTGTCACTCACAAGCCGCACTACAGCCTCACAGCGAACCCCTGCAAGCTGTTTAAAAAAGGCACCCTTGCAGCGAAGCTGTACCAGAGCCGGAAGCGGCTTTATGATGGTATGGCCGAAGGAAGCCGCAAGCTTATAGCCGCTCCCGTCCGATCCGGATACCGGAGCGGCCTTCGAACCGGTTGCCAGGATCAGACTGTCCCCCGCAAAGGTTCCCTGATCCGTCTCCACGCCAAATTTTCCCTGTTTTTTCTTGTAAACCTTGCTGATCCTGCAGGAAAGCACCGTCCGGACACCGAGATGTTCTGTCTCAAACCGCAAAGCATCCAGCACGGAGGCCGCCTGATCGGAATTCGGATAAATATAACCGTTTCGATTTCTGGTTATGATGCCAATGCCGTCAAAAAAATTCAAGGTGTCCCAGACAGAAAAACGATCCAGCACCTTCATGGGAAACTGCTTTTGACTGCTCCGGTAATATTCCGGCCGCAAGGATAGATTGGTCATGTTGCACCGTCCGTTTCCTGTGGATAGGATCTTTTTCCCAACACGGTCCATGTGCTCTAAAATGGTTACCTCGGCACCTTCTCTGGCTGCCATGATTGCTGCCATCAGGCCGGAAGCTCCCCCTCCGATGATCACTACTTTTTTTCTCACAATTTCCTCCGAACAGTTACATTTACATTCTTTTACATTTACTCGATCACGGCCGGCTGCATATTGTCCGTTGTACAGATACAAATCCAGGTTTTTCCCGGACTTAACGTGATCTCATTGCCGGACGCATCATAATAGTGAGTCACACCAAACTCTCCGTCCTTTTTACAGGTGATATCCTCCACCTGACCGTTGGAAATATAATATCCCCAGGCATCTCCATGCACATTAATGTTTCGGTACTCCGTAGACGCATAATAGGAGGCCGCACAATATTGGATAATAATATTTTTTACGGCAACTTGTCCTTCACTTCCCATATGCGGCCCGCCGTACTGATACCGATAGTACAGACCGTCATCCTCATGGTATTCAAACCACGGATTATTCAGTTTGTATCCCGGAGTCACCTTATTGGCTGTTCTTACATCAGCTCCCAGCATGACAGCCTGCGTACCCTCTCTTGAAAACCGGAAATGTCCGTTGTAATCCTCATCATATTCCTGACTGTAGCCCAGCTTTTCAATCGCACGCTCAATCCCCTCAAAGCTTGCGTAAGCATTGTGCGGCGATTTTTTATCTTTGGAACGGAAATATGCCGTACTGCCCGCGCCCTCTATGCCATTGATATTGTCGATATATTTCAGATATGGTTTTGCAAACGTGCTTTGTCCGAAATGTGCATAGATCGCATCAAACTCCCTGGCAAAATAGACATAATAGGTACGGCAGCTACGCACGGAGCCAATCCTGGTCAGATCATCATAATCCTCCATGATCGCAAGATAACGATTCATGAGTGCCTCCACCGGAGCCTCATAGACCACCCCGGCACGGTTGATTCCGTACTGCGGCAGTGCGGATTTATCATTGCTCATCATGATGGCTAACGGACGACGGTTGCCCTGAGATACCGGAACCATCTCGCCGGTCAGGTAGCTGCGGATTAGGCCATCCTTCTCGACTCTTGGTTCCTGTTCATTCGGGTCTGCCATTTCCGTCTCCGGCGTTTCCGTTTCCGGTGTTTCCGCCTCTATTTTGATCGGCTCTGTTTCCGACAGATCGGTAAGCGTTTCTGCTTCAATCCTGTTATATGGCTGTTTTTTGCTGCAGCCGCTTAAGGACATGACTCCCGCAGTCAGACATCCGACTGTTATAAGAAGCTGCACATACTGCTTCCCCCTGTTTTTTTTCATCTATGATAGCCCTCTCCTGCCAATATCTCACTCTGCCTGGTTTCCATGATCTCGCGTTCTGCATCCTCCATATGGTCATATCCGCACAGATGCAGCATACTGTGGGCAATCAAAAAAGCCAGCTCCCGTTCCTTGGAATGTCCGTACTTTTCCGCCTGCTCGATCACTTTTTCTACCGAAATGATGATATCTCCCAGGATCAGCTCTCCGGTTTCCGGATTGAAATAATCCTCCACGGCTTCCTCCACATGACTGAAATCCGATTCCTTTTCAAATTCGATCATCGGAAAAGACAATACATCCGTAGGACGATCGATCTGTCGATAATCCCGGTTGATCTCCTTGATCGCGTTGTTGTCGGTCAGGATCAAATTGACCTCTGCCTCATAAGGACATTTTTCATAGTCAAGCGCTGCCGGAATGATGTCATTTGCAACCTTTTCATAGTCTACATCCAAAGGCTTATCTGTCTCGTATTCAATATTGATAGTCATGGTATTGTCCGCCTTTCTGTTTTATCTGTGATATTTAAATCCCTTCAGTTTGTGGGGTTTCTCTTTTTCCGGCTGTTTGGGCTGATTTTTCTTTTCATAATCATCATAGGCCTGTACAATCTTTTGTACCAACGGATGACGTACTACATCGGCACTGGTCAGATTGCAAAAACCAATATCCTCGATCCGGCCAAGTACCTTCATTGCCACATCCAGACCGGAAACCGCGCCGCTCGGAAGATCCTTCTGGGTCTTATCACCGGTGATGATAACCTTCGAGCCAAAACCGATACGGGTCAGAAACATCTTCATCTGAGCAGGAGTCGTATTCTGTGCCTCATCAAGGATAATGTAGGCATTATCCAGTGTACGGCCTCGCATGTATGCAAGGGGTGCCACCTCGATCAGCCCCTTTTCCTGATTGTGCAAAAAGCTTTCCGCTCCCATGATCTGATAGAGTGCATCATACAAAGGCCGCAGATACGGATCGATCTTGCTTTGGAGATCTCCGGGCAAAAAGCCCAGCTTTTCTCCTGCCTCGATTGCCGGACGCGTAAGGATAATGCGGTTCACGTCACCGTTTTTAAAAGCCGAGATCGCCATAGCCATAGCCAGATACGTCTTTCCGGTTCCGGCAGGACCGATCCCGAACACGATCATCTTCTTGCGGATCATATCCACATACTGTTTCTGTCCTACTGTTTTCGGCTTGACCGGTTTTCCGTTTATGGTTCTGCATATAATATCCTTATCGATCTCAAGAATGGCATCGTCCGATTCCGTAAAGCATAAAGAAAGTGCATAGTCTACATTCTGCTCGGTAATGGCATTGCCACGCTTCGACAATTCCACAAGATTATTGAACACGCTTTTGGCGCGACGGATCATAAGTTCCGGTCCGATCAGCTTGATCGCTCCGTCCCTTGCCACGATGGTGACATGCAGTGTCCGCTCAATTTTCTTTAAATAGCTGTCAAACTGTCCGCATACATTTTTTTCATGCTCTGCCGGAATATCAATGATAGTCTCGATTACACTCATCCTGTTTTCTGTAAGCTCCTTCACTTTGGTCAAAATTCTGTTATCTTGTATTTTAACATTATTTTCAATTATTAACACCCCTTTTTTCCGTCAAATTTTCGTCAGAATAGGAATTGCAACTTCATATACGAAAAAATCCCTGGTCATAGACCAGGGATTGCAGAAATACTTAATTAAATTTGCGTTTTCTTGCAGCTTCAGACTTTTTCTTGCGTCTTACGCTTGGCTTCTCGTAATGCTCTCTTTTACGAATCTCCTGCTGAATACCAGCCTTTGCGCAGTTTCTTTTGAATCTGCGTAATGCACTGTCCAGGCTCTCGTTTTCTTTAACGATAACGTTTGACATAGCTCACACCTAACCTCCCTCCAGTTGTGTACTTGTGCATAATACAACTGTTTGGGTATTTTATAGCACTGGTATGATTATAGCATAAAATCTCGATTCGTCAACAGTTTTTTTTATTTTTTATTAGTGAATCTGTTCTGCTGCGGTTTCGTAGGCTTTTTCTAAGGCTGCATCCACACCTGCAGGATTTTTCCCGCCTGCCTGTGCCATGTTCGGACGTCCGCCGCCGCCGCCGCCAACTAAGCCGGCGATGGCCTTGACCAGATTGCCTGCATGAGCACCCTTTTTCTGAGCCTCGTCGGTTGCGGTTACCATCAGGTTTACCTTTTCTCCCTGAACCGATGCTAAAACGATCACGCCTTCACCAAGCTTGTCCTTTAACTGGTCACCCAGAGTGCGCAGACCGTTCATATCCACATCAGTAACCTTAGCTGCAAGTACCTTGACGCCATTGACATCGCGAACCTGATCCATAACATCTCCCAAGGACTCGTTAGCCAGCTTGCTCTTTAACTTATCATTCTCAGCATGAAGTGCCTTGATTTCTTCCAGCATGGATTCGATCTTGTTCTTTAAATCTGCCGGGGTTGTCTTTGCTGTCTTTGCAGCCTCAACAAGTTCCTGCTCCAGATTCTCATAGTAGCGCATCAGTCCGTCACCGGTCAATGCTTCGATTCTGCGGACGCCTGCTGCAATGCCTGCCTCTGAGAGGATCTTGAATGCATGAATCGTGCCTGTATGAGCGACATGAGTACCACCGCAAAGCTCGGTAGAGAAATCGCCCATCTTGACCACACGAACCTTCTCACCGTATTTTTCGCCAAACAGAGCCATAGCGCCTGTCTTCTTTGCTTCATCAAGACTCATCTCCTGTGTTACAACATCCAGATTTTCCTGTATCTTTTCATTTACCAGAGTCTCTACCTTTTTGATCTCCTCCGGAGTCATGGCAGAAAAGTGTGTAAAGTCAAAGCGAAGTCTATCCGGAGTTACCAGGGAACCGGCCTGCTCTACATGCTCGCCGAGAACGGTGCGCAATGCCTTCTGCAGAAGATGGGTTGCACTGTGGTTTTTCTCGGTAGAACGGCGTGAGGTCTCATTCACCTTTAAGGTAACCGTCTCACCTGCTGCCAGCATACCGCTTGTCATATGTCCGACATGGCCGATCTTTCCGCCCTGTAAATGAATGGTGTCATCTACAACGAAGACGCCATTGTTTGCTCCGGTAATCACACCGGTATCACCGCACTGTCCGCCCATGGTTCCGTAGAACGGAGTTTCCTCTACGATCACGGTTCCGCGCTGACCGTCCGTCAGAGCCTCTACGATCTCCGTATCGGTGGTCAGGACTGTGATCTTAGACTCATGGGAAAGTCTGTCATAACCAACAAACTTTGAGGTGATCTCAGCCGGAATCGACTGATATACGGTTACATCGGCACCCATGTAGTTTGTGGTCTTGCGTGCTTTTCTTGCCTTCTCACGCTGTTCCTTCATGGCTGCCTGGAAGCCTTCCTCATCTACCGTCAGGTTCTTTTCTTCGAGGATCTCGATCGTTAAATCTAACGGGAATCCATAGGTATCATACAGTTTAAATGCATTCTCGCCGGAAAGGACGGTCTCATTCTTTGCAGACATCTCGCCTTCCATATCAGCAAGGATTGCAAGACCCTGATCGATGGTCTTGTTGAACTTTTCTTCCTCTTCTGCAAGAACCTTTAAGATCATAGCCTTCTTCTCTTCGAGTTCCGGATATCCATCCTTGGAAAGCTCGATGACAGTCTTCGACAGTTCCGGCATAAATCTTCCCTCGATGCCAAGCAGACGTCCGTGGCGTGCCGCACGACGGATCAGGCGACGTAAAACGTAACCACGTCCCTCGTTGGAAGGCATAATACCGTCAGAGATCATGAAGGTACAGGACTTCACATGATCCGCAATGATACGAAGGGAAACATCCTTCTTGTGATCAGCCTGATACTCGGTATGTGCCAGTGCACAGACCTCATCCAGAAGTGCCTTGTTTGTATCTACCGTAAACAGGGAATCTACGTCCTGGACAACCACAGCCAGACGCTCCAGACCCATACCGGTATCAATGTTTTTCTGCTTTAACTCGGTATAATTGCCGTGGCCGTCGTTCTCAAACTGGGTAAATACGTTGTTCCATACCTCGATATAGCGGTCACACTCGCAGCCTACCGTACAGCCTGGCTTACCGCAGCCATACTTTTCACCGCGGTCATAGTAGATCTCAGAACACGGACCGCACGGACCTGCACCATGCTCCCAGAAGTTGTCCTCTTTTCCAAAACGGAAAATCTTCTCTGCCGGAACGCCGATCTCCTTGTTCCAGATATCGAATGCCTCGTCATCATCCAGATAAACAGACGGATACAGACGATCCTTCTCCAGTCCGACAACCTCAGTTAAAAATTCCCAGGACCAGTGGATTGCCTCATCCTTAAAATAATCACCGAATGAGAAGTTTCCAAGCATCTCAAAGAAGGTACCGTGACGTGCAGTCTTACCGATATTTTCGATATCACCGGTGCGGATACACTTCTGACAGGTTGTTACACGTCTTCTCGGCGGAATCTCCTGTCCGGTAAAATACGGCTTTAACGGTGCCATACCGGAGTTGATGAGGAGCAGGCTGTTGTCGTTGTGCGGCACCAGGGAAAAGCTCTTCATAGCCAGATGTCCCTTACTCTCAAAGAACTCCAGGAACATTCTTCTCAGTTCGTTTACTCCATACTTCTTCACTTTATTACTTCCTCCGTATCATTGCTGCCTATGCGCGGTCAGCCTCTTTTTTGTCTCTGAACTTTTTTCCGCAGAGAATGCCCGCGTAGGCAAGTGCTGCAAAGATCACGGCCTTTACAGTATATCCAAGCAAGCTTGTTGCGATTGCTGCCATCCTATCTTCCTCCTTTTTGTTCAGATAATGTAACTGTTCAGAACCAACCTCCAAAATGCTTCGCATTTCGTCGGTGTGGCGTAT